>NZ_JAENGN010000031.1:0-13252 GCF_016533505.1 Parapedobacter sp. ISTM3 | reverse complement strand
ACCTGAAGCATCCGCCACCGACTTGGTGGCTGCAAAGCCGCGTGCCGCATCAACCGGTAATTCCGGCGCGGTTGCTTCCCGGGGCGTGCCCGACGGATCGGCCGGATCCGACACAACCGCCGTGTTGGCAATCACATCGATGCCCGTCAGGTCTGCCGCCACCGTCACCCCGAAGTTTACGGTGACGCTCGTTCCAAACGGAATATCCAGCAGCCAGTCTATGCGGCCGTTAGCATCATCAAACACCCCGCCGTCGGCATCGGCACTTCCGGCCACGTAAGCCGTGCCGGTTGGTATCACGTCGCGGATGGTGACCCCGAGCAGGTCCACATCCCCGGTATTTTCCACCGTAATCGAATACGTCAGCTCCTCTTCCGCCTGCGCCAGCCCGTCGCCGGAAGCATCCGCCACCGACTTGGCGGCCGTGAAGGTGCGCTCCGCACCTACCGATATCGTCACAAACGGTTGCTGCGTGCCGGCGACCGGATCGGCAACCAGCGCCGTATTGGTAATATCATCAAGACCAGTCACATCTTCAACAACCGTTACACTGAAACGCACATTTACCGTTCCTCCCGCGGGTACATTGATGGTCCACGCCACCTCATCGCCGGCAAAACTACCGCCCGTTGCCGTCGCGCTGCCATCGATATACGTTGTTCCCAACGGAATCTCATCCACAATGGTTACCCCCGTCAAATCGACGTCCCCGGTATTGGTCACGGCAATCGTATAGGTCAGGGCCTCGCCTGCCTGCGCCACGCCGTCGCCATTTGCATCGACGACCGCTTTCCTGCTGCTGAAGCTGCGGACCAGGTGCGTCAATGTCACCTCATCAAACACAGCACAACTGCCGTTGGTCACGGTCCAGCGCAGGGTCACGCTCTCGCCGGGTGCCACCGATACCGTTGCCGCAGGGTCGTTTACATCCGATACCGCTGTCGATGGCGTACCGGACACCACGCTCCATTGCCCCGCACCCAACGCCGGCGTTGCCGCTGCCAGTGTAAAGGCTTCGTCGTTAACCTGGCTTTGGTCGGCTCCCGCATCGGCGAACAGCTCATCGGCAACCACAACCTCCACCGCATCCGTCGGTGCAGACTCGCACGACAGGCCACTGGCCGTCGCCACCGTAATCCGGCGGAACAGTGTTGTCACCGTCAGGACCTCCGGTTGATAAGCCGCACCCTCGGCACCGGCAACCGGCAACCAAGACGCGCCGCCATCCGTAGACATTTCCCATCGGTATACGACGGTGCCCGTACCCGTACCTGCCGCCGTTGACATCAACTCAGCAGGCACTTCGCCATAGCAGACAGCCTGGTCGTTGCCAACGGTACCGGCGGTAGGCGTTTCATTGATGGTTAAGACGAATGACGATTCGGCCACACAGCCATCGACCGTCGTTGCATATTGATACAACGTATAAGTGCCCGCTACGGAAATCGTTTCCCCAATCTCATGGCGCGTACCGGCACCGCCGGCCTCAGTATAATATGCCTTGTCGCCGGTAATATCCGTACCGGTAATATCCGGCAGGGTAAACGCGCCGCATACCACCAGGTCGTCCTTCGCATCGATTACCGGCAACGGGTTGATGGTCAACGTTACCGGTGTACGGCTTGTGCTGACGCAGGTGCCGTTGGTAGCTTCGGCGTAATACGTCACCGTTCCCACCGTATTCAGGGTCGGGCTGGCCACCACATTGCCGCCCGTCGGCGCATCGTACCAGATGACGGTTACGCCAACAGGCACCGTAGCGGCCGCCGTCAGCGTTTGCAGCGGTGTGGTTGCACATTCGGCAACATCTCCACCGCTTACCGGTGCAGCCGGTACAACCGGTGCCTCGTTTATGGTTACCGTCACCGGATCGGCTTCGCATATAATCACCAGCGAGCGCATTTGCGCGCGGTATTCGCCGGGTGCCAGGTCTGTAAAAATAGGAGCCGGTCCGTAAGACGGCGTTCCGCCCACCGGATAAACCGCATACTCATAATCCGGATTTTCCGGAAAGATAATCTGTCCCAACGGATTGTCGCAATCCGGCTGTACGACCGTCGGGGTCACCGTCGTCGGCCGGTCGCTGATGGTTACTTCCAGCGCTTCGCTCACGCATCCCGGCACCGAAGCATGCTGCGCCGTCACGTAATACGTGCCAGGTACCAGATCCTCAAACAATGGGTCTGCTTGGTAACTAGTACCATCGATGGAGTACTCAAACCCGGTACCCAGCGGGCCGGTGATGGCAATCGAGCCGGTACTACCCGCTGCACAGTCCGGATGGGTAACCGTCACCACCGGCCGATCCACAAACTGGACCACCACCGGCACAAGGGTGCTGCACCCCGTCACGGGGCTCGTCCCCCGGATGTAGTACGTACCCGATTCGGTAACAGCCGCCGGATTGGCCAGCACGTCAGTACCCGCGGCGTCGGTATAATAGGCATAGGTGAGCCCCACATCACTCCCTTCGGTGACGGCCGCGGCCGTCAGGTCTATGGTTGATCCGGCGCACGCCACGGCTGGGTCGGTAATGACCACCGTCGGCAGCGCGTTGATAGTCAGCGTCACGGCCGTACGCGTCAGGCTGGCCAACGTGCCTTTTCGCGCCTCCGCATAGTACGTCACCGTACCAACGGCATCCAAGCTTGCGTCGGCAACGACATTCCCCCCTGTCGGGGCATCGTACCACACGATGGTCGTTCCATCAGGCACGGTAGCCGTGGCGGTCAGCGTCTGCAGCGGGCTCTCCGCACACTCCTCCTGGTCGCCGTCGCTGATCGGCGCAGCCGGCACAGACGGCAAGCCGGGAGTAGTTGCCGTATTGTCGGCATCGTCCGGGTCTTCCGTATCGCTGCTTACCGCAGCGGTATTGCTCAAATCTTCCGTATAGTCAGCCGGTGTCTGCACCGTTATTTCATAGGTCACCACCGCACCGCTCGGCAATACGGCAATCGTCTCATTGAGGTCGCCGTTGCCGGATGCATCCGGCAGCGTCACCGTTCCGGTGGTCACGGTTGCCGTCCACCCTGTAATGGCCGTACCCGCAGGCGCCGTATCGGCGATGACCACTTCCCGGGCATCGCTTGGCCCGTCGTTGGTCACCGTAATGGTATAGGCAACCGCCTCACCCGGTATATAGCTTTCCTGCGTTCCGGGGTTCACAACTTTGGCAACGGATACCGAAGCCTCCGGCGCAGCGGGCAGGGGTGCGGTCGTACATGCGTCGCAGTCCGGTTCCGGGTCTGGGGTCGGTGAGGTCACCTCCACCGTATTGCTCAGGTCGGCCATCCGGCCGGATTCCGTTGCCAGCGTTACTTCATACACCACCGTAGCCCCATCGGGCAGCAATGCGATGGTTTCAGCCAGGTTACCCGTGCCCGATGCATTGGGTAGATCGACGGTACCCGCAGTCACCGTCGCTGACCAAGCCGTCATCTCGGTATCCTCGGGCGCTTGGTCCGTCACCACCACGTTCACCGCGTCGTCCGGTCCGTTGTTGGTCACCGTAATGGTGTACACCACCTCTTCGCCGGGCACATACGCCTCCTGGTCGGGGTCTTTCAATGCTTTTACGACGACCAGATCGGCGCTATCCCGGGCTATCAGAATGGTATCCAGCACCATACAACCATCGGGAAAATCCACTTTGATGGCATATTCACCCGGCTCGGTCACCACCAGCTCATCAGCCGTGCCGACGACTATGCCGTCTTTCTTCCATTCGTAGCGGGACAATGGCGATCCGAAGAAACCAGCCGTGGAAATCGTATACGGAAATTCCGCATCAGCCAGGCTGATGTCCGGCCCCAGGCCTTCGATCGGCGAAGCCCCATCATAAGGCGCGATGTCCCAACCGGTGCTTCCCCCGAGGTCGAGGCTGTGCGACCCGGCAGCAAACTCCGCACCACCGGTCGCCGCGATGCGTTCCAGGCGTACATAGTCGAAGTCCACGGCTCCGTCGGCTTTCGTCACCGTCGCAACGGCCGACGGACTGCTGCTCACGATTTCGGTAAGCTGGCAGGGCGTACCACTGCCAAACCAGCTTTCCGTTATCGTCGTATTGGTTCCCGCAGTGAGCGTGTAACGGCTACCCGGGAATAAGATCAGTGTACCAATAGTATTGCCCGTGCCGTAGATGGCGCCGCCTCCCTTGTATTCAACCGTGTCAAGCTGGTTGTTTACACCGTTTATGCCTACCGCTGAGCTTACGTTGGTTTGCGTAAACGTGATTCGATTGGCGGCGATATTTGAGAAGCGCCCATGCAAATTTGAGGTTCCACTGATATATACCTGATGGTATGCAAGTCCTTCAGCAATAAACTGTTGCGTTGTGATCACTGCATCCGTCGCATCGAGCAACCGATTCGAAACTCCGCCGCTGTACCGCCAATGAGCCCCGGCATTGACGGCACTGCCGCTGATATCCACCGATAGGTTGTTGTTTCGGTTGTCATTATCAATCGCGTTTACCGTCAACGCAATCCCCGAAGCGATCAGCGCCCCTTCATACAGGAAGATATCGGTCTGGTTATTTGAATAATCGTTCGCGATGGTAAAAGACCCGCCCGGCTTCCGCAGTTCCAAATCAAAATTACCCAGCGTCTGGCCCGTCATGACGGTTGCAGCCGCCCCCCTTAATTGGAAGGTCGCATTCAGGGTCACTGCCGGGTTCAGCACGATGCTTTCGCCCCATGCCTCCATGTTCCAGGCCGCGTTCCTATTCAGAATCGGATTGTTTGCCGCGCCTGTCCAATCCATATTCCGGAAATAAGCATTCCCATTGTTTACGGTGATCGTCCGTGAAGCCGCTGTTGTACCAAACCCACTGTTGGCGTCAAAATACACATCATTCGCAACCGTTGGCACACAGGCGCCACCGGGACCGCCCGACTCGGTACTCCAATGCGAGGCGTCGTTCCAGTCGCCGCCCCCCCCAATCCAATAGCGGGCATCGCCGTCCGAAGGGATGATGGTCCAACCTGCGTTGCCCCCGGCATCCGCCCCCGAAAACGCGATGGGGAGCGTCAACGTACCACCCCCGCCCGAGGCCGTGATGTTCTCCATGTACACATTCGCCACATCCACGTCGGCATCGGCACCGAAAACAATGGTGCTGCCTGTCCCCAAGCTCCTGATCTCACCCAGGCCACTGCAATCGGGATGCACGGCCCTGAAGTATTCGTTGATGGTATTGCTCCCCTGAGCAAGCCATAGGTTACGGTTCTCACCTGTTATTAGCGAATCAATCACGTTGCCAGTCCCCGCAATCGCCCCCTGTCCCATAAATTCCAGCCGTTCGATGATGTTGCCGCCATCGATACGGGCAGCGGTGACCAACGACGGATTACTGAAGAGCAGTTCCCTGAAGCCGGTCTGGGTAACCGAAAAATTATCCGTATTGAGCGATCCGGTTGTTACATCGACCGCATCATACGTCACCATTCCCGCCACATATATCGAACCCGTAATGGTCAGCTTCGAATTATCCGCTTCCAACGTTTTATTACCAGCCCTATATTCCCACCTGTTGACGGTAATGTCCGATCCCTGCATATCCACATGCCGTCCATTGGAAACATTACTGGTGAAGATATTGATATTTACGGCCTTTCCTGCTAAATTCAGATGCCCCCTGTTCAACTGAAAGGATCCCGACGGATTTGTCCAATCATCTGTCAAGGTCACACCACCGGCCAATGGATCCTCTGCCGACTTTCGAACCAAGATGCGGTTGTTTCCTTTCGTGCTTCCGTTGGTGGTAAAGGTCACCGCTTCTGTTCCCCGCATATCCAGCATGCCATTCATGGTCACATTCGGGTTCAGTACCACCGAACCATATACTTGCATGTAAAAGTTGCCGCTCACCGAGAAAATCGGACTGCCCGAGATACCGGCCGCCCAAGTCATGTTCCGGCAGTAGGTATTGCCCGTGGTGGCTACGGTCCCTCCACCGTTCAATCCACTGTTGCCATCAAACACCACATCATCCCCGATAAAGGGGATACAAGCCCCTGGAGCACCGCCACTTTCTTCACTCCAATGGTTGCGGTCGTCCCAATCACCCGGACCACCGACCCAGTACAATGTCCGGCTGATGGTATTGGGCGTATTAATGATAAAGCCCGTATTACCTTCGTTGTCGATTCCGTTGACGGTCAATGGGGTAAGACTGCCCGTTGCTGCGATATTGGTCAGCAATACATTATCGATATCGACCTGCGCTCCAGCGGCAAAATTAATCGTACCGTCGGAAGTTCCGGTGATTTCTGTAAATCCGTCACAGGGCGCCCCTCCCGCCCGGAAATACTTATTGATGGTAATCGTCCGTCTGACCCATATATCCTTGTTAGGCGCAACCAACAACGTATCAAAAACATGACCGCCGTCGTCGATGATATTCAAAGTCCCTGCTATTTCCATGTACCCTATCACATTGTTCGCACCTCCAACCGTGCCGTTTCCGGCAATCGATACGTAGTTTACATGATTATTTTCCGACCTTATATGACCAGTCCCCATGAAAATCAACGAATCCACCGTATTTCCAGCATGGATACGCGCATTAGACGAAAGCGAGGGGTTGCTGAATACGAGTTTCCGGAATGTTGTATTATATACGGAAAAAAGGTCGTTATTTGGACTGTCAGATGTTGCTTCCACCTCGTCAAACTCACCGCCATCCGTTACTAAGCGAATACCCGTCTTTACATAAGAATTCTCCGCAACAAGCGTCTTACCGGTTCCCCTAAAGTAAAAATTTCGTAGCACGATAATGCTGCCATCTGTGATATCCAAATGTCGCGGGTTGTTATTGTCACTCAAAAAACTGAAGAGCTCCATCGTTCTCCCAGATGCATTTAGGTAACCCGCGGTCAAGGTGAGACCATACCCATTGTTGGCTGTACTTCCGGTATAAATCAGGTCGTCCAAGAGCGTCAGCCCGCTTCCCGGTTTATTGACGATAAGGTTCAGGATACCCCCTATCGTACCGTTAGCGATCAATGTGGCGGGATTGGATCCTGTAAACTCCACATCCACCACATTATCATAGGTGACCATCGGCGACAGGACGAGGTTTCCGTATACAAACAGCGTACTTGCACCTCCTTTTGCCAGCACAGGATTGTTCGGGACATCGCTTTCCCAGGTCATGTTGTTGCAAAACGCGTTGGTGTTGAGTGTCACCGTCCGGCTGGCCGACGTGAAGCCGCTGTAGCTGCCAAAAAACACATTATCACTTGCCGATGGCACGATGCTGGGTGTACTGCCTGTGGGGCTTCCCAACCGCCAGTGGTTGGCCAGGTCACTCCAGTTTCCTCCACCGCCTACCCAGTAATAGTCGTCCGCGTAGAGCTGGGATGTAAAAAAGAAAAGGACACAAACAAGTAAGTTTCTTCTCATGGGTAATGTTGTAAGGGTTCGCAAACGTTTTCTATGATTTAGGCTAAGAAACCAAGACCATATTTTAGATAGACACTCAACGTATTGATGCTGCAAACATAACCGGGCTCAGGAAGGGACACAATCGTATTTCTTGGAAATAAAAGTCATACATTTTCGCTAGTGCATCGTAAATTTTCTATCAAACAACTCAACATCAAGATAGTAACCCCTAATTAATTTGATTAATTATCAATCAAGTAACTAAAAAATTAGAGTAATAACAGATTGATACTTTGGGAGTAATGCCCGAAATTAAATAACTTTACACCACTCTTCTATTAGGAAAATTTCGATACTGAAGAATTGCTGGATACTGAATGATTACTCGATGTTTATTACAACCGTGACCGTTTCAAACCGTTTGATTTGCCGAATATTTCTTTTATGTGTGACGTTGCTGCTCATTGTGCAACTCCCTCGCGCTAATACCTCAAATAACGGATACCTAATTAAACAGTACACGGATGAGCATGGCCTCCCTCAGAACAGCATTAAAGGAATCGGACAAGATAATCTGGGGTTCGTTTGGTTGATCACCGAAAAAGGACCGGTTCGCTATGATGGGGATGGCCTGTTCAGGACGTTCGACGACTTGTCTACCAAGTTAAAAAGCGACCGTATGGTCGCCCTTTATCGAGGATCGCAGCCCAATGAATTCTGGGCTCAGAGCGAATTCAACGAAATGATCTTATTGAAAGACGGCAAACCAACCACATCCGAGAAGCCACTTTGGGGCGTGCTCCAAAAGCTTCGCTCCATCCGCGAAAAAACATTGTATCATAGCGTCCGCCTTCCACCGAGCTATCCCGACTACACGCCACAACACTTGGTCGTTCCGGATGGCGCTGGCGGAGACTTTGTCATATCCTCTGATTCGATATCCGTCTTTCCGCCATTCCACATGAGTCCTACAGCATCCATACCTTTTGCCGACGCAAATCTCTGGCAGTTTGCCAGTCTCCACGGAAAGCTATATTACTTCGAGGGCATCCGTCAATACACGGAAATCAATAAAGAAGCCTGCGTTGCCAAAAAAAACATTGGAGGCGATCTGTCGGATTTACCCAATTCGACTCCATTTAATCTTTACTGGAATCCCGTATCTAATCAGTTGTTTGTTTATGCGGCCAACAGTTTATATCGCCTCGCAGAAACCGAAGACGGAAATTTGTCCAGCACGCTATTACTGACAGGGTTCGATTTCCGGCAGCATGACATCATCGCTGTCCATCACCTGGCGTCCGAAGGACAGATCCTATTGGGCAGCGAAACAGATGGACTATTCGTCATCCAGAAACGGTTCTTTACCCCCTTAACGATAGATCTTCCCCATGCTAATAATGTGTTCTATACGCAGGCACTTTTACCCAATGGATCGCTGCTGTCAGACCACGGTGCAATATTTGACAACGATGGTACGCTAAAGCGTGCGCTACCATTGGTCGGTAAAAAGCATCAGAGGGGTCAGATCATCGGTCCCGGAGAGACAATCTGGATTCTCCTTAAAGACACCATCATGATCCTGTCGCGGGATGCGAGCCGTATCGTTGACATAAAGCCAAATCCGATGCAGCTAAAATATATCTATAAGGATGACTCAGCGCGTTACTGGCTAGGAGGAGAAGAAAACCTATTGGCGTATTACGACGCAAGTCGTGACACCTTTGTTGTCCGAGCCTCCTTGCCCAGCGCCATTACGTATATTGAACGGGCAGACGACTCAGTCCTGTTCATTGGCACCCGAAAAGGCTTATTCTCGTACAACACCGTAAGCACTACAGTCACCGGCATTCCCGCTTTTGGAGACATGCATATTCGCAGCATCCGAAGAGAATCGGACGGACGACACTGGGTAACAACTTACCAACATGGTTTTTTTCTATACGAAAACGGACATATAACAGCTTTCCCGCTAGACAAAAACAGGTACCTGACTACTTCCCACTGTACCTTGGAAGACGACAATGGTTTTATTTGGATAAGCACCAATAAAGGGTTATTCAAGGTTAGCAAACAACAATTGCTCGACTACAAAAAAAACAACAGCGAAACGCCTTTTTACTTTTATTATAATAAAAATTGGGGATTCGACAGCAACGAATTCAACGGGGGATGCATGCCTTGTGCCATCAAACTGCCAGATGGCCGTTTCTCATTCCCTTCACTACGCGGCTTAGTACAATTCGATCCGATGACTATCATCGACGAATTTCCGGACGATGCGATTATCCTCGACAAAGTATCACTTAATGGCGATACCCTACGTATTGGCGATACCATCCAAATTCCACGTAATTTTTCCAGACTGGACATTAAGATCGCTACCCCGTTTTATGGAAACCCACACAATATGGAAATTGAATATATGCTAGACCGTAGTGACAAGCCGTCAAGCGAATGGCTACCATTCAACGGGATTCATAACTCCCTGTCGATAAATAACCTTTCCTCCGGCAGCCATCTGCTCCGGATTCGCATGCGAAGCGGGCTAACCCTGAGAGATTTCAAATATGCCAATTTCCGTCTCCATGTACAGCCTTTGTTTCACGAAACCTGGTGGTTTACCGCTATTTTCTGCATGAGCATCGGATTGATCTTTTGGCTGATGATCTATGTCCGGACCAAGCTTGTTCTCAAACAAAACCGGTTGTTAATCCAGAAGGTAAACGAGCGGACCGAAGACCTTAAAAAACAATACGAATGGCAGCAGCACCTATCGGCATCGATTACCCATGACATCAAAGCACCACTCCATTATGTCGTCCAAACGCTACATGCCATGCAATCCAGGGCAAAAGCACAACGGATCACATCCGGCGAAATCCAGCAAATCTATCATGCCACGCAGCACATTTATCAATACTCAAACAACCTGACAAACCTATCGCGCATTATGCGCACCAAAGAATGGCTGGTGCTGCATGACGTTTGTTTACATCAGGTTGTCCAAAGCCAGGTCGACATCTTCCTACCGATCGCAAAACTCCGCGGCAATACCATTACCAATGAAATCCCGCAGGACACCGTCATCAATGCGCATGCAGATATCCTATCTGTCATCATCCACAATATCCTTGACAATGCCATTAAATTTACGAAGGGTGGCCAGATCATGATCAGTGTGGAGAACATGGCCGCCGGTTTGGTTTCCTTCAGCATTTCCGACACCGGGGTAGGGCTGCGCCCCGAGCAAGTGGCTTATTATAATACCAACCAGCACGTGCCGACAAACCGCAATGCTTTGGAAAAAGAAACCGGCTTTGGCCTCATGTTAGCCAAGGATATGGCCCAGCTGATCAATGCAGAAATGCACATTTGGAGTGTGTTGGGCAAAGGCACTACGATTGTATTTGCGTTACGCCAAAATCATGCAACCGGAATTTATCAATCAATTCCGTGATGTTATTGACATGAAGCTTTTCGTAGATTTTACTCTTGTAAGTGCCTACGGTCGATGTGTGGAGAAACAGCAGCTTGGCAATTTCGCCTACTCCCTTTCCTTCCGCCAGCAAACGGCATACTTCCAATTCCCGGTTAGTCAAGCTCCCTATCGGATTTTCCGTTGCTTTCTCGCCCGCGGACATCCGCTGCTCCAGGATATGCGCTTTGACGTCGTTGCTAAGGTACTTCTTCCCTTGACATACCGTATTCAGCGCTTCGCGGATAGTTATTTCATTACTATTCTTCTGCAAGTACCCATCAGCCCCCAAGTCAATATAGCGAAGCGCATAAAGTAGTTCTTCATAAGCAGACAGCACGAGTATCTTCACATGGGACTGAAGGCCCCGGATCATTTTGATCATATCAAAGCTATTTCCTCCCGGAATATTGATATCTAACACAACGATATCAATAAATTTCGAAGACAACAGCCGCAACAATTCGGGCATGGTATCCGCAAAAGACACAACCGTTTCAGGCATCCACTCCTGAATGATATATTTCATTCCCAATCGCACAGCGCTGTGGTCATCAACAACAGTAATGTGTAACGGCATTGCTGGTAGCAGGTTTGTTCGCCCGATAAAGGTAGCAAGTTTATCGTATAATTTAGAAACATTGGCTTTCCAAATTACCGAATATCACAAATCAAAACAACGTCTCCGCACGACCTTGCCGTGCGGAGACGTTGCAAAATTAACATGCGGAACCCCTTATCAATATTCCAACACGGTCACCTCCGTGCGCCGGTTTGCCTGGTGCTGCTCGCGCGAGCAGGGCACCCCGTTGCCGCAGCCGTTCACCAGCCTCGTCTCCCCATACCCTCGCGCCACCATCCGCTCCCTGGCGATGCCCCGGCTTACCAGGTAGTCCACAGCCGCCTGCGCCCTTCGCTGCGACAGCGCCATGTTGTAGGCGTCGCTGCCCCGGCTGTCGGTATGGCTTGACAGCTCGATCTTCAGCGTCGGATAATCCTGCATGATTGTTACCAACCGGTCCAGTATTGCTGCTGCATCCGGACGGATGTTGTGCTTGTCAAAGTCATAGTAAATATTTTCCAGTTCGATGCGTTGGCCAACGGTAAACTCCGGGTCCAGCAAAAGCGCAACATGCAGGGTGTCGCTTTTGGTAATCCCCACGGTACTTACCCGGGCCGAATCGGGGTGGAAGCCAGCTTTCCTGGCAAACACCTGATAGTCGCGATCACCATCCAGCAGAAACTCAAAGGTACCGTTCTCCGTACTTTGCCTGCTTGCGACAATCGTTTTACTGCCATCAAACAAGGTGACATCGGCCACCAAGCGTTCGCCGCTTTGCTTATTCGACGTGGTGCCTTGCAGCATGATGATGATTTTCGGCTTCTCCAGCACAAACGAATAGATATCATCTCCACCTGCACCTTCGCGCCTATCCGATGAAAGGTATCCGCTGATGGCCGTCTCATCATCCATTACATAAACAAAGGCAAAATCATCCTGCGGAGAATTGACCGGATACCGCAGATTCTCCGGCGTAGACCACTCACGTCCGGCACCCGTGGACCGGAAGATATCCAACCCGCCCATTCCGAGCAGGCCGTCGCTCGAATAATACAGCGTCCCATCAGGGGCAATATTCGGAAACATTTCATTCCCCGCACTGTTCACTTCGGAGCCCGCATTTTCGGGCGTGCCCCACTGCCCGTCATCCTGCCGCTTACAAAACCAGATGTCCGTTCCGCCATGTCCCCCGGGCATATCGCTTACAAAGTAGATTGTATTTCCATCAGGCGCCAGCGCGGCATGTCCCACGGAATAGCCTTTGACGTTGTTATAAGCAAATGGCTCGGCTATCCACTCGCCGGTAGACGCATCTTTCGTATAACGGTACAGCTCCAGCTTATTCGTATGGTATTTCGTGCGCCTTTCCTTTGAAACCACCCCTTCCCTTCCCGGATACGTACGCGTTACGTATAACGTTTTTCCATCCGGATCCGCCGTTACCGGACCGATGTGATAGCGGGCATCGTTGGGCATATCAGCCGCAATCGCTGGCGATGACAAGGCATTATTAGCTGCCGAGCGATCCGCTGAAAAAATCCTCAGGAACGCATTGCCTGTCCACCCATGCTTTTCACTGTTGCCTACGACATCAGGTTCAGCGGCATAAAACACCCTGCCATCTGCCGCATGTACTGCAAATTCCGACCGTTCGGTATTGACGGCCGTCTGGTTACGGATCAGGTGATTCGTCGGATTAGCCATCCAGGTAATCGCCGAATCACATCCCGCGATGAGGCTGGCTACGCCATCATCCGTCCCCTTCTGCGAGCGGTAAGCTTCGAATTGCTGCTTGGCCTCTGCATATTTGCCGTTTGCCTTCAGCG
>NZ_JAENGN010000030.1:0-14562 GCF_016533505.1 Parapedobacter sp. ISTM3 | reverse complement strand
TCTTGATCTGTTCGGCGGCCAGTTTTTCCTCCCGGGCCCGCCTTTCCACCGCGTAGAGCCGCTGGATCATGAGCAGGGCTTTTTCGGCCCTTGCTTTGTCATTATCCAGTGCGCGCTCGAATTCCCTCCGCGCATGGGCCCAGCAGGCCAGGTGGGTGATATCCTTTCTGCGGCCATATTTATCATAGACGGCATACCCGTCGGTCTGCAGGTAACCCTTGAAGGTATCCAGCAGCTTCTTTGCGGCCACCTGCCCGCGCGTGGGCTGGTAGTCGAACAGTACAATACCGTCAAGCGGGGCATGGTATACCCAGTAGTAGCCCTGATGGGTGGCGCCTTTTTTGTCGCTATCCAGTACTTTTATCGGGGTTTCATCCACCTGGAGGTATCCTTTTGCTTTCGTGTCGAAGATGAGTTGCTCATAAAGCGGGTGCAGTTTGATGAGCGCTTCCTTCGTCCAGCCCTCGATCGTGGAGGAAGGGATTTGGATATTTTCCCGGGCGAATCGCTGTTTCTGGCGGTAGAGCGGCAGGTGGTCCACGTATTTATCGGTCAGTATCATCGCCAGCAGGCCGGCCCCGGGGATGCCCTTGTCGATCACCCTTTCCGGCAGCCCGCCGATTTTCACACCTTCACCGCATTTAGCGGCATATTTGTAGCGGATATAGCGCTTGATATAGAACCTGGCCGGCTCGCATTCCAGTTCCTCGGTGATTTCTTTACCGATGCAGACCATATCCGAGAGGTCACCCTGGGGGTGTATCTCGATTTCTTCTACCGGTAAGTGCTCAGGAAGTTTCGCGCGCCCCTTGTGATTCGGGCGTTTGCGGACGTACTCGATCTTTTGCTTCACTTCCTCCCACTGCTGTTCCTCCTGGGCAGGTGCAGCATCGAATGGAAGGCTCATCTGGGCCGGGTCACCTTCAAAGCGCTCGCGCTTCTGGCCGAACTGCATCCGCTTATACATGGCCAGCTGTTCTTTCAGGTAATCACGCTCCCGAAGAAGGAGTTCATTCTCTTTGGATATACTGGAAACAACCTCTAAAAGGTCCTCTTTCGATAGCTGTTCCAGTGCCGCTTGCATGGCATAAAAATACAGATAACCATCGGGTTATGCAAGCAGAAAGCGATGTTTTTGGTTAATTCAGACCACTTTTTTCAGTGAGAACCGGTGCCGCCTCCGGCTCTTCTCCACAACGATCCCCTCCACCATCAGCACCAGATCGCTCCAGTCGATCCCGCCGTCAGGCCCACCGGTTTTCGGCACAGGAAATGTACCGCCCTCCAGCCTTTTGTAATAAAGCACAAACCCGCCGTGCTCCCAGTGCAGAAGCTTCATATGTGTGCGCCGGCGGTTCAGGAACACGAACACGTCACCACTGGTCGCACTCCGTCCAAGACCACCGGAAACCAGCCCGCACAGTCCGTCAAATGATTTCCGCATATCGCAATGGGCACCGTACAGGTAATAACGGTGCGAGGAACCCAGGCTGAACATCAGACCAGGGCGATTAACCGGGACAACAACCCCAGGTCGGCCGAAGGCACTTCCAGCCGCACACCGTTGGGGTAAATAACCGATAAAACTGAATGGCCTGCAATACCGGGAGAACCCATCGGTATAAAACCGCTATTAACGGCGGATTGATCCTCTTTCCAGCGACTGATCCAATAACCGAACTTAGACAGGGTGATACCGTGCTGCAGACAGAATTCCTTCCGGGTCAAACCGCTCTCACGCCATTGGCGGACCAAGGCAAACATGTAGTCCCTACGCTCTTTCATAATTATATTATTTTGGGCGTAAAGCTACAGACCGTCAATCAATCAGAAAATATGTAGTTGGTCGGGCGGATACCGTGCAAAGTGCAACGGCAGTAGCACATATCGAAAAAACGATGGCTCAATCCTTCTACAAACATCAACAACGGTGGTCTACTGGATCAACCGCTGTTGTCATTCTCCCGAAAGGGTCGATATCTTACCACCCCTCCCGGGGGTTTGAGGGTGAAGCGACAGCCATCGTCTCCTACCGTACGCAAAGCGAGCAAACCGAATTGCAGCGTGACCATGCAACTGACCAAACCGAGGAACGGTCATCCGCAAGCGACTATACATCCGTTACACAGACCCATGCAAAAGAACGTGCATCGGAAACCGACCGCCAGCCCGCGACCGACTTTTCCTTCCGGTGGTTGTTCATAGCCCTCGTCGCCGGATGTGCATTGCTTGTAGCACTACGCATCTATTGCAAGTGAGGAAGATGGATAGTTATTTCCCGATGCAAAACTTCGAGAAAATATTATCCAACAAATCATCGGTAGATACGCTTCCGGTGATCTCGCCCAAGTGATGCAATGCCTGCCGGATATCCATAGCGAGAAAATCGGATGTCACCGTGCTATCGATACCTGCCAGCACACGCTGCAGAGCACCTTCCGTCTTTCGCAGGGCGTCCACATGGCGGATGTTGGTCACCAACACGTCTTCCGCATCAAGGTTATGCAGATTTACTTTGCGCAATAGCGCTTGTTTCAGATCCTCTACGCCGACATTGTTTTTGGCGGAAATAAACAACGGTTCGATGGCACGAAGCGCCTCAAGCTTGTCTTGTTTCAGCAAATCCACCTTGTTGACCACCACCACGAAGGGCACGTCAAGCTGGGCCACTTCGGCAATCTGGCTTTTTATTTCGTCAACGTCATCTTGCTGCGGATCTGCCAAGTAAATGATGAGCCGAGCCTGCCGCATTTTCGCTCGGGTACGTTCGACACCCTTTGCTTCAATGATATCGTGCGTATCTCGGATACCCGCTGTATCAATGAACCGGAACATGACACCACTGATATTGATTTCGTCTTCGATGGTGTCGCGCGTGGTGCCTGCTATATCCGAGACAATGGCCCGCTCTTCATTTAGCAGCGTATTGAGCAACGTAGACTTTCCGACATTGGGCCTGCCTGCAATGACCACGGGCACACCATTTTTGAGCACGTTGCCCCGTTCAAACGAAGCAATGAGCTTCTGGATAACATCGTTGATCTCAGCGATGAGCACCCTAAGCTGTTCCCTGTTGGCAAACTCCACGTCTTCTTCGGAAAAATCCAGTTCGAGTTCCACCAGTGAAGCGAACTGAATGAGCTGTTCGCGGAGCTGCTTCAATATGGTAGAAAAACCGCCCCGCATCTGCTGTATAGCTACCTGGTGGGACGCCGCTGATGTAGAGGCAATAAGATCGGCTACGGCCTCTGCCTGCGAAAGGTCCAGCCGGCCATTGAGGAATGCCCGCAAGGTAAACTCGCCAGGCTGCGCCGCGCGCGCACCGTGCTGGATCAGCAGTTGAATCATTCGCTCGACAATATATCGGGAGTTGTGCGCGGAGATCTCTATGACATGTTCTCCGGTATAGGAATGCGGTGCAATAAAAACAGATACCAGCACCTCATCCAGGATGTCGCCGTTATCGCGTATCGTCCCAAAATGAATGGTATGGGACGGTTGTTGGGCTAAGTCCTTACCTTTAAAAATTTTATTCACTATCGCTATCGCCCCAGCGCCCGAAAGCCGGATGACCGCTATAGCGCCGTTTCCGGTAGCCGTAGCCAAAGCCACAATTGTATCGTGATTCATAACTGCAAAGTTAGCAGCATGATGTTTAAAGTCCGTCCCAATTATAATCTTTTTCGGGTTGTCCCCCAAAACGTCTTACTGTACAGCGATATGACAGGCGCCCCTAATCAACCGATGACGGTGCCAGCAGGCAAAATGGCACGCTTTTTCACAACGACAATACCGTCTCTTATCGCATGGGTATCGAAATCGCCATCAGCCAGATGCGCCCCGCCCGTGATGCGTACGTTGTCTCCGATGCAGCAGCTCTTATCCAATATGGCGTTCTCGATGTAACAGTTTTCACCGACGCCGACCAAGGGAAAACCGTTGGCCCGTGCATCTTCGATCTCATGCAACGTTTGGTAGAAATCACTGCCCATCATATACGTAGTTTTGATGACAGAGCCCACCCCTATCCTTGATCGGATCCCAATCACAGAGCGCTCAATGCGTTCGGCAGCCACGATGCAACCGTCTGCGATGACTACATTGTCGAGCGTAGTGCCCGACACTTTGGAAGGCGGCAACATCCGGGCGCGGGAAAAGATGGTGTTTCTATCGAATAAATTGAACTGGGGAATATCGTCTGTGAGTCCGATATTGGCTTCGAAAAACGAGTCTATGTTACCGATATCCGTCCAATACCCGGGATATTGGTAGCTGTGTATCTTGTAACGCCCTATGGCCTCCGGCAGGAGCTCTTTGCCAAAATCCACCCCTTCGCTTTCCTCCAAAATCTGCGTCAAAATACTTTTATTAAATACATAGATACCCATCGATGCCAAATAAACCCTGCCTACCGCCTTCATCTCATCATTCACCTCAGATTCCCACGGTGGAAGGAGCGAACTGTTCGGCTTTTCGATAAATGACGTGATGTTTCCTGCTTCGTCGGATTTCAGGATACCGAATGACGTTGCATCCTTCGCATTGACCGGAATGGTGGCCACCGAAATTTCCGCGCCGGTTTCGATATGGGCCTCTATCATCTCCTGGAAATCAATCTGGTATAATTGGTCACCCGACAGGATGAGTAAATGTTCGTAATCATGATGCTGCAGGTAACGTTGTAAATGCCGCACCGCATCGGCAGTACCCTGATACCAACGCTCACCCTCGTTGGTCTGCTCGGCCGCAAGGATCTCCACGAACCCCTTGCTGAACACGCTGAAATTATAGGTATTTTTGATGTGCGAATTCAACGATGCCGAATTGTATTGCGTCAATACAAAAATCCGGTTGTAACCAGAATTGAGGCAATTGGAAATGGGAATATCCACCAACCGGTATTTGCCCGCTATCGGCACAGCAGGCTTGGAACGTTGATGTGTCAATGGGTAAAGGCGACTGCCCTTACCCCCTCCCAGTACGACGGAAATCACATTGTGCTTAATCATAACTTATGCGGTTACTTGTTGGTAAATTTCGATATACTTAGCTGCTGATTTATCCCAAGAAAAGTCGAGTTTCATGAGTTGTTTCTGCAATTGTTGCATCCTTTTTTTATTGTTATACAGCTCCAAAGCCCGGTAGATAGCTGCCGTCGCATCAGCTGGGGTCGCATCAGCAAAGGTGATGCCGTATCCGCCCGGCTCATCAATATCTTGAACGGTATCCTTAAGCCCGCCTGTCTTCCGCACGATGGGAATGGTACCGTACCGCATGGAATAAAGCTGATTCAGCCCGCATGGCTCCACCCGTGAAGGCATAATCAGGAAGTCTGCCGCTGCATAAATGCGGTGTGATAGCTCTTCCTGGTAACCGACATGTACCCCCAATTTCCCTTGGTACTTTTCTGCCAAATAAGCCATGGCGGATTGTACCCGTGAGTCTCCTGATCCCAATATCATGATATTTAGCTCAACACCTTCATCGCCCAATATGTTTTCAATGATTTCAGGCAAAAGATCAGCGCCCTTTTCGCCGGCAAACCGACCGATATATGCCAACAGCGGTTTGCGAGCATCCAACCCGTATGCATCGCACAGCGCTGCTTTATTTTTGTATTTTCCAGGCTGCACGTCTTTGATTTGATACGGCTCAGGCAACAAGGTGTCCCGATCGGGGCTCCATACCGCTGTGTCGATTCCGTTGACGATACCAACGCTCTTGGCTCGTTCCATTGCGAATAATCGTTCCAGACCATTGGCTTGCTCCATGAGTTCGTAAAGGTATCCTTCGGATACGGTCGTGTATAGCGTACAGCACTTAATCAATGCCGCCAGTGGATTGATAACGCGATCCCAGTCCAGTAGCCCCCATTTCCAAGTATCAAATGCAGGTAAAAGAATGGCCTGGTTCCAATTCATCCATCCTTGATATTGCCCGTTATGTACGGTCGCGACCGTCGGCACCTTCCGCAGGGCCGTAAACTTATCGCCGTGGTACATCAAAAAAGGAATGAGCCCGGTATGGTGATCATGGCAGTGTATTACATCGGGCACGATGCCCGTCTCCGTAATCCAGTGCAAAAAGCCATGCTGGAAAGCAATGAATTGCTCGCTTTCATCCGCGTATCCGTAGGGTTCGTCCCTATCCAATAATTCAGGAATTTTAATCAGGTACAGCTTAAAGCCCAGCACATCGTCCCGTTCCTTTTCTACTTGTACTTCCAGACGCCTGGAGCCTTGATAAAAAACGCCCCGGTACACCACATCAAAATTATGCTGGCTGACGAAAGGCTTATTATACCAAGGTATGACCACCCACGTGTCCAGCCCCGCCGCCTGCAGGTATTTTGGCAACGCACCGACTACATCGCCCAAGCCACCGACCTTTGCCACTGGGTAACACTCGGCACTTAAATGGATCACATGTTTTGAGGGCTGAGCGTTCTTTTTGTTGTCTGTCATACTATGCTTCGTTACCCGAGTCCTTTTTTGTCCGTCTCCCTTTGGGCGATTTATCCGCCTTTACAGTCGGCACCGTGGACGTATCGCGTGGTCTTCTTTTAAGCCGCTGCACATTTTTCTCGTCGTTTGGCTTCTCAGGGCGCCGTTTGAGCACAAGGCCAGCCAACGGTGGCAATGTCAATTGAGCTGACCAGTTTTGATTCATCCAGTGGACAGGCTCCGCCTGCACGGGCGGCTGTTCAATACCGCTACCGTAATAGTGCCTGTCATCTGAATTAAGCACCACCGTCCATTCACCTTGTGAAGGTAAACCACATCGGTAAAAATAACGTACAACTGGTGTTAAATTTATGATAATCAGCAAATCGTTTTCCCGATCAACCCCTTTCCTCAAGTAAGCCAACACGCCATGGTATGCATCGCCCCCTTCTATCCATTCAAAGCCTTCGGCACTGAAGCTATGTTCGTAAAGCGCAGGTTCTTGTCGATACAGATGGTTCAGCGATTTTAACAACTCAAATACACCTTTATGCGGTTCGTATTGCATAAGATGCCAATCTAATGATTGGTTGAAATTCCATTCTGCCGTCTGTCCAAATTCACACCCCATAAACAGCAGTTTGGTACCAGGATGAGTATACATATAGAGGTACAACGTCCTTAGGTTGGCGAACCGCTGCCAGTCATCGCCAGGCATTTTGTACACCATCGACCCTTTGCCATGCACGACTTCATCATGCGAAAGCGGCAGCATGAAATTCTCGTGGAAGGAATACAACAAACTGAACGTGAGCTGCCCGTGGTGGTGGTGCCTGAATAACGGGTCTCGGCTGAAATATTGCAATGTGTCATGCATCCAACCCATCATCCATTTCATACCGAATCCCAGCCCGCCACTGTATACCGGACGGCTGACGCCTGGCCAGGAAGTAGACTCCTCTGCGATGGTCTGCACATCGGGGAAGGCCGCATAGACCGCCTCATTCAACTCCTTAAGAAAACCAATCGCCTGCAGATTTTCTCGGCCACCGTATTCGTTGGGTATCCACTCGCCTTCCTTCCGGGAATAATCGAGGTAAAGCATCGACGCCACCGCATCCACACGCAGACCATCGGCATGGTACCTTTCCAGCCAAAAGATCGCGTTGCTTATAAGAAATGAGCGCACCTCATTGCGCCCGTAGTTGAAGATATAAGACCCCCAATCAGGGTGGTATCCCTGGCGGGGATCCTGATGTTCATACAAATGCGTACCGTCAAAACGATGCAAACCATGCACATCCCCCGGGAAATGAGACGGCACCCAGTCCAATATCACGCCGATTCCATTCCGATGCAGTTGTTCGATCAGATACATCAAATCCTGCGGCGAACCATAGCGCGAGGAAGCTGCAAAATAGCCCGTGATCTGATAACCCCATGACGGATAATAGGGATGCTCCATGACGGGCATCAGTTCAACATGCGTAAAACCGGTTTCCTTGATATAAGGGACCAGCTTATCAGCTACCCCCCGATAGTCGAGCAACTGCGTTGGATTATCAGGGCTGCGTATCCAAGAGCCCAAATGCATCTCGTAAACAGCAATAGGTTTATTAAGCCCATTGTGCTCATGTCTTACACGCATCCAATCTTCATCTTTCCACTCATACCAGGTAGTGGATACCAGCGATGCTGTCCCTGGCGATTGCTCCCATTGCAGGGCGAAAGGATCCCCTTTTTCCAGTATTTCACCTTGATAAGATTGCATGCGGTATTTATACAATTCACCGACACCGATGCCCGGGATAAAGCCTTCCCAGATGCCTGACCCATCCCAACGCACATACAAGGCATGTGAGTAAGGATTCCACCCGTTGAAATTGCCGACAACAGCGACCGACTCCGCATTGGGTGCCCACACGGCAAAATAGGTGCCAGCCTGGCCGTCGCGCATCAAAGTATGCGAACCGAACTTTTCATAAAGTTTGTAATGCTTGCCTGCCTGAAACAGGCTTACATCAAAATCGGTGAACAATGAATGGACTTCTACCGTACGCTGCATAACGAATGGGCTTGCTAATTATCAATGATGATATTAAACGATCTACCGTCAAGTAACGATAATGTTTTTGAAATCCTTCGGTACCGTCACAACGTACCGGCCTTGACTGTCTTGTTTTGCTACTGCAGGTTTATCGTCTACAACGATACGTTTTACGTTAAACGGTAGTGACACCAGGTGCAAATCATAGGTATCATATCGTTCAGAATATAAGCCATCAACAAATTGCTTGATTTTTAAGCTGTTTGAGGTCCCCTTTACCACAAACCTTTTCTCCAGGTAAATCTGCTGCTCATACGCAAAGGTGTCTCCATGATCTTCGTACATATACGAATTGGTTTCCTGCACCGCATGATAAACCAGCAGCTTGAGTGATTCTATCTTTTTTTCGTAGACATGCTGCATCACCGGGTATTCAGGCAGTACGGTACCTGCCTTTACGAAGATTGGCATTTCATCCATGGGGGTCTTTACTTCATGCTCTTTGCCCCCTTCGAACCGGCTGTCGTTCCAGTAATAATACCAGTCGCCTGCAGGCAGGTAAACCGTCTTGTGTTGTTGCCCCGGAGACAAAACGGGCGATACCAGCAGCTTGTCGCCGAAGCAGAACTCCTCCTCGCGCGGAATATTGCTCTCAAGCCGTTGTTCCACCATGGTCAATGGGCGGAGGATTGGAAAACCGTATTTACTGTGTTCCCAAAATACCGAATAGATGTAGGGAAGCAGTTTGTATCGCAACTCGATAAATTTGCGGTTGAGCGCTTCATGCTCGGGCCCAAAGCTCCAAGGCTCACGTTCGGCAGTATCGCCTGCCGAGTGTGCCCTCATAAAGGGCGAAAACACACCAAACTGAATCCACCGCGTAAACAACTCCGCGTCGGGCTCGCCACTGAACCCGCCAATGTCCGTTCCGCAGAAGGGCATGCCCGAAACGGAAAGCCGTTGAAGCTGCAAGGCTCCGAGGCGCAGGTGCTCCCAGGTAGCTACATTATCGCCGGTCCAGACCGACGCGTACCGCTGGGTACCTGCATAGGCAGCACGGGTGATGGTAAAAGGGCGTTTTTTCTGAAACAGCGTTTTCAAGCCTTCGTAGGTAGCGCGCACCATCTGCATACCATATACATTATGCGCTTTGCGATGCGACCCCCGGTAGCCGTCAAAGTTATGACGGACATCATTGGGGAATGTCCCCCTGCCGAACACCGCCGGCTCATTCATATCGTTCCATACGCCGGCCACCCCCGCCTCTACTAAGCCCTTGAACAATCCACCCCACCACTCACGGACTTCCTGATTGGTAAAATCCGGAAACTGGCATCGACCCGGCCATACGTACCCTTCCATAAAATAGTCGTCGCCTCTACGGCAGAAATAACGGTTTTTCTTTCCTTCCTTAAATACCCAATAGTTTTCATCTACCTTTATTCCCGGATCGATGATGACCACCGTATGGAAGCCATCATCTGCCAGGTCTTTGATCATTTTTTTCGGGTCTGGGAAATAACGTTTGTTCCATGTAAAGCAACGGTAGCCGTCCATGTAATCGATATCCAGATAAATGGCATCACATGGAATATTACGCTCACGAAAATTCCGTGCGAGGTCTCTCACCTTGCTTTCGGGGTAATAGCTCCAACGGCACTGATGGTACCCCAACGCCCACAGTGGCGGCAGATAATGAGTACCCGTAATGCTGTGATAGCGCTTGACCACGTCCATCATGTGCGGGCCGTGGATATAGTAATATTGAAGTTCACCGCCTTCAGACCAAAAGCTCGTTTGGTCATGGGCCTCTGCAGCGAAGTCAAAATACGTTTTGAAGGTGTTGTCGAAAAAAATACCATAAGCATCCCCTTCATGCAGGCCGATGTAAAATGGGATACTACGGTAGAGTGGATCTTGGTTAAATTGGAACGAATAGGTATCCGAATTCCAGTTGACGAACCGCTTTCCACGGATATTCAGGTTCGTGGGTTTGTCCCCCAGGCCGTAAAAAGCCTCATTGGCTTGGGCTGCTTTGGTACAATACACATAATAACCGCCAAAATCCGGGTTTTCCTCCCAATGCATCGGCGAATAATCCTTGTTGTATTCCTTGCCTTCGCGATCTTCGAAAGCTATCAGAAAATCAGCTTTACGGATGACACAGGTCACGGTGTTGGTCTTAACGCGATACGCCTGTTGGTCTTCCTCAAAATTATATACCGCCACATGCTGATCAGACTGCGGCACGGCGTAGGAAAAATCTTCCAAAAACTGTCCTTTAGGAGCCAGTCGCACCCGGATGATTTCATCACTGACCACCTTAACCTCGACGCTCGCCCCCCCGTCAGTGAAATAATAGTTGTTGTTTTCCTGGTGATATCCAGTAACCGGTCCCAAATAATTCTTGACGATCTCCGGCAAGTCAAGCACCGGGTTGTTCACGTGGTGTACTCCTTCTTCTAATACCTGGGTCGTACTTAAGGTATCGCTGTCTTGTTGTTTAGTCAAATCCTTCGCCATAAAATAAACGCCTTATTCATTTAGGTACATCTTAAAAGCCACTGGTACTCGACGCGACGCTGAGCTTTTAATCATATACTTTTTTTTAGCCAAAGTACATTTTTTGAGCATTTAAAACAATTTATCTCATCATAAATTCACCCCAAAACAAACAAAACGTTCGTTATCAACAAATTGACGGTGCAGCAAAACTTTATCGCGCTGGACAAAAATTTGCAAACGCCGTATTTACCTCCTATATTTGCCGACCAACTTTATGGATTATTAATGGAAAACATACAGATTGCCCTTATTCATTGCATACATTTCCATCATCGCCTTTGCGGCGATGTATAATTTGTATGTTTCTACGTGAAGCAATTTGTAACCCTGATGTTTTTGAATCTTAGTAAAATTAATCATTTAAAATCCATTGAAACCTGAGCTGCCGCTCAAAAAAAGGACATGAACTTAGCGAAACGAATTCCAGAACGCCGTTGAAGAAGCATAAGATGTGAAACGAGGATAGCTTATGCACACCTACGGTAACAGATGGATTTCGTCGCCACCAGAAACGTTTATTTAAAATGAACCTGCATAAAATACCACAAAAGATGAGTATTAATGGTGAAAAATCATTATGCAAGCTTCATTGCCGCTTAAAAATACTATTCGAATGAAAAATCTGAAAATAGCCATCCAGAAATCAGGCCGGCTGAATGAAAAATCCGTACAGTTGTTAAAAAACTGCGGACTGAATTTTGAAAACTATAAAAGTTCCCTGATCACTACCGTCGCCAACTTTCCGCTGGAAATTCTTTTCCTGCGGGATGACGATATCCCTGAATACGTGCAGGATGGCATTGCCGACCTTGGGATTGTCGGTGAAAATGTAATTGCCGAAACCGAAGCCGATGTGCGGTACCTCCAGCGACTTGGATTTGGGAAATGTACGCTTAAAATAGCCATTCCCAATCACAGCGAGACCAAGACACTGGCCGACTTAGATGGCAAGGCCATTGCCACCTCCTACCCCACCATCCTCAAGAAGTTCCTTGATGAACACGGCGTATCGGCCGAGATACGCATGATCTCAGGCTCAGTGGAAATTTCCCCGGCGTTGGAACTAAGTGATGCCATTTTTGATATTGTTTCCACTGGCGGCACGTTGCGCAGCAACGGCCTGAAGCCCTTTGCCGATGTGATGGCATCGGAAGCCATCCTAATCAGTAAAAACGGCATCGATAGCAACCCCGTGGTACGCGAACTCATGCAACGCATACAATCCGTACTTCGAGCCGCGGAAACCAAATATGTGGTGCTCAATGTGAATCGAAGCAACCTTGATGAAATCATCAACCTGCTTCCGGGCGTCAAAAGCCCTACCATTGTACCGTTGGCCGAAGAAAATTGGGTAGCAGTACATACGGTCATTTCGGAGCAGGACTTCTGGGATAAAATCAATAAATTGAAAGCAGCGGGCGCGCAAGGCATTGTCGTCATGCCCGTAGAGAAAATCATCATGTAGCAATGGCCATATTGAAGACATACGACTATGGTTCGCTCGGCGAGCCGGACTACCGGCAACTCGTCTCGCGCAATGCCGATCCTTCCCAAGCGATACACCATGTGGCGGCGGAAATCATCGAAGATGTGAAAGTAAACGGAGACTCGGCACTCAAGCGGTATGCGGAAAAATTTGACAAGGTGCAGTTGGATCGGCTATACCTCACAGCAGATGAAATCGCTGCCTTGGCATCATCTATCAACCGCGAGCAGCAACGTGCGCTGGAAATAGCCTTTGCCAACATTTACCGCTTCCATGAGACTCAACTCCGCAAAGAACGGGCTATAGAAACCATGCCCGGCGTAAAATGCTGGCGCGAGCCCCGCCCAATTGAAAAAGTAGGACTGTACATCCCCGGTGGCTCTGCGGTATTGCCGAGTACACTCTTGATGCTTGGTGTGCCCGCCCGCATTGCTGGCTGCAAAGAAATTGTAGTGTGCTCGCCCCCGCAGGCTGACGGCAAAATCAATGGGTATGTTGCCTATTGCCTGCAATTGCTCAAAATTGACCGCGTATACTTGGTCGGTGGCGCCCAAGCAATTGCGGCTATGGCTTACGGCACGCCGACTGTGCCCAAGGTGGATAAAATTTTTGGCCCGGGCAACCAATACGTCACAAAGGCGAAGAGCTTAGTACAGTCGCTAACAAACGTAAGCATCGACATGCCAGCAGGCCCCTCCGAAGTACTGGTCATTGCAGATGGTTCTGCCAATCCAGCGTATGTAGCTGCGGATTTATTGGCGCAAGCCGAACACGGCGCCGACAGCCAAGCGATATTGGTGAGTACGGATCAGCACCTTATCGACGAAGTACAAATAGCCCTGCGTGCTCAGCTCGCCCAACTCCCCCGCGCAGAAGTGGCCACAAAAGCCATTGCAAATTCTTATGCCCTGCTGTGCGCTAATCTTGATGAAGCCATCACGTTCAGCAACCGGTATGCTCCGGAGCATCTCATCATCGAGACGGATGACTGGGAACAACTACTGCGGAAGGTAAGCAATGCAGGTTCTGTCTTTGTAGGACACCTTACTCCGGAGAGCGCCGGCGACTATGCCTCAGGTACCAACCATACCTTACCCACAAGCGGCTATGCCCGCTCGTACTCCGGGGTATCGGTGGATGCATTCGTCAAAAAAATCACCTTCCAGCACATTACCGAAGAAGGACTGCGAAACATTGGCCCCACCGTAGAGGTGCTGGCCGAATTGGAAGGCTTACAAGCACATAAGCATGCTGTGTCTGTTCGGCTGCGTTGACAGGGAGACGGGCAACTGTCCATTTTGATATGGATTAAATTTTTTGTATCTTTGCGGGCTATTCATAATCGGGGTCGACCGGAATTGACAGGATGGAGACGGTTATGTAAGCATGCAGCGCGTTGGAAGTATGGCGCTTTAATCTCAACTTTCAGACTTATAAATGGCGAAAACAACTACGCCTTAGCTGCCTAATTTAGAATTAGATCAGCTTTTGTCCCGCTCACGCTTGGTTCCGTAGCGTAGCATCCGGGGCATCGAATCACGGAACTGGCCGGCTTGGCGTTGCGACGGGCCGGCGAGAAACAGCAACTAAGGAAAACGGTATAGGCGAGCGTCCGGCCTTCCCTTTCCCGACAATGAAACGGAAGCTAAGCATGTAGAAAGCGTATATTGTACCATGTCTGGACGAGGGTTCGAATCCCTCCGACTCCACAAAGCAACAGCAAGCCCGACGTCAGTCGGGTTTTGTTGTTTTACAGGCTTTGCGAAGCCCCGCTTCAGCAAAGGCGGAAAACAACAAAAGAAATGAGCGCAGCGAATGGCTTGCTGTTGCTTTACTCCCCCCATCAAGGGATCGCTGCGGAATGAGTGCGGGGCAGCGGGACGCAGCCAATCCCGCTTCAGCAAAGGCGGAAAACAACAAAAGAAATGAGCGCAGCGAATGGCTTGCTGTTGCTTTACTCCCCCCTATCAAGGGATCGCTGCGGAATGAGTGCGGGGCAGCGGGACGCAGCCAATCCCGCT
>NZ_JAENGN010000003.1:0-457862 GCF_016533505.1 Parapedobacter sp. ISTM3 | reverse complement strand
ATCCTCGTTGTAGTATCCCCCATCTGCAACGCCCGTCACCACCGGTGCGGTCTTGTCAATGGTGACCGATAACCCGGCGGAAGCTTCTCCTAGTACTCCATCGGCACTCTCAACACGCGCCGTCAGCGTATAACTTCCCTCTTCTAATGTTGTCGAAGTAATCGTCCAATTGCCCGATTCATCTGCCAAAACAGATCCGATTTCGACTCCGTCGGCATACAGTCTGACAGTCGCGCTCGCCACGGCACCACTGCCGGAAACCGTCAATATGGTTTCATTCGTTATGTTATCTGAATCGGATATACCGGTATCGCTCGCCGGATCCAAATCCGGTGCAGAAGGGGCCGACGGCGGAGCATTCGTGGTAAAGCTGACTTCACTTCCGTATGCTGTTCCCTCACTGTTTACGGCATATGCGCGAACATAATAGGTAGTTGAGGCCGTAAGACCGCTTACCGCAACGGTAAATGCGCCTGTGCTTGCGGTAGCCGCAGCAACCTGTACACCCGACCCCTGAGCAAACCCTTCGGTAGCACTGTATTCCACGCCTCTCGCGGTGATTTCAGCATCTCCGTCGGCAGTTACGTTTCCTCCCAGGGTCGCTGAGACAGTTCCTATGGTAGCTGCTGCCGTTGTCGTTACGGTTGGTATCGAAACGGTCGGTGTTAGCTCAAATCTTGCTACCAAATCCTTGCTCACATCCATTGTCACGGTTAATGGATTATCTGTGCTGACGATATCCCCAAACCATCCAATGAATGAAGAACCCGCATTGGGAGTAGCGGTCAATGTGACCGTCGTATTCGGATCAAAAAAACTTTCAAACGCATTGGTTGCCGAGTTGATACCGGCGGGGTCGCTTGTCACCGTTCCATTTGCAGATAGTTCTTTATCTACCCCTACGTTCAATATAATCGGCTCCCGGCCATTGACGACGGGAATACGGAAGTCCATGGTGTTTCCATAGTCATATGTCCCACAAACGTTGGGTGACCCGTCGTACTGCATAATCAACCGGGCATAGAGATTGCCGTTGTAAGCGTCTTCTGGGACGGCAATTTCTCCCGTGTAGGTATGCGTGCCATTGAACGTATGAACCTGATCGAAAACCAGCTCCCCGGATGTACTGCCAGGTACACCGTCACGGTCAAAGTCAATCCAGATTTTAACAAATTCTCGGTATGTATTGTTTGTCTTTACGGTAATGCTCACCGGAATTGCCGTCCCAGCGGTTACGCTCGGTATCGATTCCGTCGTATAATCGTAATAACCGGGCCCTGTAAAATCCGTGTTTCCAGCGAAGGTCACGCCATTCAAAGTTACTGATGATACATATTCACAGCAAAATTGCTCCGGATATGATTGGCACAACGGACTTGAACTAATGCTTAATGTCGTTACACCTGACAAGGCCTCACAATCAGCCGAACTGACTACACAACGATATTGATTTCCCGCTAAAATCTGGTTGATTCCATTCAGTGAAAGCTTGCTGGTGTTTACCCCGCTATAACTACCGCCATCACTTAAGTCAGTAAAGGTATTTCCGTTATCTGTACTGACCTGCCACTGATAACTTAGTTCAGTTCCTGAGGCGCTGACAAAAATATTGGAATTGGAATTGGCCGCTACGGTCAACGTGGTGTTGATTACTTCCACAACAGGTGGCGTGCAGTCGTTGGTACCGTTGAGTAACACCAGCGGTGTAGCTTCGGTAAACGGAATCACCATAAAAAATGCAACGAGGGCATTAATCACGTAATATTTCAGTGATTCAAGGCCGGTTGAACGGCAAATAAGACTAAACATAGGTAGTATCTTAAGCTTGGGATAATTAATGTGAACGGATTATGGTCGATGGCAATAGCAACTTTTCAATAAGCTGGCTATTAGTGCCAATACCTAGCTGAAGTATTGGTACAATTGTAGAATAACGCATGAGTGGTAGATGTAAAAATTTCGCCTATAGTAACTATTTTGTTTTTCGTATATCGTTTGTAACAAACGGCGGCAAATATAGCAATCGGAACGCCATACTTACCTACCCAAATGGAAAGTTTTTTTTTATTCGCAAACTTGCCGGTTTGCCGGCAAATTGCAAAAACAAGCAACAATTTCCCCCGCCGGATTGTTGTGTCCTAAGGGAGTGCCATTGAATTAAGCTCCCGCGAAAGATAACAGCAAAAAATCGACACATCATGGAGCAGGATAACCGACCCAACGCCACCTCAAATGAAAGCGCAGAAGCCAAGCAATCAACCATGCGGAGTACTGGGCAAGAAACATCCAACATCCTCACCACCCGGCAAGGCCATCCCGTCTACGACAATCAAAGCTTGCGGACCGTGGGCAATCGAGGCCCCGCAACATTGGAGAACTACCAGTTTCTGGAAAAGATGTCGCATTTCGACCGGGAGCGTGTACCTGAGCGCGTCGTACATGCGCGGGGCGCCGGTGCGCACGGCATCTTCGAAGCCTACGGAACGGTCGGCGACGAGCCCATCGCCCGTTATACGCGGGCAAAGCTCTTCCAGGAAAAGGGGAAGATTACACCGCTGTTTGTCCGCTTCTCCACCGTCATCCATGGCGGGCACTCACCCGAAACGCTCCGCGACCCACGCGGGTTTGCCGTAAAGATGTATACCGAAGACGGCAACTGGGATCTCGTGGGCAATAACCTCAAAATCTTCTTTATCCGCGACGCGCTGAAGTTTCCGGACTTCATCCATGCGTTCAAACCCGATCCGGTGACAAACAGGCAGGATCCGGTGCGGCAGTTCGACTTCATCAGCAATACACCGGAAGCCATGCATATGATCACCTTTCTGTTTTCGCCGTGGGGCATTCCGGCCAATTACCGCCAGATGCAGGGGTCGGGCGTCAATACGTATAAGTGGGTCAATGAAGCCGGCGAAGCGGTGCTGGTCAAATATCATTGGGAGCCGCTCCAGGGTATCAAAAACCTCACTACGAAGGCGGCGCAAGAAATCCAGGCCAACAATTTCAACCACGCCACGCAAGACCTCTATGAAGCCATCGAGCGCGGCGACTACCCGCAGTGGGAGCTTTATGTGCAGCTGCTGCGTGACGACGATCATCCCGAGCTGGATTTCGACCCGTTGGATGACACCAAAATATGGCCGAAAGACCAGTTTCCCTGGCTCCCCGTCGGCCGCATGACATTAAACCGGAATCCCGTCAATTACTTCGCCGAAGTGGAGCAGTCGGCCTTCGGCACCGGCGTATTGGTAGACGGCTTGGATTTCTCGGACGACAAGATGCTGCAAGGGCGAACGTTTTCCTACTCCGATACCCAACGCTACCGCGTAGGTACCAACTACCTGCAACTTCCCATCAACGCGCCGCGCAAGCATGTGGCCACCAACCAGCGCGACGGGCAGATGGCCTACCATCAGGATATTGTAGACGGCATGAACCCGCACGTCAACTATGAGCCCTCCACACTGGGCGGCCTTCAGGAAGCGCCACGGCCCGGCAAAGATCATACACCGCACTACAACGCCGCTTTGGTGCGTGAAAAGATAGACCGCCAAAACAACTTCAAACAGGCCGGCGAAACGTATCGCGGTTTCGAGGAATGGGAACGCGAAGAGCTGATCTTCAACCTCTCGGATGCGCTATCGCGATGCCCTGCGCACATCCAGAACAAAATGGTTGAAATGTTTTACGCCTGCGATGAAGAGTACGGCCACCGGGTAAAAGAAGGGATCCGACAGGCGAGCGAGATGATGGAAGGCACGGGCGGAGCTTCAGCTGCTGCAGATAAGGCCGTCAAGCAAGCCGAAGCAAAAGGAAAGGATGCAGCGGCTTATTAATAGGTTTGAGCTATGACAACGGAAACACTGCCGGTCGACAAACTATTTGATGCGGCCCGTACGGGCGATGCTGCATTCATCCGGGCGCATGCCCATCGGTTGCGGCACGTTGATGAGCGGGATCCGCGCGGCTATACCCCATTGATCATCGCTGCGTACAACGGCCACCTTGAGGCGACAGAAGCGCTGCTCGACGCTGGTGCCGATGTAAATGCCCAAGATTATGGCGGCAATACGGCGCTGATGGGCGTATGCTTCAAGGGTTATCCGCAAATCGCGGAGCTATTGATCCGGCGCGGCGCCGACGTCAACCTCCGGCATGGCAATGGCGGCACAGCGCTGATGTTTGCGGCCCTATTCGGCCGCAATGAGCTCGTCAAGCTGATGCTGCATCACGGTGCCGACAAAACGGTGCGTGAGGTCCGTGGGCTTACCGCCCTTGACCTGGCCGTCCAGCAAGGCAACATAGCGGCCGTTGAGCTTCTGGCTGAGGGTTAGGCACCATGGTGCGTTTGCTCACGCCGTCCTTGCTCCCCTCGCATTCGTACAAAGCATCCGATACCTTTTCGATTTGGCCCCTTCAATAAGAAAATCGCCTGTTTTGGGATAGGTAATTCGATGGCCAGCACCCACTAGCTGCGTATAAAAGAAGGTTTCCCTTAGATTCCCTTTGTTGGGCTGTCCATTAGCCAATGCCAAACGTATCACCTGCGATACAAAAACAAGACAAAATCGTATCATGTAAGATACGATCCCAGCCCGAACAGCGCCCCCACCGACGGAAAAGAAACGTTATGCCATCAATTTATCGATTCGTCTTTTATTCGCTTGTTGCAACAGAGACGGGTATAGATTCAGTGCGACATTGACAAGCATCAATAGAAGTCCAAATTGGACGTTGCCCGCGATGAATTTCATCAATGCAATGATGACGACGAAGACAAAGCCCACCAAATGACTTATTTCGGAGATCGTCATCTCTTTCCGCAGCTCGTTTAAATCGGTCGCCGCACATTTATTTTTCAGGTGGATTTTTTGATTGAAGTATTTGAAAAACGTGTTTTTGACGATCCACTTAAAAGTTCCAAGGCCAATGCGTTTATTCAGCGTTTCGTCTTTCAGTAAATTCAGCGTTGACAGGTTTTTGTAATACGGCAGTTTGCTCAACACGGCATTGACGATCAATCCCACGGTCCAGGAGGAAATTGTTATCGCAAAGCTGTACAGGACGTGAGTCATCATCGTTATTAAATGTAAGTGCTGAACTGATTGGCACCAAAAATAGTAAATCAAACGCATTCATGCTTGGATTCAAACTGGAAGGAAGGCAACGGAAAAAAATATCACTGCATGGCTGATGGTGAGTTCAAGGATGAAATCGGCGCGGGCTCGTCAAAATCATCGCTCATCCAAAGTTTACCTTTGAGTAGCCCCACCCTTCTTTTCACCGCATCTTTATCGGCACTGCGTAGTTTCTTACTCAAGATAAAATCCACGAAATCTTCCACTTCTTGCTGATAAGCGGGAGGAATCTTTTTTACTTTTTCCAAAAGCTGAAGCTGCCCCATGTTCACCGGATTAAACACCCAAAGATAACAAAATATTTCCTTTTAACTTTTTTCTTCTGCTCTTTACCATTCAATAGCCGTTAAATAAAACAATACTTCGTAGTTGTCGTAATGCCCATGTGAACCAGCGCAAAGAGCACGCTAGATCCGTAAACGGCTATTTTCAGCGCCCGGTTACGTTAAGGACTATCCACAATTTCCTGGGAATTTCTCAGAAATTTCCGGAAGTCTTCCGTAAAACATCGAACTGCTCTTCTCATGGCGTTATCAGGTGTTTTTTACTTAAAGACCTTACTCCGCTTTAATCAGCGCAATTGCTCGCTCCAACACCTCATCGCGCCCTTCTTTAATGCCCTGGATGGTGGGCTTCACCTCGATATCCGGTACGATACCGAACCGTTGGGTTTCGCCGCCGTCCGGATAGTATATGCCAATGCCGCTGATTACCGTACGGATACCGCCAGGGAGCACAATCGGCGATATATTGCCGTCGGCGCCTGCCGTTGCTGAGCCCATCACGATCGCATTGGGGTGTACTCGGTAGGCCATGGCGTGGTATTCTGCCGAGCTCAGCGACATTTCGTTGACCAGGATAACCACCTTTCCGTCGTATCGTTTGCCATTTACGGCACCTACACTCATCGGCGGATCTATTACAAAAAGGCCCGGCTGCTGCACACTTCCCCTGCTAATCGCCACAAACGGAATGGGATGGGGCATCAAGTACGCACTCAATTGGTGGATGATGAAATGCCTTGGATAATTTCGGGCATCGATGATCAGTCCTTTCTTATCTTTTAGCCGGTTCCAGTACAGCGGAAGGTCCTTTGCGTTAAACGAGCCGTTGTTGATATAGGCGACATCATCACCCATGACCTTGAAATCCATATCCTCCACGTAGAACAGGTTGTTGAATTTCAGCTCACCGGGCGCGTACGTCTTCAGCACCTTGGAAAACCGCCGGCCGTCCCTCGTGACGTCTATCCGGATGGTCGAGTCGTTACTGCGCAGCAGCATCGGACCGATGTCGCTCAGTTTCCGCGCGTAGTTCGAAGCCGGTACATACTTCAGCAGTTCTTCCGTACGGTCGGCCACGCGCTTGCCGTTCACGGCCGTGATCACATCGCCCACTTCCAGCCCCGTAGCCTTACCCCATTCGTCGTGCCGGTATCCGGTTACCACGGCCTGTTCTTCTACAAAATGCACATCCACCGGCGCATGCCGCTCGCCGAAGAACCTATTCAGTACCGGATGGTTCCGTATCGAAGCATGCGTATCGTGTACCCGGCCGATCAATTCAAGCAATGTCAGCACGTATCCCTCCATATCACCCGCCGTCGCAAATTTCGGCACGAACTCGCCCAGCACATCTTTCCAATCTTCTTCGATGAGATTTTTATAGGGAAAAAAATACTGAATCATGTTCCAATACCGGTATAAGGCCAGCAGGCGCATGCCATCATCGGCCGGCACCATCCGCTCATAGGCCGTCTCATTCTTGAAATCGGGATTGCCCACATTCGGCATCATGCCAACGTAGTAATGGCTGCCCGTACGTTTGGCCTGCCGGATATCCGTCAGCAAGGCCGTCAGCGCATTCGAAAATCCGGATGTCGTTATCCAATCCAGGTCCGGTTGCAGCTTCGCCGTTACGGCTGGCTCGTCACCGCCCTTTTCTACCGGCCCCAGTTTCTGTATCCATTCCACCAGTGCATCATCCCTTTCCGTATTATTTTGAGCCGCCAATACAGTTGGTAATATGCGAAACAGCTCGTAATCCCAATTTACCGCGCCGCTGCCCACCGTGGGGTGGTAATATTTCACAAAGCCCCAGATCAACCCCAGCGCCTTCAGGTCCTGCGCTTGCTTTCCGCTCAAATCGGGCAGGTTGATGGTAGACCCCGTGTCAAACGCTGTATCCCGCTTTGCGGCCGCTTTCTCCAGTGGCGCCACGGTTGCAATATCTTTGCCATCGATGGTCACCGCAAGCCCGTCCACCCATAGCTTACCCTTTCCCGTCAACAGCGCTCCCAACACGATCCGTTCCGTTCGTTCAGGGGCCATATCCAGCGTAAACTCATAGCGTTTCCAATCCGTGGTACCCGAAATCTGCTCCTGCTGCATATTATTGAAGGCGATTTGCGGGTCGATCCGCATCCATAAACCCGCATACCCTTCCACGTTTTCTGTCTTGATGTATCCGGAAAGGGTGATTTTCTTGCCAGGATAATTTTCTGGCAGCACGAATGTCCATGTGTCGAAGGTCGGTTGCTCCCCGATAAATTCGAGCACCGCCGAATAGTTGCCGCTCTTAGTGACAACCGAGTCAAGCGATCGCCGATAGTCCTTATTGCCGTTGCCCACCCAGCCTATCGGGCTACCGGCGACTACCTGTTCAAAATCCAGGTTATACGTTGGATTTGAGCGCCGTGATTGGCACGTGCCCGATACCGCAAAAGCGAGCAGTAACAAAAAGAAAGTGGCTTTTTTCATGGTGAAACCGGCTTACGGACGGAACTTGATTAATTTTACGATGCAAGATAAAAAATAGCCTGTTAATGTGCAAATGAAACCGATCGACAAAATTGAACGTTTCGAGAAGATTGACTTAAGGGCTGTCCCGGCAAATCGCCCCGGCTGGATTCGAAACAATTTCCCTAAGCGGCCTGTTGTATTCGACGGAGCTGCTGGCAAACCGGCTCCTATCGGAATCAAAATCAAAGCATCATGAATCTATTCAAAAAAACCCTTCCGCCGTTAGCTGGCTCGCTCGTACTTAACCTCGTTCACGAACTCGCCAGAAACCGGGTGGAAAAAGCACCCGAAATCAACAAAATCGGCGAGGAAGCCATCGCCAACGTGTATAAGAAGGTGGGTGAGAAACCACCGACGGAAAAGAAGCGTTATGCCATGGCGATGGCCGGCGATTTGATAGCTAATACGGCTTACTACCGTATGGTAGCCGGCAAGTCAAAGACCGAGACATGGACAAAAGGATTGCTATTCGGTCTCGTCGCTGGCGTGGGCGCGCTTACCGCCACCGCGCCTTTGGGGTTGGATGATACCCCTGTGAACCGGAGTACCCGGACCAAGGCGATGACGGTGTTGTATTATACGCTTGGCGGCTTGGCTACCGCTGCGATATACCTTGCGTTAAATAAACACCGGGAGCGGCGCTGATTACATCCGCTTCTTCCTGATGCGGGACGCATACCAAAAGAGGTTGCCCTGTTGCAACCTCTTTTTGAGGGTTCTCATGCTTCATGCTGCCCTCACCGCGTTTCCGCGAACGCTTACCGTTGCTTTTTGCCCCATCGCTGCAGCAACCAGCTTACCACGAAGCTTACCGTGGCACCGATGGCGGCGAGCACGGCGGTCTTCAGCACGTCGTGCAGGCCCAGCTGGCCAAAAACGCTCAGCAGCGTACCGCCCGTGATACCGATGCCGAGCTGTTGGTTAGCTTTCATCATCGCCATCCTCCTGCTTTTTTGCCGCACCTTCCACCGCTTCCAGCATGCCGAGTGCCAGCGCCACGTACTTGGCCACGGTCAGCACCTTGGGCGGCAGCTTTACCGGTGCTGCAATTACCAGTTGGCTGGCCAGGGCCAGCGTTTCCTTAATCCGTTCGTATCGTGTCGGTTTTCCCGCTGCGGGTTGCCCGACTGTCTCTTGGTTTTCTTTCATTTTCTTATTGTTTTTTGTTTTTCGGTGATACAAAGAAGGGGTGCTGGGATGGGGTGCTGTTAGCAAGCCCAACGAAACTGTGACCCTCGCTTTGCTCACGCCACTAGGTTTCTCTTGGGTTTGCTATGCAGCTGGGAGGGGGAATTAAAAACCCTACCCCATTCAGGTTTTAGGCCTGCTGCGGAGCCAGCCTTGGAGGTCCAAGCGAAGCGCCGGAGATCCCAGCTGGCGAGCAACGGGCTAAAACCGATTCTCCCACCCATCAACTTCCACCCTACACAGGTTTTACGCCCGTTGCAGACACGACCTAGGAGACGGCAGCAAAGCGAACCGGATCCAGACGTGGAGCAACGGGCTAAAACCTATTCTCCACCACCACCCTATTATTCCCTTTCTCCATCTCCCCCACCAGCAGCGGATACACGTACTTATATGCCGCCGCCGAGTGCAGCACCTGGTAGTCGCCATCCAGCAGCTGCCAGTACGAGCCGGTGAGCGGGCAGCCCGCCGTCTGCGTGTGGTAGTTGCCGATGTGGATGAAGACCAGCTGGTAATTGGGGATTTCGGTGATTTCCACCATGCCCCGGTGCAGCTTCGGGTACTTCGGCGCGTACCGGGCATTCATTCCCGCCCAGGGATTGAGCGAGAGGCCGTACTCCCCCTCGGGGATGCAGGTGATGCCGGGGATTTTTTCCGGCCGGACGCTGTCTTCCAGCAGGTAGCAGGCAAACAGGCCGCCGATATAGAGGTGGCTGAGGGTACTGTTCTTTCCCTGCGCCACGCGGATGATTCTGATTGGTTCCATTTGTTACCGATTTGTTGATTTGCAGCAAGCGCAATACGCCTCCGCGATGGAAAAAGGCAACGGGGCCGTCCCCGCCCCGCTGCCTTGGGCTAAGCGCCCCGAGAGCCTTTAAGGCTCGTCTTCCTCCTCAGGCTCCGGAGCGGAGGCCTCACCTCCGTCTACCGTCACCGTGCCCAGGTAGAGACTATTGCAGGCGTTGCCACCCGTCTTGCTCACCATGCCGAGATAGACATGCACTTCGTCACCGGCAAAATAATCCGGCAGCTCCAGCAGCAGCTCCTCGTCGAGGCGCTCCGCACCCTGGGTATCATACTGGTATTCCGCCTTGGCGGGGTTGTATACGACCACGATGGCACGATCGCTGTGGTCGGCCTTGATCCCCCGGCGGGTATGGTCTGCCCAGGTGAAGCGCAGCAACTGACCGGACAGCACCTCCACCATCGGGTTACGCGGCCGTACGAGGTCGCCCTCGCTGATGCGTACCAAGGCCGGGTCTACCTCGAAGTCGGGATACTCCCCCACGATGGCCTGCTTGAAAATCTGCCGCACGGCCAGGTTGTACCCGCTCAGGTTTTGCTTAGCCAGCTTGCCATACCCTGCGTTAAACACGAAGCTGATCGGTTTGGCAAAGTTGACCGCACAGGCAAACCGTACGCGATGCACCAGCTGGTCCTCGGTGACAACCCTGCCCTTGGATACCCGTGGCAAGCTGCGCATGTAATCGATGCCGCGCCAGTGGGCGCCTACCACATTGCCGACTTTACCGGAGAATCCGCCTTGGATTCCCTTTCTGAAACTTCCCATGATCTTAAAAAAATTAATCGTTAAAAAACCTGCCGGCAGCGGGAAACGGCGATGCTGCCGACGTGATTTACTCCATTCTGTACCGGTACCTGTCCGTTTCCAAGGGCAAACATAGCGGGCTAATCCGCCGGCCGGAAGGCCGTGGCCGGTATTGGCCGCCGGTGGCCGCAGCATGCAGGGATTGGCCGCTGTTGCCATCTCCGCCATTTAAATTCTTTAGATGATTTGATTACCTTTGAGATGATGATCACTTCTAGGCAACAGCATTTAATCAAGGAAATAACGGCAAAGTACAATCCTTTTTTAGTGTTGATTGATTTCGATCACTGAATCAATTTATTAGATCGAACAGGCCTGGAGAGGGAATTATTCAAGGTTTGTAACCGACCATTTATGGAACTACAAAATTTCAAACTTAATTGTTATAAATTTCAAACTTGATTACCAGAAATTTCAAATTTAATTATTATAAATTTCAAAATAAACCGATATTTGTGTATTAACGAGACAGTGAATGAACGAATTAATCCCAAGAAGCTTATCGTATGAAATTAGCAAACGTAAGGATAAGTTCCCGATTTTAGCGGTTACTGGCCCACGCCAATCCGGTAAAACAACCCTATTAAAGTCACTTTTTCCGGATTACACCTATGTATCACTGGAAAACCCAGACAATCGTTCTTTTGCCGAAGACGATCCAAATGGTTTTCTTCAGCTCTATGCTGAACATGTGATACTTGATGAAGTCCAACGTGAAACGGTTGGTCAAGACACCGAAACTATATTTTTATGATACCGGTCTGATAAGTTACCTGTTGGAAATCCGGGAAAAACCAGCGTTACAAACCAATCGGCTAAAAGGGAATATCTTTGAAAACCTCATCATTTCCAATTTCCAGAAAATCAATGAGCATCACTACCAACATCGGCAATACTATTTCTGGCAGGATCATAATGGCCTGGAGGTAGACCTCCTCCTTAAAACGGCACAGGCCTTTGATGTTTATGAAATTAAGGCTACACAAACACTGACCAGCGAATTGTTCAAGGGCTTACAGCGTTTTTCGGATATCGCCCAACCTGCGAATGTCAATAAGCATCTTATCTACGGGGGTGATCAAGCGCTGGTACGCAGTAATACCAAGGTGATTGGTTGGAAGCACAACGAATAATCAAGGTCTCCGCACTACCTTGTAGCCGGAAGCCTTAAAAATTAATCGTTAAAAAACCTGCCGGCAGCGGGAAACGGCGATGCTGCCGACGTGATTTACTCCATTCTGTACCGGTACCTGTCCGTTTCCACGGGCAAACATAGCGGGCTAATCCGCCGGCCGGAAGGCCGTGGCCGGTATTGGCCGGCGGTGGCCGCAGCATGCAGGGATTGGCCGCTGTTGCCTTACACCTCCCTTACCCCTTCCCTACCCTTCGCTTACCTGAGGGGTAAGCAAAGGGTAAAGAATCGGTATGGAATGGGTATGGAATGGGTATGGAATGGGTAAAGAATCGGTAAAGAATCGGTATGGAATGGGTAAGCCAGGGGTATGGAAAGGGTAAGCCAGTAGTAAGGAAGGGGTATACAAGCGGTAAAAAAAAGGTAACCGGCCGGTAAGTGGCCGGTCGTGCAACAACCGCCGCCGCCACCGGATGAGCGGCGGGGTGTTGCGACGGAAAACAAGCGTCAGGTAACGCTGCCGTCTCTTCCGGACTGGATGATATCATCCATCAGGTAGTAGCGCATCCCGCCGATGCGCAGGGGCTTCAATATACCCTGCTCGGTATGCCGTCTCAATGTGCGATCGCTGATGCGCAGCATCATGCAGACTTCTTCAGGCAGCAGCAGCCCATGGCGGTGCGCCGGATTGCCCAGACCGGCGAGCAGCCTTTTCAGCAACTCGGCCAGCAGGTGAAGCAGTGGTACGATTTCATTGGCCAACCCGCCCCCGAATGAAGACGGTGCAGATAAGTAAGGATTCCTTGGCATAAAGACCTCCGTTTTTTAAAAGTTAAAAAAGACATGTTTCCTTTATGGTTTGGTAAATGATCCGGTTCGGTGTTGTCAGTTGTTGGGCAAATCCGCTTTTGCCCGGTTTAGCAATCGTTCAAGCAGCCGGCTTACTTTCACCCGCGCTTCGCCCGGGGCGGTGCTGTATTTCTTCCGGATACTTTCATAGGAGAGCCGTTCCTGATGCGGCGTGGCCATGTACCGGCTCAGTGCTTTGAATACCGGTTTGAGCTGCCGTACCTCTATCACGCCCTCTTCCACGAAAAGCCTCAGCAGAAATAATACTTCCACCACCGTGACAGACACCCGCAAGCAACGTTCTTCGGCGCCACCGATGACATACTGCTGCAACTCGCCCAGAAAGTGCCGGTACCACTGCCGCTGGTCTTCGTGATACATACCCGCCGCTCCCGCACTGGGAAACTCGGCTTGGCCAACCATACCATGCAAGGCCGCCCTTGCTATCAGCTGTTGCCGGCAACGCTGCTGCTGGCCATCCCAGTCGTCCAGCAGCGCCTGTACCTGCGCATTGAATGACAGCCAGGGGTCGACCTCCCGCATCCAACGCGCTTCGTTCAGGCTGTCCAGCAAGCTGAGCAGCCGTTCCACCCCATCGGCGAGCGCCGCCGTCGTCCGCATCGGCTTAGCCATCCGTACTCCTATCGCCTGGGCCGCCCGGCATCCGCCTGTTGAGGTAATGAAACAGGGCCGCCTTATAGGTACGCCCCACCGGCAGGCCTATATTGGATTGCAACCGCATGCCGTGCAGCCTATCATGCTCCACGCGCCGCATCCGGTCGAGCGCTACGATATAACTCTTATGTATCCTCAAAAACTTATTCGGGGGCAGTAATTTTTCCAATTCGCTGATGGTTATGCCGCCCTGGAACGTCGCTTCGACGGTATGTATCGCCACGTTATGCTCCTCAGCTTCGATGTAATCGATATCATCAAGCAGCAGCTGGATAAACCGTCCCTTGCCGATGCCGGGCAGTACCAGCCGCCCATCATCGAGCTGCGCCTGCTCCATGCCCAGCGCGTCTTTCCACTTCGCGCGGTCCACCGCCCTGCCGAAGCGAGCCCGGTCAAACGGTTTTGCCAGGAAATCCACCGCACCGGCATCGATACATTCCGAGCCCCTATCGGCATAAGCCGTACACACCACCACGTGTACACGCTCGCCGAGCTGCGCCAGGAGCTCCATGCCGCTGATGCCCGGCATCTCCAAATCCAGAAAAAGGAGCGATACGCCGTATCGCTTCACAAGCGCGGCGATGCCTTCCGCATCGGTGGTAGCATGCACCAGCAGCAAATCGGGCCGCCCCTGGATGTACCTCCGCATCAGCGCTATCGCCTTATCCTCATCGTCTATGACCATGCATTTCAAACGTTCCATAGGCTATTGCATAATGGTTATGGTGGAAAAAAAACAACCGTCGGCCACCCGCGTTTCAAGCCGGTGGGCGTTGGGAAAAGCCAGTTCGAGCCGCCGCCTGAGGTGTTCCAGACCGGTGCCCCATGACGGTGCGGGCGATCCGCGCTCCCTCAGCCGGTTTATGCAGGTGAGCGATACACTATCCGGATGATACCGGACGTTTACCCGCACCGTCTCCCCTTGTTTCCCATGCTTGAACGCATTTTCGAGCAGCGAGATGGTAGCCATCGGTGATATCACGTGCCCGCCCGGCGAGCCTTCAATCCGCAATGCTACCGCCTCGACACCCGGAAACCGGTACTGCTGCAGCTGGATATAGGCAGCCAGTTCCTCCAGTTCGGTGCGCATGAGTACTCGTTTTACCTGCTTGCGTGCACACATTGCCGAGTACTGCAGCACTTTAGAAAGGCAGCGGATAGCCTCCGCCATCGAGGCAGAATAGTTCAGCGCATCGGCATACAATCCGTTCAGCACGTTGAAAAGCGTATGGGAGCTAAGATGGCCCGACAGGAAGCGGTATTCATTAAGCTCACTTTCCTGCTGGGCTTTCATCCGGGCGATCTCCGCCTGGTGCTTTTCTTCCTGTGTCAGCTTGTGCCGCCTGCCGCTTTGCAGCAGCCGGATAATCACGACGATAAGCACGGCATGCAACAGCCAATGGTGGTACGTAGGCAGCATGGCCAGCACAAAACGCCTGAACCCCGCCTCCACGCCGTCGCGCACAAACTGGATATCCAGCCACGCCGTTGCCCACTGGTGCGCAAACTTATAGCCAACCCCCACCAGCAAAACGACAGCCAGCACGGCTATTGCCCCCCATTGCACGACCTTCAACAGCTGTGAGGCCCGCACCCTGGACAACCGGTAAAACAATGCAACAAGCACGTAAAACGATAGGATAATGACCAAGACCACCGCCACGACATCACGTGTGCGCCGATGAGGATAAAATTCACTGTTGTAAAATAACATTGCCATTAAATAGCTGGCCCAATAACCCAATTGCGCCAGGCAAACGATTAGTTTCTGTTTTTTACTCATAGGACAGTTTAGCTTCGGTTGTCGTAAGGTACAAAACAAAAGCTAAACCGGCAAGTCAGGCATCCACGGGCACCCCATACCAGTATTCCATCAAACTGTCATACAGCACCTTATCAATCACAACAGTTTTATAGCCGACTTTACGGATGAGGTAGTATTTCCCTTGCGCCGCAAATAACGCATAGTGCGCGGGCGTCAGTTGGCTGAGCGCAGCCTGCACATCAGGCGGCCCGGCAAACTGTTCGTCGTCCGGCATAGCGGCCGTGACACGGTGGAGGTAAGGCCAATTTTCCCACTGCGCAGGGCGGTACCGCAGTTGCTCGGCCAACGCACCATAGATGGCGGCGGTCGCCGAGGCCATGTAGCCTTCCGTCGGCCCGCCGTCTGCCACTATGGGCGGAGGCGCTATCACCTCCAAGCATTCGTTTTGCTCCCGCCTGAAGCAGAGCAGCGGATGGATGGGGACGCCCAGCCGGGCCGAAAGGAACGGCACGCCCCTGCGCACCAGCAGCTGCCGCCCCAAAAACGGCGTCGGCGTCAGATTGCCCGCCTCCACGGGTGATGCCCCCAAATCACCGTCGATGTAGATGAGCACTTGATAGCCCTGCTTCAGCAGCCTGGCCATGGCCAGTACGCCCCCCGGGCTATCGGCCTCCACGATATGCATCCGCGCCTTGCCGGGCAACCGCAGGCGTTTGTGCAAGCTGCGGAAGGCAGCGCCTTGCTTGCGTACCACCTGCCGTGATACGGCCAGGGCAAACGGTATCCGTGCATGCCCCAGCAGGTAACTGGGCAGCCGGTACGATCCCGTATGCATGGTACATACGATACCCGGCTGCTCCCGTATCCGTGCTACGAGCGCCTCCTCCCACCCTACTATCCGTATGGGCAGCTGGCCGGCAAAATAACCCTGCTCCAGCCAGGCGAGCCATTGGTTGCGTACCCACTCGCGCAATAAGGGCAAATGGCTCGCGTACGGAATATCGGGGAGAAAATTGGCCAGGTTGGCCGTGAAGAACGCAAAAAGCCGGCTCCCGCGTTCGTGCGCAAACGGATTGAAGGCCATGGTATCGTTGGTGATGGCCTCCACGGCCTGCGGATAGTCAAGGTATTTGTATTTATTGAGGGGATTCATGACCTCTCCGTTAAATGATAAAGATATCGCACTTATCGACCGGCGGCGGGTCGCCAGCCGTGAGGCTGAACAGATCATTCAGGTTGAAAAACGGCAGGATGTTGGCTACCAGCATCTGCGCAAGCTCGATTAACAGTTGAATTAAGTCCATCGTTGATTCTTATTTTCTATGCTACATCGCCGGATTTGTCTATTGTGCAGGCCCCGGCTTCTGCCTGTCCCTTTGGCCAAAGGATATCGCCGAATCGTGCCGTAAACCTGTATAAAAATGTCCATCTACGACGATTTTTTTCGTAAACGACACGTTTCTAACCACGAAATTGACTTTTCTTGCCTTTTTTTTCCGCGGCATGTCATCCGGAGTCACTCGTTTTTCGTTGCGTATTGGCTCCCCGGAGCGGGGGTACAGGCCCTTCTCCCCTGCCCTCAGCACACCCGGCGCCGGCATGTCACCCGCTGTCTCTTGACGGGTATGCAATCGACGTTTAATTTCCCCGCCGTCAAACAACCTTATGGAGCGGCTATTTACCTATTGGACCAAGCATTGCCCTGCCTTAGGAGCAGACACCCGATCGCTCGTCCGGGACCGTTCGAAGGTAAGGCGGTACGCCAAACAGCAGGTCATCAAGCTGGAGACCGAGCGCTTTCCTTTCTTCTGCATCGTGCTCTCCGGCCTCGTAGCCGGCTACCGCAGAAACAGCCATGGCAGCCCCCTGCTGTGCGAGCTCATGCAGCCGATGGACTACTTCACCGGCACGAAGCACCCCTTTACCCCGCGGCTGCGCCAGGCGGAATACACTGCGCTTGAAAAGACGGAGCTGCTGCTGCTTCCGGTAGCCGAAGCGCGCGAAGCCCAGCTGCGCCTCCCCGCTTTTGCCGAGCTGGTGCAGGTGATGAAGCAGCGCAAAATCAATTTCCTGGAGCTGCTCATTGCGCTGGACAGCGAAGACACGTGCTATGCCCGCTACTGCGTGTACATGGCGCAATATGGAAGCCAGGCGATAAGGTTGCCCGATGCGCCCCAATGGCAGCTCCTGCGCATGAGCCGGGCCTCGTTTTACCGGGCAAAGGCCAAGTACCTCCGGCATTTTGTCTCACCAGGTGAGACTTCATAAGCGGAGCATGGGCGATACTTTTGTGCATATGGAAGCAACAGGAAGAACGACCAAAAAGATAGTAGGCCATGCCATCGTAGGGTTATTGGCGCTGGCGTTTCTCTGGCGGGGCTGGATGGGTATCCGCAATTACAGCTCGGAAGTGACCAAGATGAGGGAGCAGTTTTTCCCGGAGAGCTGGGCACCCGTCATCACCGCCGCCAATACCTATTTACTGCTCACCGTTGGCTTACTGCTATCTGCCGGCTTATTCCGGAAGGCGCTGCTTCCTTACAGCCTTATGCTGGCCGTCATTACCCTCGCCGGATATGCCGTCTATTCAGAGCTGGCCCTTCTCAGCGCATTCGGCTATCGGCCCTGCGCCTGCATCGGTTGGTTTGAACATATGAAGTGGTGGCAGTTGCTGCTGTTGAACAGCGGTTTACTAATACTGACCATCATGGCCTTTTTTATGATATTCACGGAAGGAGGTTGCGAAAACAGAAATGATAATAGCCGAAGGCTTGGCATGCGGCAAGGCCGCATACGGCCGCGCCGGAACGGGACACCGGCCCGAAACGCCCCGAATCTACAGTACATTTTTATTTACTCTAAAACTTAAAATCATGCGCAAACAAGTTATCCTTGCTTTGTCCTTCGTGTTGGGACTGAGCATCCTGACCGCATCTTTTGCATTTACATTCCGGCCCGCTGCACAGAACACCTGGCATTATACGGGCAGCAATGATCCACTTCAATTCAATCAGGCTGAAAACTGGGAGCCAGGGGAATCTCCATCAACATGTGATGGCGCCCCCGTTCTTCCCTGCCAGATGAACAATGTCAATGCCGCAGACAGGACACAGCTGCAGCAGATTCTGGACGACTATCCAGAAGAAGAGATCTTTGAGATAGCAAGCGGGAAATCATCATAGGTCGCAGGAAGGTTGTGTTGGGATGGGATTGCCGGGGATACCCGACAATCCCTTTTTAATGTTAGCGCCTGTTCTGGGGGATCCCCGAAAGTGCGATGACATCTTCCGGAATGGCAAGTGCATACCGCGGGTCGTTCGGAGGTAGCCTGAAGATCTCGTCACCGTATACCCGTTCCAATACGATCTCCGCCCCCTCCTGATTTAACCGTTTGATATCCTGCCAACGCAGGCCGCGCCTTATCAATTCTTTCCTTCGTTCGGTCAGCACAGTTTCCAGCGCTCCCTGTGGATTTTCGGCCGTGATCGGCTTGTATTCTCCGGGTTTCCAACGGGTGATCAGCAAGGCATTGAGCACATCCATTCCCTCGTCCAGCATGCCCTGCCTAATCAAACATTCCGCTTTTATCAGGTACATCTCATCAACTGCCAACCCATTGAAGATGGTCTGCAAGCCCGAATAATTCCCTTTAAAGCTGATGGTTCCATCGGGCTCCTGAGCGAAAAAAACCTGTTTCCGCAAGTCATTATCCGCATAGCGTTCATACCATTCACCGGCTACACGGGCCTGGGTCCTGATCATCGTATTAGGTGCGGCTATCGCCAGAAAGATAATTTCATCGTTTAATGGCCAGGGAAACGGAAGCGCCGCCGTTGCATCCAATTCACTGTAATTAATTAACCGATGCTGGAGCTGCAAGCACGAATCTGCGTATAGGCCTGCCATTGGGTAGTCCCTCATGTACAGGTACGTTCTGGCCAGCAACCCGTACGCCATCGCTTTTGTGGGGCGCGCAGCATTGATGTTTGTAATGGGGAGCAGCGAAGCGGCTAACTTTGCGTCTACTAAAATCCGCTGGTAGGTTTCCGAAAGGGTGGCACGCACAGTAGGCTCATTGAAATCAGGATTTGTCCGCAACGGTATTCCGAGTTCTGCATTTGCACTCCCCTCGTCGTATGCCACTCCCCAAAGCGATACCCCCTCCAGGTAACGGAATGCACGGAGCGCCAGCGCCTGTCCTTTGACATTGTCCCACGTCTGCTGGTTTGCCGGTGTCCGGGGAATGCCTTCAAGGAATTGCAGCACCGAAGAGCAATGGTAAATCCCCTGATACGTAACCAACCAATCATTATTTCCCGTAGGCGCGAAAATATAGTCCGGCTGCCAGGTATGCATACGCCGCAAATCCTCCGCAAGCGAGTGATACACCTCCCGCGTCAATACGTAATCATCAGCCGAAACCTCGCCCGACGCACAGTAACTGTTGTTCCGGTAGGTGGGATTATCCAGCAGGGCCTGCAAATCTGCCAATGTGCCGGGAACGACCAACGTGCCATCTGATTTCTCTTCCAGAAATGAATCGCACCCCATGAAAACAAGGCCCATCAGCACCGGGAAAATTTTTTGTATACAATTTAAGTTCTTCATATCGCTTTTGTTTTAATTGATTGATAAACGCACGCCCAAAGCATATGATGTGGGTGTGACCAAGGCATTCATGCCCACGAAGTCCGGATCCAATCCCTCGCCGTTTGCCCGCCAGAGTATGCCCACGTTATTCACATTGAAATACAACTGCGCATCATTTATGTGCAACCTGCTTTGCTGCCCCTTTGAAAAGCGTAGCCGGTAAGCGGCCTGTATGTATTGCAGCCGGACATGATCTCCCCGCTCGATAAGGGGTTCCGAGCCGAGATAAAACAAGTCCCGCGAGCTGTTGGCCGGATAAACCATCGAGGGGACGTTGGTGTGCATTTCATCACCGGGCTGCTGCCATCGCTGCGCAAAGTCACGATGGGCGTTTTGCCAATTCGAAAACAACGTGGAATACCTTATCGACGGCCGACGGAAGAAATAACCGAATTTGTACACCAAGCTGAAATTGACGGAAAACTGCCTATAGGATAACGTGTTCGTAAAGTTACCGAACCACGTTGGGATGGCCGAGCCGTGGTATACCAGATCATCCACGGACGCAGCGCTTCCGGTCAGGAGGTTGTAGCTTTTGCTCGGCTCACCATCGACATACCCCATGGGATCCCCTGTCTCGGCATCGAGGCCAGCCCAGCGGTACGAAAAGATGGCGTTTACCGGCCTGCCTTCTACGGCCAGTACGCCGGTAGTACCACCTACAGCACTCACAATGGAACCCACCGACGTGGTGGCCGGAATGTTGCTGACCACTTTATCCTGATAATAGCTGAGTTTCAAATCGCTTTGCCACCGGACGGCCGCATCGATATTAAGGCTGCTGAGCTGCAAGTCAAACCCACGTCCCACCATGCTGCTCACATTTTTGGTGACGGTACGCCCCACTCCTGCCGTATAGTCCACCAATGCCCTGCCGAACAAGTCGGTTCCTTTCTTTTCGAAATATTCGAATGAGCCGCTTAGCCTGCGGCTGGCCGTCGCGAAATCCAGGCCGACGTTGAGCATGGCAGAGGTTTCCCAGCGTAGCTGCGGGTTGTAATAATTGTCAAACCGAGCCGTCGGTGCCAGGGTCGTTACATCCTGGCCGCTATAGGCGATTGTCGTGGTCGCTACCATAGCCGGATCAATATTGCCCGAACGGCCGTACGTACCACGCAAGCGCAGGTGCGGCAGCCAAGCCAGGGTGTAGAACGGCTCACCGGATACGTTCCACGCACCGCCTACCGACCAAAAGAGGTTCCATTGATCATTCGTTGATAACCCGAACAGGTTGGAGGCATCACGCCTGGCACTTGCCGACAGCGTGTATCGGTCTTTGAAAATATATGCCCCGTTTGCAAATGCCGAAATGAAGCGCGTAACCCGCCTGCTGAAGTATCCGGGATTGTGAATGAACGTGGGCGAACCGTTTACGTAGTTGGGGTAGGTCAGCCGGTAATCAACCGTTCCGAACGTCAAGATATCATCATTATACCCGTACGTGCGGTAGGCATTGCCCTCGGTGCCCGCATGCCGTATCTCGGTCCCGGCAAGTGCCGAGACCTGATGATCCCGCCAGCCATGGTTGACCCGTACTTTTCCCCTAGCCTGGTGCGATCGCAGCCCGCTGGTAGACAGGTCCAAGATATCGCCCAGAGGAATAGGCCGTTGCACCTGGCCTTCAGCGTCTATTTGCGAAACGTAGTTGATCATATTGCGGGTGTAGTAACTTTCCAGCCCATACAAGGTGCGTCCGTCATTATCCTGCTGCTCATACTGGTATTCGATTTCCGAAGCAAGCCATGGCGTGATGTTGAAAGACAGCTGGGTGGTGGCCACAACGTCGCTCAGGGCGGACGTATTGTCTATGTGCTTGTATTCTTCAAGCGGGTAATAGCTCCAATCGAGCAATTGCCCAGCGGCGTTCGTTTCATCAATAAACAGCTGGCGGTACTGCTTGGTGAGCGGCAGTGGGTTGCCATGTTGGTCTGCAAGCTGCGCATAGGGGTACATCCTGCCGTCCAGCACGGTAACGTCGCCCAGTCCATCCCTTCCCCGCTTATTTTCTGCCAGCGTGTAGCGCAGTCCGGTCGTTATCTCAAACCATGCAGCGGGTCTGTACCGGTTCTGTAGGCGGAGATTCACCCGCTGATAATCGGCCGAAAGGTTGTCCCTATTGCGATCAAAGCCCGCCGTGGCCACCCAGGCCACTTGTCCGGTACCCCCTTCGAAGTTCAGGGCGTACTGCTGGTTGACCATTGGCCGGTAGACGTAGCGCGAAAAATCGTCCCGTACGTCCAGCCGCCCCAACGCGTTGATCCGGCCGTCTATCTCAGCCGCTTCCGCCGTGCTGGCGCTTTCACGCTTAATCAAGAGCTCCACCACCGGCGAAAGTGCCGGTTTGGCGTTTGAATTGATACTGCCGTTGTAATACCCCTGCTGAAATAGCATTCGCTCCACATCGATGAAATCGGCAGATGCCATCTGCGGCACATAGGAAAGATCAGGCTTATGACCAACGGTGGCGTTAGCCTGCACACCGATGCGGACGGGCTGACCGTACCGGCCCTGTCTGGTACGTATCACGACGACGCCATTTGCCGCCCGCGCGCCCCAGATGGAAGCCGCCGCGGCATCTTTGAGCACCGTAATATCCTCCACATCGTTTGGATTGATATTATTGAGGTCTCCCTCATAAGGAAAATTATCCACGATGATAAGCGGCTCGGTAGGTCCGCTAAGCGTACCCAGGCCACGTATCAACGGCTGTGCCGCACGGCCACCCCTTCTTTCGACCATGTATCCGCTCGTGACGGCCTCCAGCCGGCTGAGCACGTCCGTGCTGACCTGCCGGTTGAACGTTGTGTGGTCGATATGGGAGAAAGCACCTGTGCTGCGTTCCTTCGGGATGCGCTCGTATCCGGTGGATACAAGTACCTCATCTATGGTTTGCTCAATGGGCTGCAGAGCTATCACGATAGCCTCAGCGTCCGAATTGGTGATTGCGACGCTGTCCGTGAGGTATCCCATGTAGCTGGCGACCAGGAACGAAGCATTGCCCGCCACCAACAGGGAAAAACGGCCCTCACGGTCGGTGGTCGTCGCTCCACCGCCGGGCACCAGTTTCACGGACGCGCCTTCGAGTGGCAAATTTCCGGAGGCCGATTGCACAACGCCTGAAAGGCGCTGTTGTGCATACAGCGTAGAGAATACAGGTATGGTAAGCACAAAGAATAAAAAACGTTTCATTTAAGTGTAGATTAATGGTTAGGTGAATGGTCTCGGATGATAAACATCGGTATCGTACGCCTGGCTTTTTCGAGAACCAGACCGTAGCGGCCCAAGTGCTCGTTCAACGTTTCGACGGACACCAGCGCGGGCAACTCGATATCCACCGGCGCGGCATAGCCCGTCTCGTCAAGCACCACATGGTGCAGCTGGTCAAAGGCATTGAGGAAAACAACCAGCGCCTTCAACGGACGGTTGGTCAATCGTATGGGTGCGCCGACCTTCAACTGCCCTTCCGGACGTGCGCCTTTGGTGGCCAGCCTGTCTACGATGCCGGTGCGCCGCAATACGAGGCAGTCCATGGTGCGGTCTTCGATGCTGCCATGAAAATCCGTATGCCTGTTGAGGTCATCCAGCATCAACCGGTACAATGCCCCTGCCCTTTCGGGTAGCACATTGATGTCATACGAGTAGGTGTCATCAACATGGCCCGGTTTATCCGAATCAATAACAAGGCCTGCCGAGTCCCTTACGTCAAGGACAACGCGGTTTGACGTATAGGTTTGCCCGGCTTGCTCAAGCAACGGCCTGGCAGCGCTTGTAAATAAGCTGTAAAGCGAGCGGTTGGTAAGCGCCCGGCCGGTGAGCACCCCATCGGTTCTGCGGTACAAGCTTTCGCTGCCGATGCCGTAGTAGCGCCCCCGGTGGAGGACGGCGTAATACTGTAGCCCCTGCATCTGGAAGTCATCCGCGAGAAATAAGGGTTTGCTGACGTCCAAATCCCTTTTTTGAGCCATATCTACCTCCACGTCAGCCAGCGCAGCGTAGATGTTTGCCGCAGTGAGCTGGTCCGTACTGGTAAATGCGTACACGCTGCCGCCGGGATTAATCCAAACATAATGCGGGATTAACCGGTGGGGAAAATAGGTTGCGAGCAAACTATCTTTCACAACGGATGGCCATGAAATGGCTGACGGCTTGATATGTTCCTCGGTGACCCTGATGACCTCCAGCTCCGGTATAGATTGACGAAGTGAATCCAATTTTGGAAAAGCTTTCAGGCAAGCGCTGCACCATGTAGCCCAAAAATCGAGGATAATCAGCTTGCCCCGGTAATCATTGAGCGTGGTGGTGTCCTTCCCTTCGGGGTGGTTTACCACCTGCAGCGGCAGGTGCCAGAGGGATTCGGGGATGGTATCGCCGATTTGAAGTGGCTTAATGTCTGCTACTGCCGTAGCAGGACCCGGCTTAGTACCGGGCGCCTGCCCGCGGACCTGCAAACATAAACCCGCCGACCATAACAGTACCGCCATCCCCAAAGCGAGGCCCAGCCCGTAGCGGGCTGGGGCCTTCGCAAGGGTACAAACACATGATTCTTCGGGATTTCTTCGGCTGCACTCTTTCCACTCCAAGCCTTCATCTACCTTACCACGGAGCTCAAAAAAGGTTTGCTCATTTTTGTTGGCCGACACACGCCTTGAGTGAGGCTCTCCCAAGGTTGCACTGTGGTCCCCGTAAGTCTCCAAACAGGCGCGAAGGCGGTTCCTGTCGAACGGCATCCGGGGCCATTTAACACCAAATTGCTTTCGTCTATGTTGTTTATTGTTGGTTTCGAAAAGGGCATAACTACCCCTTACGCATGGTTTTTGCTTCATTTTTTGTTTGATCTGGGTGTAAGAAGAAATTGAATTGATCCATTCTTAACACCAACTCAAACGGGGTTTTTCGCAATATTTTTAAAAAGGTTAGACGTGGAAATCTCCCACGCTTTGGACACCAAACAACCATTATCCCCCCTATCTCGAATACGTTGGATGGGGTCAGACTCTATCGTTCTTTTCTTTGGTTTCATTGGCCTGTCTATTCAACAAGCCTTGCTTAGGTGAGACTCCAAAAATAGGTGTGGGGCCTGCATCCCGTAGCTCCATAGATTTCTCAGGTCTTACGTCTCTACGAGTTTAAGCAGAACCCCACACTTATCAGTATATGTGCAAAAGTAGACATAAATCTGTAAGTGTTGGGGCATTGATTCTGCTTCTTGCAGAGACGACCTGAGATTGGAGCTGCAAGGCTTTATTAATGCCGTAATAAATAGTCGAATAGCAACTGTTCGCAATCAACTGTATAACAACAATGCAAACATATAAAATAGTTCTTAAAAATGCAACTATTTGCACTTTTCAAAATCATTTATGCTGCCACTTTAGGCACATGAAAGAGTTTAACAAGGAATTGACAAGAGAAAATATATTTCTTTTATTATACTATAGTGGACTAACGGACGAACAATTTTCGAATATTTTGAGTATATCGTTAAGGTGGCTTCGCTACATAAAGAGTGGCAAATACGATTTTAAAATTGAAGAAATCGAAAGAGCTGCAAAATTCTTTAATCGGTCTTTTAACTCTATTACATCGAAGTCATTGACCATACCAAAGAATTTGCGGAGTTTATTAATAGACATTCACAAAAACAATACCGAATACCTAACGCCGCTATTAGCTAATCCGACGATACCCTACGCAATAGAATTTCAGCTATTGGAAGCCCCAGAGTTCAAAAACGATGCCCTTGAAGTCAAGCAGATCAGTAAGATATTTGAAAAGGCTGGCTGGAAGTTTAAAAGTTCTTCAATTTCAAATGCCTTGAAGCAAATGAGCAATCTTATAGTGTCGGAACCGCACCCAACTAAAGGTGGCACTAATGTATATTCGAGGAAAAATAAATAGTATTCTTCATTCCATTCCGAATACGGAGACAGAAAATTATCGACCGCCAACTATTATAACAATTCAACAACATGAATAAACGAGGCTTAAGTGACCTCCTCCCAATTTCCGAGTCATGCTAAAGTAGAGAACTCGGCCCTATTGACCTGATTTTCTATGAACATTTCTTCTTCCAGTTGTAGAGCGTCGCCTCGCTGATGCCCATCTTCCGGCATACCTCCTCCACCTTCGTGCCCGTCTCGCTCTGCTTGATCGCAAAGGCGATCTGCGCCTCGGTGAACTTCGATTTCTTCATGGATACTCCTCCCGTTTAAAATTAGTGATTTAATCCCCGAATCTCTAATTCTGAATGATCCAGTTTTCAGGGGGGGGCGTCATTTTGTAATCTTCCCTGAATTCAGCTACGCGCACAATTGAAAATCCAACGTTGCGGTATACGCATAAAAGCGGCAAAATGCAAAGCCCCGAAACGGGGAGAATCGGGGCTTGCTAACTAACCAATTATAAACCTAAATTATGAAAAGACAAATATTACTAACTGACTATATAACGCATTCTCGCCCCGCTTTGTTACAGCAGGACTGTTAAGATATGTTAAAAAGACAATAGCGTGATAAAAAGAAACCCGTTACCTGAAAGATAACGGGAATCCGCCCCAATGGGGTTAGGGGCTATCAACCTAAACCTAGGACGAAGATAAGAATTATCTCACCAAACTCAAAACCCATCCGACCATTTCCGCCCAATCAGCGCCATACGATGGCTTCCAAGCCATTACGGAAAACCGTAATGTAACACTATTTAAAATCATAACCTTTGGATTTGGGCTTCGCTCCTTGGAATACGACTATTTAAAATTGGCTAATGAGCCGTTGATGTTGTTGATTTAGGGGGAATATCGGATGTGTAGCCGCTTCCCCTATTTAAAGTTTGGATTTTATTATATTAGTTTTTAACTTTAGCGAAACCAATCGTGACTTGGGCCTGAAGTAAGTGGATTTTTTGGTTAAAGCAAAGCAATAAATTGAATATTGGTTTGGACATGCGCATTCCGGATTATTGGGCAATTACGGTTATCCAAAACACGCATTGCGCATTTTGGATAACCGTAACGTGTTAAACAATATAAACTTGCAATATAGGAAACAACCCAACACACTGATTAACAACACTATACAAGACACAATCAAACAGAGAGAATTACGTGTATTTACTAGATGTGACGCAATCCGCTACGCTCCTTGCGTCACATCGTGCCGGCGGCTTTCACCGCCTGATGCACTCAGTCGCTGCGCGGACTTCGTACATCAAGCGGTTTTGCAAAATTCCGGTCCTAGAGCTGCGCTCTGACCGAAACTTCGCAAAGCCGCCGGCACGTTATAGCCAATGCAAAGTGACACCAAACCGAATTAGACAATGCCGTTAGACTTATCAGACATTTTAGTAGTTGGGGTTTCGAGTCGAGCATTATTCGACTTAGAAGCTGAAAATGAAATTTTTAATAAAGAAGGTATATCAGGCTACAGGAAATACCAACAAGAGCATGAAAATGAGTTATTGACACCTGGAACTGCATTTCACTTAGTTCAAAGCCTACTTCATTTGAACACGGATGCAAAAAAGCGAATTGTTGAAGTTGTTGTTATGTCACGTAATAGTCCTGAAACAGGAGTTAGAATAATGAACTCTGTTCGAGAACACGGACTCGACATAACAAGAATGGCATTTAGTGGTGGCGAACCTTTATCACCCTACATAGACGCTTTTGATATTGACTTATTTTTAAGCAAGGACGTAAAAGATGTACAAGCTGTAATTGATTCAAAAAGTTGTGCAGCCGCATACATTTATGCACCACCAACAGAATTTAAACCCTTGGACAATCGTGTTAAAATTGCTTTTGACGCTGATGCTGTACTATTCTCTGACGAATCTGAACATAGGTACAAAACCGAAGGAATAGAGGCGTTTCACAAGTATGAACAGGAACATGAGAATGACGCTTTAGGTGAAGGACCATTTGCCAAACTATTGATAAAGTTATCAAAGATTCAAGAAGAACTACCAACGACTATTGAGTTATCACCATTGAGGTTAGCTATTGTAACCGCAAGAAACGCACCTTCACACATGAGAGTAATTAAGACATTGAGAAAATGGGGAGTATATGTTGATGAAGCCTATTTTCTTGGCGGACTGACCAAAGACAAAGTTTTAAAGGCTTTCGGTGCTCATATTTTCTTTGACGACCAAGATGTACATCTTAAAGACTCTTCTCGATTTGTTCCATCAGGACGAGTTCCGTATGCTTCCGACTCGCCCTTGTTTAAACCAGACTTGACAAATGTTAAGTTTGAAATTGTGAGTAAGACAAATGAAGAAAGCAAATAGCACTGGCTATAACATGGTATTTGCAATAGTGCGGCTCGACGTTAAGTGCTCAACTTCGGTAATTCTATTTAACTTTAGTGCAAAACTCGGCTGACGTAATGCTATTGCCGCACCATCGCAAATACCTAATCCGTTGTGTGCAACCCTAAAAGACAACACGACCGACAGAAAACGAACAGAAAAATGAAAGACAAAATGCCAACGCTTCAGCAAAATCAAAAGAGCTGCATCCCCACGCTCATAGCCAACGCAATGCAGCACATTTGCTTTTACCCCAACGCACCATGGGACAACTATCACGGTTCGACAGAACGACAAGGCATTTAAAAAACTAACTTTGACAATTAAAATTTAGCATAACAGACAACAAATGAGTGAGAATTTAGAATTAGAAAAAACCCTTTGGCAAGCAGCCGACAAACTACGCAACAATATGGATGCGGCTGAATACAAACACGTTGTATTGGGTTTGATTTTCTTGAAATATATTTCAGATGCTTTTGATGAACTTTACAACCAATTAGAAGCAACCAAACACGAAACGGGAGCAGACCCCGAAGACAAGGACGAATACACAGCCGAAAGAGTTTTTTATGTGCCACCACAAGCACGTTGGAAATGGCTGCAAGGCAGAGCCAAACTACCGACAATCGGAAAAGACATTGACGAAGCAATGGACAGCATTGAAAGGGACAATGCTGCACTAAAAGGTGTTTTGCCAAAAGACTATGCCCGACCTGCACTCGACAAACAAAGACTTGGTGAATTGATTGACCTGATTGGCTCAATCACATTGAGCAAAGCTGGAAACGGAAAAGGCAAAGACGTTTTGGGCTTTGTGTTTGAGTATTTCTTGGGGCGGTTTGCAGATGCCGAAGGCAAAAAGGGCGGACAGTTTTACACGCCTGCCAGCATTGTAAAACTCTTGGTAGAAATGCTTGCCCCCGAAGCAGAAAAACGAGTGTATGACGGTTGTTGTGGTAGCGGTGGAATGTTTGTGCAAAGTGAAAAATTCATAGAACTGCACGAACACCGCAAAGGCAAAATATCCATTTTCGGACAGGAGAGCAACCCAACAACTTACAAGTTGGCAAAAATGAATTTGGCCATCCGTGGGATTGATGCCAAAATTGAATTAGGAGACACTTTGATGAATGACAAGTTTCCTGATTTAAAAGTGGATTACATTTTAGCTAATCCACCATTTAACGTAAGCGATTACAACATCAACAAAGCCGAAACGCATAAATGGAAATATGGCATACCACCCTCAGGAAATGCCAACTACGCTTGGTTGCAACATTTTGTGAGCAAGTTAGCTCCTTATGGCACGGCAGGTATTGTTTTGGCAAACGGCAGTATGAGTTCTGAAATAGCCACCGAAGGCGAAATCAGAAAAGCCATGATTGAGGCCGACTTGGTGGATTGTATGGTGGCATTGCCTTCTCAATTGTTTTACAATACCCAAATTCCGGCATGTTTGTGGTTTTTGGCGCGCAACAAAACCGAAACCACCAAATTCAGAAACCGCACCAACGAAGTGCTTTTTATTGATGCACGAGAATTGGGCAGCATGATAAGCCGTAAGCAAAGAGAACTCACCGACAAAGACATTGCAAAAATCTCTGACACCTATCACAACTGGAGAGGCAAAGAATATCAAGAGAAATACAAAGATGTGCCGGGCTTTTGCAAATCGGCTAACATTCAGGAAATCCGCAAAAACAATTATGTCCTGACCCCAGGGCGATACATTGACTTTAAGCAAGTAGAAGAAGACGGACAAGCATTTGACGAGAAAATGAAAATACTCACTGCTACCCTTTCAGAGCAAATGCAAAAAGCGAATGAATTGGATGAAGCGATAAAACAAAACCTTGCGAAAATCGGCTATGGCTTATAGAATAAAAACATTGATTGTATTTGACACCAACGTATTGCGTGATATGTTGGGCAAAGAAGTCGTGTATAATTCATTCACTTTTGGTAAGTCTTACAATGAACTCGATACTTTCATCAAGGAAAACGGATTGGAAGAATATGTAAAACTTTCCGTTTCCACTATGGTCATTGAAGAACTCAAAAACCAAAAGAAACGAGCATACAAACAAGATATTGCCAACCTGAAAGAAATCGTAAAACGACTTGAAGGCTTGCCACATATTCCAGAAGGCTCAATTCCAATACCTGATGAAGACTTTGATTGTGGTGCTTTCATAGAGCAAAACGCAGCAGCGTACATAGCAGCAAATAACATCAATACTTTGGTTTACAAAGAAGAACACGCTTCTTCCATTTTGAACAATATGGTTCAAAAGGTAGTAAATACGGATAAGCCTCTTTCGCCTTTTGCCATTTCAGGACCATACAAAGATGCAGGTTTCAAGGATGGTATCATTTGGGAAACCCTTATGCATTTTGAAACGGTATTGGAATATGACAAAGTGATTTTCCTTTCAAAAGATGGCGACTACAAAGAAAACTGTTTGGACGACTTCAAAGAGAAATGGAACAGACACATCAAAATTGAAAAAGACAAAAACAATGTGATAGCCGAACTCAAACGAGATTACGGCAACTACATTGAAGAACGAGCCATTCACGATTTTGCCGACAAGGATTATTTCAGGGATTATCTGTTTGACCAGTTGAAGGTAAAAACGGAAATAGCCATTAACGGCTCAAATTTCAAGATTGAGAATTTTATAATTGAAAACCCCTGCACGTTGGTTGAGCGGATGCCACCAACTGATGAAGAAGATGAATACATCATCATCAACTCTGAAATCAAAATCCACTTCACCGAAGCAAAGGAGAAAAAACAACAGGTGGTATTGGCACAAACGAAACTTGCAGACGAAGAAACAAAAGACATTATTGAAACCACTTACGATATTGAATTGATATGATTAAAGTAAATTGAATATTATGAAAACAAATGAAGGCTTACCATTAGTAAAATTTATGATGCTCCTAAGTAGTATGGCTCCGTTGTTTCTACTTGTTGGTATTCGGGGAATGGAAGCTGTGGTGAGTGAGAACCATTTGTGGATTGCTGTCCTATTACTATTAATCATTCCATTTATAATAATTAAACTAAGGATTCATTTTGCAGTAAAAAGCAATGATGTTTATGTGCTTGATGTTTCGGAAACAAAGAATAATAAGGAATATTTGTTCACCTACCTTTTTACCGTTTTGCTGCCTTTATACAGCGTTTCAATAAGCGACAAAAGAGAATTCGGTGCAATGATTTTCGCTATCTGTTTCGTCATTTTTGTTTTATGGAATATGAATCTACATTTTGTAAATATCCTTTTTGCATTGCAAGGATACAGGGTTTTTACAATTGAAAGCTTTGATTCTGCAATCCTACTTACAACAAGGTCAACCATTCCAAAAAACTTGAATGAAATGAAAGTTCACAGACTTAGCAACACTGTTTTTATCGAAATAAAAAAATACGATTATGCCAATTGAAGATTTTAGCCATATAGAATTCGGAATTTGCACCATTATAGAAGGGCAGCAAGCAATTGTTAGAATCCCTATTGATGATTCAGTTAGAACTATGCTCTATGAAATGCACGAAGAATTCTACAATACATATTTTGCTATAGAAGGTGAACCTGAACAATATCAAGCAAGTGAGAAATATGGGGCAACTGAAAAGCTCATTATTCCTTTAAACAATGAACACCTTTCTTCACTTAGAGAATTGTACAACCAAAACAATATACCAATAGCGAATATTGCTTTGGGTGAAATTGCAAATTCAATAACTTATTATTTTGCGATTTTCAGGCACAGAAATGGTGCAAAGCAAATTGCAATAAAGAGACCTTCTCAATTTAAAGGACTTCTTCGAAAAAAATTGATTCATTTAATTGACGACACTCTGCAGGTGCTGCCTGATAATATTTTCAAACTCGATAACGATTTTGATTTTATTATTAACGAAAACAACATTGACATATTACACCCAACAGGTTTCAATTTCATTGCCAACATTGAAGATGAAATTTTACGCTCTGCTGCTGACGCTACAAGACAGTTATCGGTTAGGATCCAGTTTGTGAATTTTAATTATTTGGCAGATTTTGTCGGTCATTCCAAAACCGCGGCTAAACTTATCGCATCAATTAAATCAAGAGATGATTTAGAAAGAACTTCGCAAGAAAAATTAATTGAAAAATGCACTCGAATTGGTGTTGTGGTAAGAGAAGAAAATGGTCAATTAATTCCTGATGAAGCACACATAGTAAGGTTTTTAGAAATACTTGATAGACGTGGTTATGATTTTGACATTTTAGATGATGATATTCCTGAAATCTATGTTGCAGCAAGCAGAAAAAGAGTAAGATAATTATGAGCGAATGGAAAACATATAAGTTAGGCGAGTTTGCTGAATTGCGAAAGGAGCAGATAATTCCTAACGGAAAAGAACAGCCTTATATTGGTTTAGAACATATTGAGCAACAAAGCCTAAGGTTGAATGGTGTGGGTAGCTCAAATAGTGTAATCAGTAACAAATTCAAGTTTTACAGCGGTGATATTTTATATGGAAAGTTGCGACCTTATTTTAGGAAAGTCTATAAACCAAAATTTGAAGGTGTTTGCTCAACCGATATTTATGTAATAAGAAACAAGAAACTTGTTGACAAGGATTATCTTTTTTATCTCGTGGCAACGGAAGAATTTACAAATATTGCAAATTCAGGAAGTTCAGGTACACGTATGCCAAGAGCGGATTGGAAACAACTTGAAAAATCGGAATGGAATTTGCCTGACCTACCAACCCAAAAACAAATCGCCCAAATCCTTTCTTCATTGGACGACAAAATAGAACTCAACCTGCAAATGAACCAAACTTTGGAAGCTATGGCTCAAGCCATTTTCAAAGAGTGGTTTGTCAATTTCAACTTTCCCGGATTTGATGGCGAGTTGGTGGATGGACTGCCGAAGGGGTGGAGCAAAATAACCTTGGATGAGATTGCTAAAGTAAAAAATGGCTATGCTTTTAAGGGAACAGACTTTATTAATGAAGGTGTTCCAGTGATAAAAATAAAAAACGTTAAGCCTAACAAAATACTATTAAATGACCTTAGCTATGTGAGTAGAGAAGTAGCGGACAAAGCCATTAAATACGTAATAAATCAAGATGATATATTAATTACAATGTCGGGCAACCGAATGAATGGAACACCTGATACTTGGGTCGGTAAGGTTGCACTTTTCCAAAGGCAAGGAGAATATCTTTTAAACCAAAGGGTTTCTGTGATTGATTTAACTCCTGATTATTCACATTTGAAATACTATTTAACAATATTGCTTTCATCTATTGAATTTCAGAACTACTTCATTTCAAGTGCTACCAGTTCAGGGGGGCAAGCAAATATATCTCCTGCTCTAATTTATAGTACTGAAATAATTTTACCTGATTTAGAAACATCACAGAAGTTCTATTTAACTATAAAATCATTCTACAATAAAATCCTTGAGAATGAATTGCAAATTGAATCATTAACCCAAACCCGTGATACACTTCTACCCAAGTTAATGAGCGGAAATATAGCAGTAATGAACGCATAATGGATAAATTGAAATTCTATATAACCAATCGTTTTATCCTGCTTATTATAAGCGTGATTTTGTTTGTTGGTATTCATTACCTTTTTACAAGTTCAATTTTGCCCGATACATCAACAAAGAATATTTGGTTTTATTCAGGGCTTTTTATGCTCTTTTTTTCAATTCTTTTCATCGAGCCTTACTATTCATCACCAAAAAATGTAATCACTAATTCTATTCCTTTATTGTTGGTTTATGTTTCTGTAAAAGAATCATTTACTCACAATGGATTGTGGGTTACCACTATTTCAATTATTGGCTTGTTATTAATTGTGTCAATTGTTGCCATTGCAATCAGTTCAGATAACGAAAGTCCCGATTCTACAAGAAACAAGATATCAGCCACATTAAAAAACATTGCGGTATTCTTTGGTCGTGGTAAAATCATTTACTCTTTTGTTTTCATCTCTGTTTTGATACTATATAAAGCCGAAATCTTAACAGAAATAAGCGACACCTATTTGTTTACAATGGTTATTCTGTGGGGCTTCGTTTTAATCATAGATTCACAATCCCTTCACAATTCATTTAGAAGAGAAAAGAAAAAGCTACAGTCAAATGCAATAGGTGAAATATTCGGAGTACAGTCCAAGAAAATATTTTTAGTCAAGCTGTTTGAAGACAAAAGTAAAAGCATTAAAAGATTCGATATAGTAAAATTCAAATACTCAATGCAGGATTCTGATGAGTATGCTATTGCAGGAATTGTGTTTGACACGTACTTGCTTAATCAGGAAAAATGGGTTAAAGTTTTACAGTTAGGAACTGCCGAGAAGGATTTGGTTAATTACAGTAAAAACATAGTCTATAAAGTAACTGAAAGGGAAGAAGTTCAAGGCTTGACGAAAACACTTAATGTTGAAAATTTTGTTGGTGTTGTTATCGAAAAATCAACAATTGGCACTATCAAATTCGAGTATTCTAAGAAAACAGATGACATTCAAGAAGGTGATTTATTAGAACTTATAATTGGCAAGCGTAGATTGTTTTATCAGGTGATAAGCGGCTCAACTGAGTATGAAAAATTAGAGAGCAAAAATGAAACAGGATTTATTGAAGGCGAAGCAATTCAATTAGGCGAATGGCAAAATGATTTACTTTCCTTCCAAAAATTTGGATGGGTTCCAGCCATTAACACTCCTATTTTTAAAGCTGATACAGGTAATATTCAAGTTCAAGAATATACTTATCCTGATTTCAAGTTGGGTACAATTCCTAATACACAATTACCATCTGTTATTAATTTGCACGAAGCTGTAAGTCATCATACAGCGTTAATTGGTGTTACAGGTTCGGGTAAATCATTTCTTGCAAGAGAGTTAATTAACCAATTACGAAGTGATACGAAAATCATTTGTATCGATTTTACCGGAGAATGGAAAAAGAGAGAGCAGCTTACGTCACTGAATAGAGACAACTTGGACACTTTTTTGGCTGCCCAAGATAATTCGATTGGTTTAGTTGAGCTACCAACAGTAAGCAATACTGTTGGCGTTATTCAATCCACAGAAAATTTTATAAGTCTAATATTTTCAAAGGCAAAAGAAGCCTACGAAGCAGATACGCCTTTAAGAATTTGTTTAGTGCTTGAAGAAGCACATACTATAGTTCCTGAAGGGACTTTTCTTGGTGTGAATGATTGGGATAGCAAAGCAGTGGTCAATAAGATGGGGCAAGTAGCTTTACAAGGTCGCAAGTATGGAGTTGGCTTATTGGTTATAGCGCAGCGCACCGCCAATGTATCTAAAACGGTTCTAACTCAATGTAATACGATTATATGTTATCAAGCATTTGATGAAACAAGTTTTACATTTTTAGGAAATTATATCGGTAAAGACTTGGTACAATCTTTACCAAATTTGAAACGGTATCACGCAATAGTTACAGGAAAAGCCATCCGCTCAAATGTACCTATGATAGTCAATTTAGAAAGAAATGAAGAATAGCATCACCGAAAACGAAATAGAAGAAATCGCCCTTAGCTATCTCCAGAATTTAGGCTATTCCTATATTTTGGGTACGGATATTTCCCCTGATGGTGAGCACCCCGAAAGGCAATACAACGAAGTGGTGTTGGTTACCCGTTTGCGTGATGCCATTGATAAACTCAATCCCAACATTTCGCAAGATGCCAAAGAAGAGGCCCTGAAAAAAGTATTGCGTACCGAAAGCCCCAATGCCTTAATCAACAACGAAACTTTTCACCGCTACCTGACTGATGGCGTGGATGTGGAAATGAGAACCGAAAGCGGCATTCGTGGCGAGAAAATCTATATAGTTGATTTTGAAAACCCCGAAAACAACAAGTTTTTAGCCGTCAACCAGTTTACGGTAATAGAAGGCAACCAAAACAAACGCCCCGATATAATTCTGTTTGTAAACGGTTTGCCTTTGGTTGTAATAGAACTCAAAAATGCCGTGGATGAAAACGCCAACCTGAAATCGGCATTCAACCAACTGCAAACCTACAAACAAGCCATTCCTTCGCTTTTCACTTACAATAGTTTACTCATCATCAGTGATGGTTGGGATGCCCGTTGTGGCACCATTACCAGCGATTACGGCAGGTTTATGACTTGGAAAACCAAAGACGGGCAAACCACAGCCGACCATTTGCAACCCCAAATGGAAGTGTTGTTTCACGGAATGTTGAACAAACAAACGCTGTTGGATTTAATCCGCCATTTTATAGTCTTTGAAAAAAGCGATAGCAAAACACTCAAAAAAGTAGCCGCCTATCATCAGTATTATGCCGTAAACAAAGCCGTAGAAAGCACCGTAACCGCCAGCGGAAACAATGGCGACAGGCGTGGCGGTGTGATTTGGCACACACAAGGAAGCGGCAAAAGTTTGAGTATGGTTTTCTTTTCTGGCAAGCTCATCATTGAGCCAAGAATGGAAAATCCCACTTTGGTCATCCTGACCGATAGAAACGACTTAGACGAGCAATTGCACGAAACCTTTACCAATTGCCAGCAACTTTTACGGCAAGAACCACAAAAAGCAGAAAGTCGCAGAGAATTACGCCAGTTGTTGCAAGTGGCATCAGGTGGTATAGTGTTTACCACCATTCAAAAGTTTATGCCAACGAAAAGTGACATTGTGCAGCCCGAAAATGAAAATGGAGTAAACGAGCCAAGTGTGGAATATATCGGTGCAGATATACAGGCACTCAGTGAACGAAAAAATATTGTAGTCATAGCAGATGAAGCCCACAGAAGCCAATACGATTTTATTGATGGCTTTGCCAAACATTTGCGTGATGCCTTGCCCAATGCCACTTTTATTGGTTTCACAGGCACACCCATTGAAACCACCGACAAAAACACCCAAGCCGTTTTCGGTAACTATGTGGACATCTATGACATTCAGCAAGCCGTAAACGATAAAGCCACCGTTCCTATTTTCTATGAAAGCCGATTGGCAAAAGTCCACTTTGCAGAAGATGAAAAAGTAACGATTGACGAACAGTTTGAAGAACTCACCGAAGGTGAAGAACTGAGCAACCGCCAACAGATGCGGGCAAAGTGGACACGCTTGGAAGCCATTGTAGGCAACCCCAACCGCTTGCAGAAGATTGCAGAAGATTTGGTCTATCACTTCGAGCAACGCAATGCTGTTTTAGACGGCAAAGCAATGATAGTGTGTATGAGCCGCAGAATTTGTGTGGAACTCTATGAAGCCATCATCAAAATCCGTCCTTTGTGGCATTCAGATGATGACGACAAAGGCACAATAAAAGTGATTATGACAGGAAGCAGCAGTGATGCCCTGAATATGCAAGCCCACATTCGCAACAAACCCAGAAGAAAAGCCATTGGCGACCGCTTGAAAAATCCGAACGACCCATTAAAGTTGGTCATTGTTCGAGATATGTGGCTCACAGGTTTTGATGCCCCTTGTTTGCATACGCTGTATGTGGACAAGCCAATGCGTGGACACAACCTGATGCAAGCCATTGCAAGGGTAAACCGAGTATTTACCGAAGGCAAAGAAGGCGGTTTGGTGGTGGACTATTTGGGCATTGCACAAGAACTGAAAACTGCCTTAGCAGACTACACCGCAAGTGGTGGCGAAGGCAAACCGACACTCGACCAAGAATTGGCAGTTGCCAAAATGTTGGAACTACACGAAGCCATAGATTACCAGTTAAGGCATTTTGATTGGCGTAAATTCTTCACGCTTACACCCGAAGAAAAACTGAAATTTATTCCCGTTATCGTGGATTACATTTTCAGTCAGGAAAACGGAGAACAGAGTTTTACCGAAAACACGAAAAATCTGCTGAAAGCCTTTGCGATTTCCGTTCCCCACGAGCGGGCAATGGCAATCCGTGATGATGTGGCATTGTTTCAAGCCATCAAATCAAGGTTGGTAAAAATATCAGACCGAAACGAAGGCGGCAGGACGGACGAAGAAATGGAAACGGCCATCAAGCAAATCATTTCAGAAGCCATCACAGCCGACAATGTGATTGACATTTTTGATGCCGCAGGACTTAAAAAGCCCAACATAGAAATTCTTGACGAACGCTTTTTGCAAGAGCTGAAAGACTTGCCACAAAAGAATTTAGCCGTTGAGTTGTTGAAAAAACTACTCAAAGACGAAATCAAGAAGCGGACAAAAATCAACTTAGTGGAGAGCAAGAAATTTTCAGAAATGTTGGAAGATGCTATCAAACGCTACCACAACGGAATGATAGACACGGTGGAGTTTTTGGAAAAAGTGCTAATCCCATTTGCCGAGCAAATGAAAGAAGCCGACAAGCGTGGCGACAAATTAGGATTAGATTACAGAGAATATGCTTTTTACACCGCCTTGGAAGTGAACAACAGTGCAGTAGCCGTTTTGGGTGACGACATTCTTCGACACATTGCCCAAGAGCTTTTAAAAACCGTCCGCAACAGCACGACTATAGATTGGACAATTAAAGAAAGTGTTCAATCTGCACTAAGACGAAACATCAGACGAATTTTAAGATTACACGGTTATCCGCCAGACTTACAAGAAAAAGCGGTAGACACGGTTATTACACAGGCTAAAATGTTAGCAGAAGACTTGGTAAAAAATGGAGACAAAAAAGAAGAATAAGCCCACGCTATTGGTGGCACATTTGCAAAACCGCACCAGCCCACGCTAAAGCCAAGTTTTGCAAAAGAGCCACCAAGCCATCGGTACTAACGTACCCCGCTATCTACGCATCAAGAGAATCTACTAAGCATCGAAATTTGGAAACCCACAATAGGAATTTGGAATTAGAGTTAGCTTCTATAGGTCCATTTATTGAATTGCTCCCAGAGGCAAAAAAAGAAGCAATCAAAGAAGAATTGGTAAAAAAATATTTTGGACAACAGGCAAGTATTCATTTTGACAACAAGGATGAAGTTTCAATAAATGGTTTAGAAAAAATATTAAAGGTGATTTTACCTTTTGTAAAGAAGTAGAGCTAAGAAGTACAGCAGACGCACAAACAATATTTAATTTGCTGTAAGAAAATGGAATATAGAAAAAAAACATCATAAATTAATGTGTAAATTTGCATTATATGGCAAAGGCAGACTACATCATATCGTTAATTAAATCGCATTACAATAATGAACCTGAAAGGTTCACCACTATTGCATTGCAGATAGCTGCCCACGAAGCAAAACTCGGGCATAATATCGTAGCCAACGAGATTAAAACGATTATTGACAAGGCAAAGGAAACCAAACATAAAACCAAAACGTTTGCTCCCGATTTACAAGGGTTGATACAGGAAAACGTTCCTGCGGTAAATCTTTCAGATATGATTGCTTCCGATGACATTAAATCAAAAGTCAATCGCATTATATCAGAGTTTGTACAACGAGACAAACTTCGTAAACACGATTTGGAAAACCGCAGGAAAATTTTGCTTTCGGGTCCTCCCGGAACAGGAAAGACTCTGACGGCTTCTATCCTTGCCAATGAATTGAGGTTACCGCTTTATACCATTTTAATGGATAAGATGGTAACGAAATTTATGGGCGAAACGAGTGCCAAACTTCGTCAGGTGTTTGATTTGATTGAGCAACGACAAGGCGTTTATCTGTTTGATGAATTTGATGCGATTGGTGGTGAACGAAGCCGTGACAATGATGTGGGTGAAATGCGGAGAGTATTAAACTCTTTTCTCCAATTCATCGAACGGGACAATTCTGACAGTCTTATTATAGCGATTACCAACAATAAAGAACTATTAGACCAAGCCCTTTTCCGCAGGTTTGATGATGTTATTTTATACAACCTGCCAAGTCTGGAAGAAAAAGAAGAATTACTTAAAAACAGACTTGCTCAATTTGCCAAGAAAATCAAATTTAAAGACTTGCTGCCCAATATTAACGGTTTGAGCCACGCCGAAATATCACTTGCCTGCATAGATGCCATTAAAGAAACCATTTTGAATGACAAGCAGCCAATGAACAATGAATTAATTCTCAGGGCAATCAAAGACCGTAATGCAGCATATCATAAATAATTTGGACGAATGGCATCATATAAACACATTTTTATTACAGGAAATGTAAATAGTGAAAAATTTAAAACTCCACAAAGAGGCAGAGGGGAATCAAATATTCCTGCTCGTAATAGAGTAGCTCACAGCCAAAAACTTTTAAATCAGCTTGATGCAATCTGGCAAGCAAAAGAACAATTGCAACGACAGCGTGGGGCTGAACAAATAGCAACCAGAGAGGGAACCTACATTTCGTTTACCAGTGCTGCTGACCACGACTTGATTACCAAAAGTCTGGAAGACCTTAGAAAAGGTATCCGCTTATTGAATATCAAAGAGATCCCTGTTGGTGAAAACCAAACTCAGATACGGGCAACAGTGTATGTTCCTAATGGAAAAGAAGGACATTTCATTTCCAAAATCCAAAAATATCAGCAAGAAGAAACGGCTAAAGGAGAACCTAAAAATGCTCCTTTAGTAAATAGTATCGAAGACGTAAGCATAGCACTATTAGAAGGTTTGTGGACAGATAATCCACAACTTATTCCTGAAGAAAATACTAAGTGGTGTGAAGCGTGGTTGAATGTAAACACAAAAGAAAACCAAGAGCAAGAACAAATTGCACAATTTCTAACTACGCTTGAAAACATTGGAATAGCATATAAACACAACAGTATTATTTTCCCCGAAAGAGCCGTTTTACTCGTCAATGCAAACCGTGCACAGTTAATTGAACTGATGTTGCAAAGTGACTTGTTGGCAGAATTTCGGGCAGGGCAAGAACCTGCAGGATTTTGGGTAAATGAAAGTAATGTGGAGCAACAGAATTGGGTAAATGATTTATTAGGAAGAATAGAGCTTGTCGATAGCAATGTAAAAGTTTGTTTATTAGATTCAGGTGTAAACAATGGGCATCAATTGTTGCAACCACTGATTGATGATGCTAATACACTGACTGTTGATAATGTCTGGGGAACAGACGACCACGAATCAGGAGCAGGACACGGAACATTGATGGCGGGTGTCGCGGCTTATGGAAAAATGGAACAGGTGCTTGTTTCACAAAATCAAGTTCCGCTTACACATAGGCTTTGTTCCGTAAAAATTCTTCCACGCCCCCATCAAAATGGAACACCAAAAGAATTATGGGGTGATATAACTGCACAGGCAATTGCAAGAGCAGAAATTCAAAATCCCAATATGGTTTTGGTTTATTGTATGTCCGTTACTTCAACAGAAGATGTAAATTTTGGGAGACCTTCCTCTTGGTCTGGAGCAGTAGACAACTTAGCTTATGGCGACGGTGAGAATCAGCGATTGATAATTGTCTCCGCCGGGAATATCCGTGATGATGAATCGTGGCAAAATTATCCTTATTCAAATTTTACCTCTTCTGTTCAAAACCCCGCGCAGGCATGGAATGCTGTCGTGGCAGGAGCACACACCGAAAAAGTACAAGTAACTGACCCTAATTTTCAAAACCATTCTCCTGTTGCCAATGAGGGTGAGCTTTCTCCTTATAGTTCGACTTCATTAATATGGGAAAAAAGATGGCCAGTAAAGCCCGATGTTGTATTTGAGGGAGGAAATTTACTGAAAGCACCTGATAACAACATCACGTCTCACGAAGACTTGGAATTGCTCTCCACTTCAAAATCTATACAAATTAAGCCATTTGATACTGTGAATGCTACAAGTGCAGCCGCTGCACAAGCATCTTGGTTTGCAGCAAAAGTAGCCTTTGAATATCCGAATGCTTGGGCAGAAACCATCAGAGGTTTAATGATTCATTCTGCCGATTGGAATAATGCGATGCGCAATCAGCACGAAAAGCAAAACAATAAAAGAGATATTACAAATCTACTACGAACTTTTGGTTTTGGAGTCCCCAATTTAGACAAGGCTTTGTACAGTCAGGAGAGTGCATTGACATTTATTGCGCAGGAAACCATTCAACCCTTTAGTTACAAAGAAGGAAGTAGTAGTGATACCGAAACGAACGAAATTCACTTTTTCGACCTTCCCTGGCCAAGCGATTTATTATTGGAAATGGGGCAAATACCTGTTAAATTGCGGATTACCCTTTCCTATTTTATAGAACCGGGGGCAGGCGAAATCGGTTGGAAAGACAAATATCGTTATCAATCGCACGGTTTACGCTTTGATGTAAACAATATTGGTGAAAATGAGGATGATTTTAGAAAGCGAATAAATAAAGCAGCCAGAGAAGAAGATGAAGAAGTAAATGGAAATGCAGGAAGTAATCGTTGGGTAATAGGGACTAATAACCGTAGTAGCGGTTCAATTCATTCTGACTTTTGGGAAGGTACAGCGGCAGATTTATCAACTTGTAATCACATTGCCGTTTATCCGGTTATTGGATGGTGGCGTGAGCGGAAGCACTTAGGAAAAGTAGAAAATAAAACACGTTATTCCTTGATTATTTCGATTGAAACCCCTGCCCAAGACGTTGAACTATATACAACAGTCAAAACTATGATTGAAGTCCCAGTTGAGATTCAAACCTCATAGAAGAATATGAAGATATGGCAAGCATCACCGAAAACCAAATAGAAGAAATTGCATTAGGTTATTTACAAAGTTTAGGCTATGAATACCTGAACGGAGTAAATATATCTCCCGATGGCGAGCACCCCGAAAGGCAATACAACGAAGTGGTGTTGGTTACCCGTTTGCGTGATGCCATTGACAAACTCAACCCCAAGATTTCGCAAGATGCCAAAGAAGATGCCCTAAAAAAAGTATTGCGTACCGAAAGCCCCAATGCTCTAATCAACAACGAAAACTTTCACCGCTACCTCACAGATGGCGTAGATGTAGAAATGCGAACCGAAAGCGGCATTCGTGGCGAGAAAATTTATATCGTTGATTTTGAAAGCCCAGAGAACAACGAATTTTTAGCCGTCAACCAGTTTACGGTATCAATGGCAGCCGAGCCGCAGGTAAAATATGGGAAATGATTAAGAAACTATCTATAAAGAACTTTAGAGGCATTGAAGAAGTCAACGACTTAGAAGTTGACCGCTTCAATATTTTCATTGGCGACAATGGAACTTCAAAAACTTCAACCCTTGAAGCAATCCATTTTTGCTTTTCGCCAAACTTCTTATCTGGGAGAATTAAACACACCGATTTTCCAAACGGAAACGACAACCCGATAAAAGTTTTAATAGAATTAGAAAATAGTATAAATGTGAATCTTCCTGACGGTTACACCGAGCAAACTGTAACCTGTAACAAAGTATTTTTAGGAATAAAAAAAAGAGATAAAAAGACAGCAGGGAAAATATTTTCCGACCTAGTTACATTAGACCATATTGTTGTTCCTGATATTCCAAGAGGCGAAAAAGGATATGCAGTAAAAAGAAAAAGCGGCAGTGACTTTACTTTTACAGAACGTTCATTGTCATTATCGCAAATATCAACCAATGAATTACCAAGAAGCTTTTTCTATGGTAAAGAAAGGGACAGGCAACTTCAAAAAGGTTACAATAGTTCGTTTTCAACAATTATTGACGATTTAAATTGGCGATTTTCAAGAAGTGTTAGAAAAGAATCTGAGGAGACTGGAAAGCCTGCCGAAATACTCAATAAGATTCCATCATTAACCAGTGAAATTGCAGATAAAGTAGAGTTCAATAAATATGAAATTTTCAAGGAGTTCAACAATCGAACAAAAGCATTTGGAATTGAGGAAATCAACCTTGCGATTTTAGATTCAATAGCTCCGTATGAATCAGCTTTTCTATCATCGAAGAAAGATGTTTTAGACTTACCAATAAAATATCTTGGCTCAGGAATAGAAATGATTATTTCGCTTTTGTTTTTGGAGACACTGGCTTCTATGTCAAAAGAAAAACTGTTGATTCTTATTGATGAACCTGAATTGCATTTACATCCACGATTGCAGGAACAATTAGCTGACTATCTATGGAACATTTCATCAAGAAAAGACGGGCATCAAATTTTCGTAACAACTCATTCGCCTGTATTTTTTAAAAACTGTGTTGGTAAAAGTGGTGTAAAAACGTTTGTAACGAACAGAGAAGTAAAGACAAATAAGATTTTAGTCAATGAAATGTCTTTTGCTAATGGTTTATTTCCTTGGAGTCCTTCTTGGGGAGAAATAAACTATCTAGCTTACAACTACGTGACCATTGAGTTTCATGATGAACTTTATGGATTCATACAAGAAAAAACTCAATGCTTTTTTGAAAAAGACATGGACGATTTACTGGAGCAGAAATTTGGAATCCCCAAGGACAGGGCATGGATACCTGAAAAAGCGGGAGTGCCTCAAGCCTCAAAAAATGTCACGCTACCAGTATTCATAAGAAACAAAATTCACCATCCTGAGAATAAGACAATGCAAGCAGTTAGTTTCAACGGTGCAGAATTGCAACAATCAATTGAGTATCTAATCAAGGTAGCACAAACAGTCAAATAAGGAATTAGTGATGATTAAAATACATGGCACAATATCACTTACAAAAATTCAGAATCTATATTCTGAACTCGCTTCATCTAATGATGCTGTGATTGATGTGCATTTACCTAAGAAAATAGAAAAACTGGATTTCGGTTTACTCTTTTCCTATTTACAGTTTTTGTCCACTTGGGTAAGAAATAATCGTTCAGGCAAATTGTATCTACCAGTTAACAACACGGAAGAAGCAATTGAATATTTGGATAACAATGAGTTTGTTTATCCATCCATCGTTTTGGCTTGGGAGAAAGAAATTGTAAATGCGAATGGAGAAAACATAAAAGGAGAATTGAAGAATCCGAGCAAGGAATACTTTAACCGCATGGATTTTTTCGACTTAAAAGGAAATTCCGTTCCTATTTATTGCTTCGACCATGACAAATCAAATAGAGGACTTTCACGCCACCTTTACAAGAATTTCAGAGAACTGGTTAATGAAACCACTCTAGGTTTTAATCTTTTCAATGCCTTTAAAAAAGTTGGAGACTTCAACAAAGGTGTGTTTAGAACAGGTGTAAAAGGTCATTATGATGACTTTATAGCAATAATCCACGAACTTTTTACGAATACACACGAACACGCAAAGACGAATGAACTTGGCTATAATCTATATCCAAATATTCGTGCATTACAATTGAAATTTCACAAGAAGCCGATTAACAAATTCGTTGAACAGTTTCAAGATTATGCAGGTCTTGTTCAATATTTCAATTCAGGATTTAATGTTAATCCACAAGGTGATTTGTATCTCTTAGAAATTTCAATTTTGGATAGTGGGCCTGGCTTTGTGAAACGATACAAAAGGATAAGCGATTACAATTTGAACATAGCCGAAGAGGTAGAAATTATCAAGCAATGTTTATACAGGCATAACACTTCTGCTGACGGATTCAGAGGTGAAATTAAAGGAATTGGACTCGACAGAGTTCTGCAAACACTAGACGGAAAAGGCTTTGTAAGAATAAAAACTGGACGGGCAGATGTTTTTCGTGACATGAGAAACAATCGCTATCACCATCATGACAATGCAAGTGAAATTCAGTTAAATGATTTTCAGAATAACAGCAAAAGCAATTTTACTGTATATCCAGCAGCAGAAGGCACATTACTTTCTATTTTTTATCCTTTAGAATTTAATCAACCATGAGAAACTACTTTATATACCAATATGAAGACGTAGTTTCTTCAACAGGAAAACTGAGAGTTACGGTATTGTTTATTCACCAAACGAAAATCGGTTCTCAGAATGAATTAGCTCAAGAACTAAATAATTTTTTTCAAGAACACAGTATTACCGACAAATTGGTGGTTCTTGTTCCAAACTATCTTGATGCTTCATCTTTAGAATTTTTCAAATCAGGCAGAGAAACAACATTTCAAAGGGTTCCGGGTAAATCGGCAGACTATTTTGATAAGTGTCTAATTATTTATGAGTATGATGCTGACGGCAGTTTTACTTTGATTGAAGGCAAGAAACCAAAACATGAGTCTAAGTTCATTTCACATCTGCTAAGAAGCGGTTCAACAGTAATTTTCAAAAACAATGGTGGTTTGGTTGAATCAACTCCTGACCATCACTTTGTTTTCCCAAGCAATAAACACTGTTCTAAGTTTATACGAACAGGAAATGTTCTGATAAATCAGTCAGAAATATTTTTCCTCGCTGTCCAACTTTTGAAACATACGAAGGATAGAAACATTATATACTGCGATACTTCATCAATCAATGTTTTGCCATATTCGGTTTTTGAATTGAGAAGAAGGTTTAAAATTGAGTTTGATTGCCCTATTGTTCACAGTTTTGAATCATATGATGTATTTGAAAAAAGCACTGATAGTTTTTCCCCTGAATCGTTAGTATTAATTTCATCCTCTACATCAGGCAATATCATTGACAGGCTATTAAAGGAAAAAAGAGCCGATAAGGAACAGATTCAGGTTGTTTACTTTTTAGGGCCAAATGACAAATTCTTAAACCACAGTGCTAATATTATTTGCAACCTGACAAAGGATTCTGAATTTCAATTAGGAGAGGAAGAATTTGAAACTTATAATAACCCTGAAGATTGTAAACTATGTAAGAACCATTCACGACCAATAAATATTCGTGGAGACGTATTTCTTACAGTTCAACCAAAAGTTGAAAGGCATCTTCTAACAATAAAACCTGAATATTTCGCAAAGAGTATCGCAACATTTGCTGAAAACTACAAAAGCGGATTACCAAACGAAGGAGTAATAAAAGTCTATTACAAAGACAATTTTCCTGATGCTAACTACGAAGTATATTTTGATATTGTCTATCTGCTAAAGAACTTAACCAAGTTTAAAAGGTTTGACGCAGCACTAAATAGACACATTGATAAATATATACCTGCAAACACCAAATATCTTTTGCATCTCCCTGACATTGGTTCAGAAGAACTTGCGAAGCATATTCTTACTAAAATTCCATCAAGCATAAAACCTGAGTTAATTAAACTCGATTCAGATTTTACAAGTAAAATCACAGAAGAATCGGGAACTGTTGTGATTGTTGCTTCCTGTATTACCACCGGAAAAAAACTATTACAGATAAGTCGCTTAATGCGAAATATGGAGAAGTTGAATTTGGTTTATTTCGTTGGCATTTACCGACCAGTAAACGATAAGTTCTCAACTGACCTAATTAGTGATTTAAAGAAAGGAAAAGACAAAAGCGATGAAAGGCCATTTGTCGCAGTCGAAACAATTTACTGTTCAATACAGCAAACCGAAACTTCTTGGGAACTGGAAAAAGTCTTTCTTGAAGACTTCATAGGTTCACTTGATGAAGACAAAGAACCTGAAGTTTACAGCTATGTAAATGAAAGACTTTCAATACTACTTGACAACAAAAAACTTCGTGGCTTTAGCAATGATGTTTTTCTGAAAACTGTTGGTAAGCAGGATTTACGATTAAGGAAGAATTTTGCGTTCTGGACTTCCTTTGACTATAAAGAAAATGAAATAGCTCAATCAGAAGTTTACTTTACCATATCGACAATCATTTCAAACCTTGAACAAAAGCAAATCAATTCTCATCCATCACTTAAACAGACGAACTATGTGAGAAATATGCTAAGTCCGAGAAACTTTCACCGATTTAATGACGGAATTATTCAAGCATCACTGCTAAGAAGCGGCAAAACTGAATATTTCGCCTATGACCTTGACAGCGAACTTAGTTTACAAATGAAAGAATTCCTGTTGAGTATAATTGACAAATACAATTCAGCAGACGGGGAAGCATTAATGGAATTTTTACTTGCAATTGGTATCAGACGACTTAAAATGAGAAAGGAAGACCTGAAAGAAGTTTTAAACAAAGCAATTGGTTGTCCAGACAAAATAGTTTCTAGATTTTCAGAATACATTAATAAAACGATAGCATAGCCCATGCAGCAGTCACACACATACCGCATTCGCACAAGCCAACGCACAGACCAAAAATGCGGTAAGAGTGTGCCTGCCCCAACCCAAGAAGAATTTCAAAATTTTTTCTCCCCCGCTTTTAGAAAAAAATTAAAACACGCCATCGCACTAACCGACACAGACAGACAGAAAAGTAAATGGACAACGACACGTAAAATCTGAATATTCCGGGGAAAGTACACCACCCGTTCCGGATGAAAGTACACCAGTGAAGAGGCCAATAATCTGTATCCGCCCTATGAACTTGTCGACTTCCCCGAATTAAGACTGCGTAATTTTACAAAATTCTCTTCAAATTAACCTAAACCTAAATACCCTAACACGCCTGTCTATCGCCTTCAAAAGCGGATAAAGCGGCATATTCGGTTGGAGGCATATTGCCAAGACTGTCGTGCGGTCTGTGATTGTTATAATCATCCATCCATTGCCAGGTAACTTCCCTTACCTCATCAAGGGTGTCAAACAGGTAGCAGTCCAATACATTATCACGGTAAGTCCCGTTCAATCTATGATACTCCCTATTTGCTGGACAACTTTTGCACTAATTTAAGATATAATCACGACACATTTTTGATTATCTGATAGAACCTTTCGTCGGGTGTTATCCGGCCGATCGATTTATGCCTTCTCTCGGTATTGTAGAAGCATACATAATCCTTTACCTGCCGATATAGATCGACCCCACCGTTTGGTGGATTCAGATAGATTTTCTCCCTTTTGAGCGAACCCCAGAACCGTTCGATGTAGATATTGTCCAAAGCCCGGCCCTTACCGTCCATGGATATTTTCACCTCATGCTTTTTAAGTGCTTCGATGAATACCGAGGATGTGAATTGGGATCCTTGATCGGTGTTGAAGATTTCCGGTTTCCCGTGCCTTTCCATGGCACCCAGCATGACATCCCGGCACCATTCGGCACTCATCGTATTGGAAATGTCCCAGCCCATAATTTTACGGCTGTATACATCGATGATGGCAAACATATACATGAATCCACGGAACATGGGGATGTAGGTGATATCCGCCTGCCAGACCTGGTTTGCCCGGTCGATCTTCAGGTTCCTGAGCAGGTAGGGGAATTTATAATCCCCCTTGTTTGCCTTGCTGAGATTCTTCTTGGGATGAATGGCCTTCAGGTTCATAACCTTATACAATCGCCTGATGCGCTTTTCCCCTACAGAATAACCCAGGTCCATTTTCAGGTATGCGGTCATCCGCTCCACCCCATAGAACGGACAGTCCAGGAACTTCCGGTCAATTGCTTTCATCACCCGCTGGTTGTACAGGGATTCCCCTTTGGGCTTGAAATAATAACTGCTACGCGGCAGCTCGATGACACTGCATTGCTGGTAAACACTCAACTTTTTATAAGGTGGGCAAACAAGCCTGCGCTTTTCTTCCAAACTCATTTGCCCAATACTTTTTTTAAGAAATCCACCTGTATCTGCAATTCCCCGATCTTTGAATACAGTTCCTTCTCCTTGGATTCATCTTTGGCCGAAGCATGATCCTTACTGAATACCGATTCAGCTTTATCCAAAAACTCCCGCTTCCAGGTGTTGATCTGTGTAGGATGAATCTGGTATTTGGCGGCCAGCTCATGCACCGTCTGCTGCTCCTTGATCGCTTCGATGGCTACTTTAGCCTTAAAGCCTGCACTGAATTTTCTCCGTTCTTTTTTCATTTTTCAACTGCTAAGTTAAACATTTAAGCAGCTGTCCAATTTTTGGGGAGTATTATAGCCGACAGGGGCTTGCTAACTAACCAATTATAAACCTAAATTATGAAAAGACAAAATCTTACTAACTGACTATATAACGCACCCTGGCCCCGCTTTGTTACAGCAGGATTGTTAAGATATGTTAAAAAGACAATGAAGTGATAAAAAGAAACCCGTTACCTAAAAGATAACGGGAATCCGCCCCAATGGGATTAGGGGCTATCAACCTAAACCTGAGACGAAGATAAGAATTATCTCACCAAACTCAAAACCCATCCGACCATTTCCACCCAATCAGCGCCATACGATAGCTTCTTGGCCATTACGGAAAACCGTAATGTAACACCATTTAAAATCACAACCTTTGGATTGGCGTTTTGCTGCATGCAATTATTTTAAAACTGGCTAATTAGCCGTTGATTCATTAACGATTTAAGGGGGATAGCAGGCGCATGACCATCTCCCCTATTTAAAGTTTGGGATTTTATTATATTAGTTTTTAATTTTAACGAAACCAATCGTGACCTGGGCCTGAGTCGCCATCACTCGGACCCGAACTGGCTTCAACCTTTCCATTATCAACGAATGCAAAACGCATTTTTTTAATTTAATTCAACACCTGACTCCCGTTTACGTGACCAGCCTCCGTCTGTTCAACGGTTCAGACCTTCAGGTTTAGCACCTTTATGCTTTGTATTCTATCATATCTGAAACTCCGTCTTTCCTTCTTCTTACAGCAATAGGCCTGTAAATAATCGGATGACGTTTTTGTCGACTTAGGGACGACAAAATAGTCTTTTATGGTTCTTGTTGTTACGTTGCCAGCGCGGTTAATATATGTTAAAACCAAATAGTTCTTTTCGTCCGAATATTTCGCTATAAAGTCATTGAATTCTGTGAATAAGCCTTCCCATGCAGGGGCCCTACTTCCTTCTGTGAAATCGAAGTCAGGAAACGCGTCGCCAAGAAACAGATTGTCCTTGGAAATTTGCGCGGCGAAATCAGGAAGCGGTATGTCCAACACTAGGGTTTTGTTCTGAATCCAGTCATAAGCTTTTAGGGTATAGCTCCCATTTATATATGAAACCTCTCTGGGCTCCAACAACGCGAATGGTTCAGAAAACTGGCTTTGCAATATCGGTTCAAGTAAAGAAACGTCCACTTGATATGTAACCCCTTTCTCGATATCAGAAGACAAAATTGCTACTTGTTCTGATACATCCTCTATAGGCTCAAAACATTCCAGTGGCAGCATACTCACGCTCCATTTGTCACTCGCAGCGTTATAATACCTTACCTTAAAATCGACTTTTGGATGATGATGCTTTCTCTTGCCTGTTTTGGTGTCGAATACAGACTGCACTTTAATGCTCGTTTACTTAACTTCGATAACCTCCAATGGCGGGCAAACAAAGCTTAACAACGACGAGTAAGAAGATAATTTATCGACGTCCTTTTCGAACGCTTTTGTCTCTTTAACTTTTTTAAGCTCTAATCTACTCGTAATAAAGTTGACACTTTTATTTTTCCATTTTTTTCTAATTTCCCTAAACTCCTCGCTGTCCTCAGTAAGGTTGGACGAAGCGAGGTGATCCGCACTTCTACTTTTAATGATCTTAATGGAATCAAAGTGAAACCAGGATTCAGAGAAGGAGTTCGTTTTTAAAGAAAACCAAACGCATTTGCATTTACCTTTTCCCTTTTCCGTTAAAAGTTCCCCCGTTTGTTCATGATACATCGTCTTTACCTCCTCGTGGATTTCAACGACAACCATGAGCGGGAGAACGTTGGTGGGTTCTCCTGCGATTCTGACATTATAAATTTCTTTAAAATAGGGATGCGCGTTTACTGCGACAATATCGCCAAGGTTAGGTATTACGGTCATAGCATAATTTAATTTTTTGCGAAATATAATGTATTTATTATTTTTGGACAACGCTCTGCAGGAAATTTATTAGGGTAATGACAGCTAGAATGGGCCGGAAACTTAAACATGTAAGTTACTTGTCGTAAGTCATAGAGCTTGATAGATAAGGTTTAAAATCAGTGATGGCGATGTCTTTCAACCAGACTTTCATCATAGCCCACAAGGCCATGATAAAGAACCCAATTAGCGGGTTTACCGTTGAGAGGTGCAAGCCTATCACCCAGTCGAGCAGGGTCACCGCTAAGGTAGTTAATTTTCTTTGATTACTTTGCATATGGTGATTTCTCTTGATTGTCGAATCAAATAATAGTGCGACTCAGAGTATCTGGGAAATGGCCTTAGCCAATTCGTTGGCGTTATGTCTTAAAGTAAGCCCGCCGCACGGTAAATTTACCTGTAGAGCCTTTTGATATTTTTCAATGGAAAGACTTAAACCGCAGTATCCGTGGCTGAGAAACCGTGGATATTTACACATTACTAACCAACTTGACCTCGCACGGGACAAGAAGAAAATTTTGGAGATGATCCAGAATAAAGATTTCGTTGCCAAGTATGCCTTTTTCCCTTTAATACATGCCATTATCAAAGAGAGACGATTTAAGCGGAGCTCTGAGTTACCGGAACAAGGAAAATCGCACTCTTACAAAAGAAATGATGGAACAGTGAGATCGAATGCAAAGAACAGGCCACTGCACTATGCGACGCACCTGGACGCAGCAATATTCGGACATTACTCAGAAATTATCCTTGGCAAGTATGAGGCCTATCTGAAGAGCATTACGGGACTAGCAGACTGCGTTACGGCCTATCGCCGCATTCCCACCGGAATAGACAACAAGAACAAAAGCACCATACATTTTGCTAACGATGCTTTTAATGAAATAAAAGAACGATCGCTCCAACAAGAGTGTGTAGCCCTCAAGTTTGACATTAGAAACTTTTTTAATGAGATCGACCACGATATACTAAAATCCCAATGGGCTGAAATTCTTGGAGAAACCAGATTACCCAATGATCACTACAACGTCTTTAAAGCAGTAACCCGATTTTCTTATGTGATGCGCGACGATTTCAGGATTGATAAAAAACACTATGGCCGTCGTTCCGGATTCGATGAGCGTAAGCTCGCCAGACTTCGAAAGAAAAGGATCCACGCTTTTTTTGAATCTCCAAAAGAGTTCCGCGACGCGGTCAAATCAGGTGACCTGAAGCTACACAGATTTCCGTTTCGAAAAAACGGAAAACCCGTCGGCTTTCCGCAAGGCCTTCCTATTAGTGCTACTTTGGCTAACCTTTACTTGCTTAAATTCGATGAGAACATTCTAACCGATATTGTTAACCGTTACGAAGCGTTTTACCGTAGATATTCTGACGACATCATTGTGCTATGCAAGCCTGAAGATGCACACTTCATTGAAAACTATATGTATGATGCAATTCAAAATTTTAACGTCGACATCAGTCGTGAAAAAACAGAAAAATTCCTCTTCACCTGGAGACCATTGAACAATGGAGAAAGGGTGCTTGTATCGTGTAAAATGGAAGAAGACAAGCCATTGCGTATCGGTTATCCATTCACCTATCTGGGATTCGAATTTCATGGAAGTAAAACACTAATCAAGTCGGCCAATCTAGCGAAGTTTTATAGGCGGATGATCATTTCTACAAAGACCAAGGCGCGGCGGGCAGTACAGGCAGCTAAGAAAACCCCTGGACAGCCGTTAAAAATATATAGAAATCAATTATACAGGCTTTACGCAAGATATCCACTCTCCGCAGACAAGCTTCGGACGAAATCAAAATTTTGGGCTCAAAACGACATGGGAGAATACTATTTCCAAACAAAACGACGCCCGGCGAAACATAGCAGCAATTATCTTTCCTATGCCCACCGAGCCAGCCAGATCATGGATGAACCCGCTATTTTGAAACAAATCAACAAGCACAAAAGGATACTATTTCAAGCAATGAGCAAGCATTTAAAGAGGCAGGTCGAGCGGAACACGTAAATTATCAAAACCCATCCAACCATTTCCACATAATTAGCGCCATACGATAGCTTCTGAGCCATTACGGTAAACCGTAATGTAACATTATTTAAAATTATAACCTTTGGATTTGGGTTTGTTTTTCATGCAAAACGATGATTTTAAAAACTGGCTAATGAGCCATCGGCATTATTGATTTAGAGCAATGGTGGGTACGTGGCCATCTCCCCTATTTAAGGTTTGGATTTTATTATATTAGTTTTTAATTTTAACGAAACCAATCGTGCAGCCTGGGCCTGAAGTAAGTTGGATTTTTTGGTTAAAAAGTGACAACAGACTAAATATTGGTTTGGGGTGTGTATTCCGGGTTATTGGGCAACTTATTGATGACGGCAGTAAGTTGTCCAAAACACGCATTGCGCACTTTGGATAACCGCAACGTGTTAAACAATATAAACTCGCAATATAGAAAACAACCCAACATACTGATTAACAACACTATATAAGACACAATCAAACAGAGAGAATTGCGTGTATTTACTAGTTAGGTGCAAGTGTAACAGACAGACCGTAGAAAAATGGAAGACAATAAACAGGACATAAGCAAAATTATCACGCAGGACAAAGTCCTATTCTTTGATATGGATGGAACATTGGTTGACACGGACTATGCAAACTATCTATCGTTTAAAATGGCTATTCAGTCTGTAATAAACCCTAAACAATTTCTTCCATTCAATCCTAATGAAAGGTTTAACCGGACAATTTTACAAAGAGAATTTCCAAATCTTAAAGACAATGAGTATCAAGAAATAATACGACTAAAAGAAAGCTTTTACTCTGAAAATATCGGGCAGACAAAGCTACTTCCCTATGCAAATGAAATTTTGGATAGGTTCTTTGAATTCAATACAACAATTTTGGTGACAAATTGTAGAGAAGACAGAGCAATTATGACACTAAACCAGCACGGCTTGACTGACAAATTCAAACATAAAATATTTCGTAAGTCAATTGCTAAAGACCAACACATTAATAAATTTGAAAACGCACTAAAAACTCTTGAATTAGAACCTCAAATGATAATTGCATTCGAAAATGAACAATTTGAAATTGATGAAGCTGTTAAAGCAGGTATCCCTATTGAAAATATAATATCAGTTTAACTATGTGGAAATTTACAATCACACCGACAAAAGACCATAAAGGCAATTATTACTTGAAGAGAGAAGTTCAAGCATATTTTCATTCAAAATATTCAAGTGGTGCAGGACAATGGCAAGTAAAAGGGTCAATAGAAAATATTATTTGCACGCTTAAAAACGACATTACTCCTTATGCAGAAATTGTGCTTCAAAACGTCTGTGGTCAATTGGAAAACATTTTGAAAACAGATTTGCCCCAAGTGTTAAAATTATCTGGTAAAAACAGCCTTGTTGTCTGTGTAGTTCCAAGAGCTAAGGTAAACTACAACCCCAATCAGCTTTATTTTAAAAAAACAATTAGTAAAGTTGCAAGTCAACTACCAGGGTTCATAGACGGCTCGGAATATATAAAGCGAGTAAAAGACACAAAAACCACACATAGAGCAAGGTCAGGTCACGGTGGGAATGGTGATATGCCATATCCGAGTATTACTTTAGATACTTGCAATTTTTCATTAAATGTAAAGGGCAAAGACATTCTACTTATTGATGACCTTTACACGAATTCTGTAAATATTGACGAAGATGCTATTCAGGCACTCTTTGACAAAGGAGCAAATTCAGTAATTTTCTATTCAATTGGTGCCAAACTTGGAGTTTAACTAAAAAGTAAAAAGATGAGATATACAGACAACGCAATAAATATCATAGCTGCAAAGTCGTTCAAAAACATTGGTAGAGCTTGGATAAACAAGAACTTAAAAGGAAATGAAAGTCCTGATACAATTGTTTCACTAATAAACAAAAATTCAAAACAAGATGATGAAGTAACTTTTGATGATTTTGAATTCAGTAAGACCAAAATTATAAATCAACTTTACAAACTTGAAGAATTTTGTGACGGCATTGTTGCAATAGGTGACAAGAATTTTCCAAAATATAGGGGCAATGTAAAAGAAAGTGAACAACCAATATTTCTATTTTACAAAGGTAATTTAGACTTATTGGACACAGACAATTGCAACATAACAGTTATTGGTTTGCTCAATCCTGATGAAGCCATAGAACAGAGAGAACAAAAGATAGTAGCAGAAATTGTAAAATATGATATTACAATAGTTAGTGGTTTAGCATTTGGTTGTGATAGTATCGCACATAAACAAGCATTAAACGGTGGTAAGACAATAGCAATTCTGCCAAGTCCGCTAAATAATATACTACCAGCAAAAAACAGAAGTTTAGCATTTGAGATAGTCGAAGAAGGCGGATTATTATTATCAGAATATTTTGATGAACACAAATCTGCTATGGATTTAAGTAGCCGTTATAAAGACAGAGACAGATTACAAGCACTATACTGTGATGCAATAATATTGGCAGCAAGTTATGCTCAAGATTCTGCACAACGATGGAAACTTTTTGACCAAAAATTAGACAGTGGTGCAAGACTAGCTATGGGTTTTGCAAAAGATTATAACATTCCAAGAGCGGTTATGTATGACCAAACTCTTGACAGCAACAATCCAATGTTTGACTTGAATAGACAATTAATTTCTGAACAACGGGACATTACAATTCTAACTCAAAAGAGCTTGGAAGAACTTATTAAAAAAGTAAAGTCAAAAAAGAATAGTAAACCTGCAATACAGACAAACCTTTTTGAATGACAATTCAATTGACAAGAAAAGAACACCAGCACCTAATAACTAAGTTTTCGTTGGGCCTGCAAGGCCAACAATGAAAACCCTGTTGAACGGAACCGGATACCTACACTTATGGGGATGTCATTTTGGGTTTAGAAGATATACAAGCAGGTGGAGAGCCTGCTTTTGTCATTTAAGACTTTGATCTGTTCGCAAGACATGATTTTTACAAGTAGTTCGGTACCATGGGCACACTAGTTCCCCTACCCACAATGATTACATCGCAGGGAAAGTTCGTGCCACCCGTAAATCCAACTTTGGTGGACCACGCTTGGGCAGAAGCTCTATCGTAATCAAAGTACCTTCTTTACAACAAGGGCATCGGCGATGTAAAGTCTTTGGAGCATTGACCGGACGCTCAACACACAAAGATGACTGCAATCGCGGTAATTTCTCCCGTTTCCAACTGCTGCTCAAGATGCCATAATGCCGAATGCGGACAAATCTACGTGGCAGGATATGCATACTGAAGCGGCGTACAAATTCACTGTTGCTCAGACTCATCTCCTTCCGAATCCCTCCAGAACGATAATCCTTATAACTAAAGGTCGTATCACGATTGGTAACTGATTTGATCCGGTGATTGCTGATGGCTACCTTGTGGGTATACCTCCCCAGATACTCGATCACTTGCCCAGGACCTCCAAACGGACGTTTAGCATAGACAACCCATTGCTTCGAAAAAAGACTGTCCAAAAGATGCTGATCAGTAATCCCATTCGCTCGCAATAAACTAACATACTTGGCACGGAAAACCTTACTCAATGCCTTCACCGAAAACAAGTACTTATCACTTTTGAGCTTAGTTTTCCAAGTACCTTTTTTGTCAACTCCACCGCCCGGAATAATACAATGTAAATGGGGATGAAGACTTAGGTTTTGACCCCAGGTATGTAAGATAGCAATCATACCAAGCTGAGATGCCTCCCGCTTTCCAAATTGATTTATAGTAGCCCAAGTCGCTTCAAATAAGCATTTGTAAATTAATCCTGGATTGTGCAATGACAAGCCATGGAGTTCGTGCGGAAGCGTAAACACAACGTGGTAATAGCTGCAGGCTAAAAGATCCTGCTCACGAGCTTGTATCCACTCCATACGCTTGTGTCCTTGACACTTCGGACAATGACGATTGCGACAGCTATTGTAACTGATACTGAGATTGCCACAGCTATCACAGGAGTCCACATGACCACCTAATGCTGAAGTCCGACAATCCCGCAAAGCCCGAAGCGTCTTCTGCTGATGAACGTTGAAAGAGTGTTGTGTTAAATCGACATGTCGAAGTACGTCCGCTACTTCGAACTGCGGCTGCATACCCTGAAAACCTTATCTAATGGACTAACAGGTAACTCATCGGGTGTCTGACAAACATGCAGATACACCATCGTACTTTCGATGTTGGCATGACCCAAAAGCTTTTGCACGGTAATGATATTAACTCCATCTTCCAATAAATGCGTTGCATAGCTATGACGAAGCATATGCGTGTGAACTTCTTTCAAAATACCTGCCGCCTTGCTCACACTTTTCACAACCCATTGTACTCCTCGTTGGCTATAACGACTATCAAAATCTTTACCTTCCCCATTACCCTTGCCTTCAAATAAATACGTCTTAGGTCGTTCTGCCGAAATGTAGGTAATAAGACCTCGGATCAAGTGATCACTCAAGGGAACGTAGCGATCTTTATTACCCTTACTCTGTACAATATGAACAAGCTTTCGATCAAAATCCAAATGACGCAACTCCAGATTACGAACTTCCATACACCGCATACCACAGCCATAAAGTAAGCCGATCAATAGCTTGTGTTTTAACAAGGTCGCACTTTGAAGCATACGCCAGATCTCTTCCCGGCTCAGGATAACAGGGAGCTTCTTCTCTCGTTTGATCTCAGGTAACTTCAGGTAATCATAAGCAAGACCTTCTGTTTTCAGCAAAAAACGTAGACCATAAACCGTATGCTTGAAATAGGTTTGAGAAGGTGTTTTACTCCGTTGTTGGAGTTCGTAAAGGTAATCTTGAACTTGTTCAGCTTCCAGTTCAGTTGGCAAACACTGAAAATGTAAGGCAAGTGCAGCAACATGTCGACTGTAGCATTCAAACGTGCGCTTGCTACGACCTAAGACGGAAATATTACGCTCAAAACGTTGTAATAACAATTCAAATCCCGTAACTTCACGGCAGGCGCGATGAAGGTATTTGTTGTACCTTAGTTCCTCCGGTTCTTTTTTTTCGTTACCATATCTATTATTTTTTAGTGAATTATAAAACTATGGTTTATAGGCGAAATAAAGGCTACCGGAGGTTTAGTTCAACAGCGGTTTGGCGTAATGGCGGGTTCAGTGCTTCGTATGACAGTTTTGTGCTAGTTTCAAGTGCAGTTCTTCGATTGAACTTTTGTGCTAAAAATCCGCCACTACGCCAAGCCGCAAAACGTTGGCGGGCATTGTAAAACGGCACCCAACCAGTCAAGAACGTAAAAATGTAGAAAAATACCAATACGTCTGCAGATCCGAAAACTGCTACTCAATCCCCGGCCAATGGCAGGGATTGTTGTTGAAGCATCGTACTAAATAGAGCCTCAACCATTCGCTATGCTCAAGATCTACGGCATTATAAATCGCCCAGTTTGCAAAATGGATGGCCCCAGATGGCAACACCGGGCCTCACGAAAAAACTTTCTTTCCTAATTTGACAAGCTAATATTTTTAGCGGTATATTTGCTTTCGTGATAAGGCATATTGGAAAGAAGATGGAATCGATACCCAAGGCTGTAAAGCAGCTGATGCTTGATGCGTGGAATAAACAGCAATGGATCTACGACCGGCTTGAAGATAAATGGTACACGCCGGAGGAATTTAAAACCAAGTGGTCGGTGCTGATTACCGATTACAATTTTGGCCGTTTTGTGGCCCGATCGCCGGAGCTTGGCATCGCTGAATCGTTGGAACGCTTGCGCCGCGAGCTTGAGCGCGCGGAGGAGTTTCATAAGAAACTGGAAGGGTATTATGAGGTGGGGTTGAGGAGGAGAAAATAAATGTTATCTTCACTCGCAAACTAACTAAAATATTTTTATGAAAATCAAACACCACGAGTTAGATATACCAGAAGATGACCCGTTCAAAAACTGTCAATTGTCCCGGAAACCCTATGCTTCTATATTGACTAATATCGTAAGTACGTATGCGGATGGATTTGTGCTGGCTATTAACAATAAATGGGGCACGGGCAAGACGACCTTTGTGAAAATGTGGCAGCAACATTTGAAGAATGAGCATTTTCAAACTGTCTACTTCAACGCCTGGGAAAACGACTTTGACAGTAACCCATTGATTGCGATAATGTCTGAGCTGAAAAGCTTGACCAGTTCGGGTAACGAAGCGGCTTTCAAATCCGTTGTCGAGAAAGGGGCGGTTTTAGTGAGAAATGTAGCTCCAGCACTTTTGAAAGCTTTAGCAAAACGCTATATAGACACTGAAGTTGTAGTAAATGCCATCGAAAATACTGCAAAAGGCGTTGCCGACATATTTGAAGCGGAAATAAAAGAATACGCTTCAAAAAAGAAAACTATCATTGAGTTTCGGCAGGAATTGGAAAAGTTCGTCAAAAAGACCGATAATGATAAACCTTTGATTTTTATTATCGATGAATTGGATCGTTGTCGTCCAAACTACGCGGTAGAAGTTCTTGAACAACTGAAGCATTTTTTTTCCGTTCCGGGAATAATATTCGTATTGTCAATCGACAAAGCGCATTTAGCGAGTGCTGTTCGAGGATTTTACGGCAGCGAACAAATAGACACAGATGAATACCTTAGGCGGTTTATTGATCTGGAATACCAGATCCCAAGGCCGTCAAGAGTTAATTATTGCAAATATCTTTTCGGTTATTTTGCTTTCGAAAACTTCTTTTCTTCCGAAGGACGGAAAAAGCACTCTGTCTTTCGCCAGGATGCTCCATCATTTTTAGCTACAGCTGAAATATTATTCAATGAATCAGACGCTTCACTCCGACAAGCAGAAAAGGTGTTTGGAGTAACACGTTTAATACTATCATCATTTAGTTCAAATCAATACATTTTTCCCCCTCTACTTTTTATACTAGTTTATCTTAAGACTCTCAAAAGTGATTTGTACGAAAAAATTGAGGGCAACAAACTTGACCTACAACAATTAAGTGACGCGTTTTCAGATTTGTTCCCAAACAATCTAAAAAAGAGTATTGGCCGAAACCTAGTTTATTCGCAAGCCTTGTTATTATGGTTCTATAATAATGGTCACGATTACGAAGAGAGAATTGAACTTGTAAAAGTAAACGGCGAAAGCGGTCCAAGCACACCTATCTCTTCGAGACTAGAACGAAGCGAAGAAGGGAACGAACTAGCCAACTGTTTTAAATATATCCAAAATGATTACGAGGCACGAAGCTATAGTAACGCTAGTTTAGACTATTTGCTAGCCAAAATCAATTTAACTGAGAACTTGGACATTCAGTAGCAAGAAACGGACCCTCCCTCTCTATTTTTAATTGATGACTATATGAATTGACCTCCTCCCGAATTCCGAGTCATCCTAAAGTAGAGGATTCAGCTTTCTTGACCTGACGTTCTATGAACATTTCGGGGGTCATGTCCCCCCAGATAACTGTGCGGCCTGAAGGTATTGTATTCCACCCTCCAGGCTTCGATTTTCTCCCTTGCATCCTCCAGCGACAGGAACCAGTTTGTGTTGAGGCACTCGTCCCGGAAGCTCCCGTTAAAGGACTCAATATACGGATTGTCTGTGGGTTTTCCCGACCTGGAGAAAATAAGTTGGATATTCCGAGCCAAAGTGGTTCTGCCCCACTTTTGGTGCTGACGCCATACCTGATCCATTAAAACCTTCGTTAAAAAGGGCAGATGAATGCCGAAAAAATAATCTTGGATACGGAAGACCACTACCGTGTCGTATCGGTTGATAGGCTGCGCGATTGTATCAATATCTATGTCGAAAGTGTCCAAGCTCAATGCCTATGCCCGAATTGCTGCCTTCCTGCCGGTAAAGTCCACAGTTACTATACCCGTCGATTTTCGGACCTACCCGCATTCGGCAGCCCCTGTACGCTGTTCCTGAAAGCCAGGAAATTCCGGTGCAGGACGGATGAATGTCCGGTAAAGATATTCACGGAACGTTTCGGCGACCACTTCAGTGCTTATAAGCGGAAGACAGAAAGGCTAGCAAAGGCATTGTACAATCTAGCCATACAGAACGGGGGCAGGCCTGGCGAGCGTTTATGCAACCTGTTATCCATGCCGGCCAGCGATAACACATTATTGCGCCTGGTGCATTCCGCTCCGATGCCCGAACGCCCAAATGTAACTGAATTGGGGGTGGATGACTGGGCGATGAAGAAACGGGACCGCTATGGCAGCATCCTGGTTGACCTTTCGACCAACAAACCCATCGGATTATTACCGGACCGGGAGGAAGATACGCTTTCGGGATGGCTGAAAGCGCACCCGGGGATCCGGACCGTATCGCGTGACCGTTATGGAAACTACCGGCGTGCCGTGAGCTGCGGTGCCCCGCGGGCCATTCAGGTTGCCGACCGGTGGCACCTGCTTAAAAACCTTGGCGAGGCTGTCCGCAAAATGTTGGAGCGTGAACATGTGGCCATGCGCAAGGCCCGGGAAAGCCAGGCGGTATCGGCCGGTGCGCAGAAAGCCCGGATCCGAAGCCTCGCCTCACCCCGCCAGCATGAGAAGTTCAGGCAGGTGAAGGATATGCTGGCCCGGAACATTCCGGTCCGGGAAATCGCAAGGGTGACCAAAATGAGCCGGATAACCATCAGGAAATACCGGGACTGCGATGAATTGCCGCGCAGGCATTGCACGCTCAGTTCGGGGCTGGGTAAGCATCTGGAATTCATCAGTGAAAGATTGGCCGCCGAGCCAGACCTGCAGTTGAAGCAACTGCTTGCTGAATTGCAGACGCGCGGTTATCGGGGCGCGTACAGTACATTATCGGATGGATTGGCCCAATTCGGACTCCGGTGCGGGAAAAAGCAACGAATGAAAAAGGTGCTTCCGGCCGATAGCGTATTCTGGCGGCCTTCCAAGGCCGTGGCTCTATTCTTCCAGGATTCCGATAAATTACCTTTACCACAGCAGAAGTTCCTGGCGGACCTACGCAGTAAATCTATCCAGTTGGATAAAACCTTCGGGTTGGTCCGTGACTTCAGGCATATGATGCTGAAAGAAAGAAGCAGCAGGGAGCTGGATGGATGGATTGACGCGGCGAACGACTCGGGCATCAATGAAGTTGCGGGGTTTGCCAACGGGCTGTTGCAGGATTACCAGGCGGTAAAAAATGCCTTCGACACCAAATGGAGCAATGGTCCCGTGGAAGGGAATGTGAACCGCCTGAAGACCATCAAAAGACAGATGTACGGCCGCGGCTCGCTCGATCTTTTAGAAAGAAGATTGATCCTTACTCCTTCTTAACCACCAAAAGTGGGGCAGAACCCCAAAGTACACCACTATTCCGCTCCAATATATACCACCGATTCCGGGGCAAAGTACACCAGTCTGTAAGGGTTGTTTAGGATTAGGTTGGTTTTCTGATTGATTTTCAGGAACTGCCATTCCGGCACAAAGTACACCAATAATTCCGCTGCAAGTGCACCACGGGGAGTTTAAGGATTGCTAAGTTAGGCGTCGACAAGACTCTAACGATATGGCAAACAACCCCATTAGTATGCACAGGATAAGACAATTATTATTATTTCTTGACCGTGGCTTTTCCCAGCGGGCCATAGAGAAGGAAACCGGGATCAACAGACGTACGATTGCCGGTTACCTGAAGCGGTTCGGGGAGAGCGGATTCAGCTTCCGCGAACTCCTGCTTTTTGACGACAGCGAACTGGAGGTTTACCTGAATGCCGATAAACCACCCCGTGAGCAGCCAGACCCCAGGCGCTCTGAACTGGAAGCACTATTCCCCTATATGCTATCCGAGCTGCGCAAAGTCGGTGTTACGCGCCTGCTTCTGTGGCAGGAGTACATCAGGGATTATCCCGGGGGGTTCGGATACTCGCGGTTCTGCGAACTGCTGCAGGAACATATCCTCTCCCGGGGTGCCACCATGCACTTCGAGCATGAACCCGGCAGGGTGCTCCAGGTGGACTTCGCCGGTGACATGATGCACTATGCGGACACCGTAAGCGGCGAGCTTGTGGCCTGCCCTGTACTGGTGGCCGTATTTCCCTTCAGCGGCTATGGCTATGTGGAAGCGCTCCCCAACGCCTCATTACCGCAGGTGCTGCGGGCGCTTAACAATTGCCTGGACCATTTCGGCGGGTCCCCGCTGTCGGCCAAATCGGACAACATGAAGCAGTGGGTGTCGCGTATCAGCCGCTATGAACCGAAGTTCACCGATATGCTCCAGCAGTGTGCAAACCATAATAACATCGCCCTGTTGGCCTCGCGTCCGGCAAAGCCGAAGGATAAGCCATCGGTGGAGAACGCGGTTAAGATCACCTACCAGCGCATCTATGCGCCCCTTCGCAACAACACCTTCACCTCGCTCGGGCAAATGATGATGCCCGTAAGCTCCAATACTCCTTATGCTAGTCAACTAATCCAAAAGCAATGCTCGTCTACTTTCACCCAATGCTTCTCTTCCCTTCTCATAATCATCCATGCACCATATCCACATAATCCACCACAATTTTCACTGGCATAAACTAACGCGTAATGGTAATCATTAAAGAATATGGGTAACGAAAACCTCAAAAAGCCTGGACCAATGTGCTCATTGAAATAACCCCACCAACGGCTGTCATCGGCAAATATACTGCGGATGGTATCATCTGGAACAAGCTTGAACTTGTCTCCAAAAAAGAGCGAATCCCATTCGGTACGCCGCTTCATTTCAATGGCCCAAGACAGCGTATCCAACTCTTTGATCCCCAACTTATCGAGCGATTCTAAAATAGCATCGTAGCACCCCTCTGGCGCTTGGCTGTATGGTTTCGCGCTAACTGGCATTGGTCTATAGTCTAAGCTAAAATCTTCAGCCAAGTCTTCAAAAAGTGTCCTCGAATGGAAAGCGAGTAGCGAGTCAACTTTTGCTTCATCAGTGACAGGTTTTCGGGCAGACGGCAAACAAGATGCTAATAAATAGACGACAAATAAAAGCAAGGCAATACGAGAGGTCATCATCTACGATTTAATAAAAAGATGCGGATTCAGCTCGTATTCCATATTATGTATAAATGAATTTTGGCCGAGCGTCTTTTTGCACTAGCCGCGCATAAGCTTATGTAATACGTACAGTTTTCGACCGTTCTATCGCATATGCATCGGCTTTCCCCGATACCAATCGGCACCGTTACCCCCGCAGGTAGCCAACATATAGATAAACAAACCTATCATAAAAAAAACGAGTAGTCGAGTGAAAAGGGACGACGAGCCTGTCTGTATTACGCGAACTTTGGGTTTTTGCCTCCTACTGTGTGGCATACAAGGAAAGAGAATTGGCTTTTGGTTACTAAAATTTTACTTTGATTGTACAAAACAAATTTTAGTTTTGCGTCGTTATTTAATAAGAATAAAAGGTCATTCTCGTTCAAATTTCCTCGGATGCAGGATGATTCACAAACTAGAGCCTTAGGAGCCTCGACAATTCCTAGGGCCTTTTTTATGAAATTCCCGTTCTCTTATCAACTGCTATTCATATTCATAATTTTCTTCTTTCAATGTATCCCAATTATTTTAGTACAAATATCTCACTTATTAGAGCAGAACGGTAGCAATTGTTATCCACAGGTGTAGAATTATTCACATCCATCAAAACACATTCACAAACCATCATTTAATAAGTTCGCCATTAACAACTTACAGATTTGTTTATATTTCTAATTATTAACATTAACCACCGTGTTCTGCCTTTAGACCATCAAAATACCGCACCAATGCCGGAATCGTAAAATGCGGATTCTGCATATACACCGGCGTTCCGGCTTCCTGATTTCTCACCAACACATCTGCCCGCTTAATAGCTACTTTCAATTTGTCACGCAATTCTTCAAAAGCTTTGGACTTGGTCTTGTGGTATTCCGGCCAAAACTTCCGGAGGTATTTAATCGCCTCATCGGCATTTTGAAACGCCCGCCCACAATTCTCATAATGCAGAATGAGCCAATGCTCAAAACAAATGGCCGTGAAAGCGATATGATATTGCTCTTTTTTCACCAACTCAAAAACCCGCTGTAAATGCGGACTGTTGTCATGATCAAAAAACAACCAAACCGCATCGTAGGGATTTCGCTCCTTTTTAGCTTTTCTTGCACGCTTGACGGCTTCGTTAGCCAAGTGCCACGGATCATTCTTATTACTAAAATCGATTTCAATCGCAACTGATCGCTGCAACGGTTTGGGCAGCTCCGCCCGGAGTGCCTTGGCGTATAGGCTCTCGGTTACGCCTTCGCAGAGTATCAATATGCGTTTGTTAACCTTCCTCACTATCGCCCTCCTGCATAGCGATTAAGAAATCCGAATCGTCGATGACCGGCGTAGCGCCAAAACGGCCAGATACGTACCATTTATCTAGCGGCGTGTTGAGCCTTATACCCCCGATATCGGAAGCACGGAACAACTCAGTAGCACCATATTCGTCTTTCTGTGTGAACCATATCTGGTCCCTACGGAAATTATCATTTGAAAGTTGCGTCACGTCATGCGTTGCGAAAACTAATTGGGCGTTTTTTGGATTGGTGATGTCGTTATGAAATAATTTGATTAGATACTCGGTGATTACAGGGTGTAGGTTCTTTTCGAATTCATCTACGATAAGCAACTTACCCTCCTCTAACGCGTCTAATACAATACCTCCTATAACGAAAAGGCTCCTAGTTCCGGTGGACTCAATTTCGACATCAAACTTTTCAAAACCCACTTCTTTACCATCATGAAAGACCGGATGTCGCGTTTTTATATCATATTTGTATTCATCCTGTATTTGCTTTTTGACCTCTTCGGAAATACTCCCCGGAAACTCATACTTACTCCAATCCACTTCCTCTGCCGTAACCTGTTGTATACCGGTATCCAATGCACAAATTAACGCATTGAACCGTTTGGAAAAAGTGGATTGCCCATCTTCGGCTAATCGCCTGGCATAAAGCCTGGCAACGCTGCTTTCGTGCCTATCGGCCATGAAGGGATAGACGGTTAGTTCATTAGCGAAAAATTGGTATGCTGGCAGCAGCATCTCCACATTGTTTTCCGCTGCCTTTGAAAGGAGCAACTGATTTGGGCCCAGTAGTCGATCGAGCACCTTTTTCGGCCCCCTGTAGTAATCCCCAAATTTGGTTTCTTGTTCGGCTTTCCGGGTAAAGAGAAGTGTCCGGGAACTGTGGGGATAATAGTAAAGCTCTTCCAGTTCGATTCTTTTCTTGTTGTATGATACTGTATAATCGTATCGGATATCTTCGGATGCAAAGGATATCTCCAGCGTAATCGGAGCATCTATACATGACTTATCCAACCGGTGCGGCTCATACGGAGCTAAACCTTCTTCCGGCTTAAATCCGGAGGACCGATTAACAAGATAATCTAACGCCCTAAACGCATATAGAAAACCACTTTTTCCCGAAGCATTTGGACCATATATAACTGCAGACTTGAGCAACCGCTTATTCGTGGGAGCTCCAAAAAAATTGGAATCCAATCCTTTCAAGCCTGTCTTAACCATATCCAGCGCCATCCGTTCTTTTATTGACCTGAAATTCGTAACTGCAAATGATATTAACATGTCTTCATCTTTATACATACAAAGGTAGAAAATAAAAATAAAAATAGGAAATAAAATAGTTATTTGCATTTTTTATGCAAATCTAACACGAATATCCATTACTTAGCCGTTATAAGGAAGTTATCCGAGGACTTTTGTAAAAGTGATTGATGCGCACGATTTCTCGAATATTAGAGCACCAGGCCATAATTTGTTATCTAAGTATATTTTTAAGTTGCCTCACTATACGGATGAAAGGCCTATAATTGATATGAGTAAACAAACAATACTTGTAACGTTGCTCGCTTCGCATCTTAGCCAACCTTATACTAATGCAAATAAGGTAAGCCCTTAAAAGCAAAGCCCCGAAACGGGGAGAATCGGGGCTTGCTAACTAACCAATTATAAACCTAAATTATGAAAAGACAAATCTTACTAACTGACTATATAACGCACCCCGGCCCCGCTTTGTTACAGCGGGATTGTTAAGATATGTTAAAAAAACAATAACGTGACAAAAAGAAACCCGTTACCTGAAAGATAACGGGAATCCGCCCCAATGGGATTAGGGGCTATCAACCTAAACCTAAGACGAAGATAAGAATTATCTCACTAAATTTGATTGAATTAGTCACGACTTAATCTGACAGTTTTTTGAACCCCTGACTGTCAGATCAAGTAGTGGCTATTATATGTAAGCAATTTCAGGATGTTACCAAACCGTACTCGTTACCATCCATAACACCTACATCACTCTTTCAGCTTAAATCAGGTTTAAGGGATGGTACTCTGCCAAGTCAACACCATTAACTCGCTCTGTCATCGGCGAAAATTTCCAGCAATTGATTCTCCTCATATTCCAGCGATATTCCAGAATCCATAAACACTCTAGAAACATTTTCCCGACTATCCCCGAAAGTATCCAGTCCTTCCATCGTATTTTTTATATCCTCCTCACTAAGAAATTCTCTTAAAAGCTTAAATGTCTCGAGTAGATTTTGTTTTTGCTCCTCCAAACTCTCGCTTCTTTCCGCTGTGACCAAACCGAGTTCGCTCTGATAAGTCTGTATTACTGATCTATCATCTAAAAACTCTATCGGCCCTAAGCCTCTAAGCGGCAAAAATTCCCAAAATGACGATTGCTTGTTAGTGTTATCCATAACACAAAATAACAACAGAATGGTCTTTTTTCCAAAATAGCCACCAAGGTATAATTGTAATCTCCTATATAACTAAATTTTTTCGTTAACCATCAGATGGCGTTAACTGCAGAGCACACTTACCACCCTAAAATTACCTCGTTCTAATCAATTAAAATGTCTCGCTAAAGTTATTTCTGGAGAAACATAACTTCGTTATTCCTAGACTTCCCTGAATCAGCTATGATCGAAACTGAAAACACTTGTATTTCTTTTATTTTGTTTGTTTCGAATATTTCGTTTATATTTGCATACAATAAAAATGAAGACATGGAATACTTAGCAGATATCGAAAGACCTAACAAAGCAGAACAACTGGCAGCAATGCAATCTTACGGTACGCTTGCTGCTACTTTGGAAAGGCTCCGTACGGAAAATCCTGAAATCGAAATCGAAGAAACTGCCGAAAAGATAAAGGTACCATTGAAAGCACTTAAATTGCTGGCCGAGATTCTCAAAGCCACCAGCCAGGGAAAATCTGTCTCCTTGGTACCCATTGCTACAGAAATGACCACACAGGCGGCAGCCGAATTGCTGGGATGTTCCCGGCCCCACCTGGTCAAATTGCTCGAAGAGGGCCAAATACCCTTCACAATGATAGGTAGGCACAGAAGGGTGCGGTTTGAAGACGTGATGGGATACAAGAGGGAATCGCAAAAGAAAAGGGAAGATTTGCTGACGGAAATGATGAAGTCTGACGAAGAACTCGGCCTCTATGGTGCATAGTGTGCGGTTTACATGCGTGCTTGATACCAATGTGATTTACCCAATAGAAATCAGGGATCTCTTGTTTTGGTTTGCGCACTTTGAATTGTTTACGCCCAAATGGAGCAAGCATATTTTCGACGAATGGGAAGAGGTAATGGCGAGGAAAGGAATAAGTGAACAGGAAGCAAAAAGAAGATCTAACATTGCCAACCAGGCGTTTCCTGACGCACTTGTAACCAACTATGAATCGTTGATAAGCACCATTGATCTGCCGGACGAAAAAGATCGCCATGTATTAGCGGCAGCCATTAAAGTAAATGCCAATATTATCGTAACCAACAACCTAAAAGACTTTCCAAAGGACTATCTGGCGTCATTCGGCTTAACGGCAAGGTCTGCTGATGATTTCCTTGCTGATATCGTAGATTTAAACCACGATCGAGCAGTGGAAGCCTTCAGGCGCATGGTGGTAAATAGGAGAAATCCGGCTATGGATGAATACCGGGTATTGGAAAACCTTAGAAAAAACGGTTTGAAAAACACAGCGGATTATCTTCACTCGCTATTATAAATAGGCAGCTCCGTGCTTCACAAAGCATTCAACTTGCTTTCCAAATAATTGCTCGATGGAAATTGTATCCGGCAAATGGCCGGGGTTGAAAAACTCGATACAATTGTCAAAGATTTTTACCGATGAATCACCGCTATTCATGTAATCACGATGAACCACCATGTTAGTCACGATTTCGCGCAGCGCCGGCATCGTGATGACGCAGGGACTAGAGAGTTAAAATTAACCAAGATCGATAGTATTGGCACTTCATTGGTATATCGCTGAGCTGGTCGAGCTTCTCGAAATTATTATCACTTAAAATCAAAAAAGTAAAATTTTTAGCATTTTTTATCTATATTATTGGACGTCAAAAACTAAACACCTATACTTACCTCAAGTAGACTATCCATCTTGAGGTCACAATTTGTGACCTCAAGGCTAAACGACCAACTTATGACAAAAACCGAACTAGATAACGACGAGATAGTGATAGCTACTGAATCTGTAATGAATCAAATTTTCAACATCAGAGGACAGAAAGTGATGTTGGATTTTCATCTTGCTGCATTGTACGAAGTGGAAAATCGCATACTCAAACAAGCAGTGAAAAGGAAACAAAACAGGTTCCCGGATGATTTTATGTTTCAGCTTACCAAGGATGAATGGCAGGAGCTTATCACAATTTGTGATAACCTACCTGAAGGAGTCAAATTCAGTCCTGCCACCCCCTTTGCCTTTACCGAGCAGGGAGTGGCTATGCTGTCCAGTATTCTGAATAGCGAAAGGGCGGTAGCTGTCAACATTCAAATCATGCGTGTTTTTACCCGTATCAGGCAAATGCTTACCGACAATACGGAGCTACGCTTGGAAATAGAAAAAATAAAACGCTCACTGGATAACCAAAATAAAAACATCGAACTAGTATTTCAGTACCTTGATGAATTGAACGATAAAATCAAACGGCCGCCGTTACTGCCGGACAGGGAGATGGTGGGATATAAGATCGGGGGAAAGGAATAATGAGTTAAGGATGAAATATAAAGAAAAGGAAAAAGTCTATTTCCCAATCAAGCAATGCTTTCTGCACAATTTTCAAAACGTTATATGCCACTTTAGGACAACACAATTGACCAAGATGAAAAAAGTACTTATGAAGACGACGGTCGTTTAGGAGAAATCACATTTTTCCCATCGACCGCAAGAGAAATAAATGACAGCATTGTTCCACAACCAAAGCCAAATGATGGTGATGACATTCTATACTTTTTTGAAAATGGACAGTTAATAAGAATCCATTGTAAAGAAATTAAGTTGATTGTAAACTTGGGCAGAGGCGTAAACCTGACTATCACAAAAGACGAAGCTTTGGTTCTGTTTGAATTTTTAACAAGATTTAATGAAACAGAACGCCCAGACATTTTTGAAGACCAATCCGAACAGAAAACTTTTTGGATTTAGAAGGGCAATTGAAAAAGCAATTAGCGGAACCTTTTCGACCAGATTATAAAGAGATTAAAAGCTTGAAATAACGCAAAACTCCGAGGAGTTAAGAGACTTAGCTAAAAGCAAAGCAACGCCAGTGGCCGGATATTACTATTTCTCCAATACACGCCTTCACGTGCGGATGACATTTTCAACGATCAGGGATATTGAGCTATACAAAATAGAGGACATCGAATTAGCAGAACCAATCAAATGGAAGCCAGCAGAGCTGATTGGCGAAACAGAACAAAGCATCATTCACTCCGTGGATCATTCTTCAGCGGCATCCTGCCGCAGCGAGTCACTTCCAGCGAGGGGCAGCCGAACTCAACGACGACCCGGCCCTCGATGAGGTACAGCCCCGCGCCGCGCAGGGCATAGCGCTGCAGCGTCTGCGGGAAGTGCACCGTATCGAAGAACGCCCCTTCGGCATCGAAGAAAGTGCCGAACTTCATGAAGTCGCCGCGCTTGGTCTTGACGGTCTTCTCGGCCACGAAATCGCCCACCATGCGCACCGTTTTGCCCTCGTGCTGCAGGAGATCGGCCGCCATGACGTCGCCGCGGTAGTCGCTCCGGGCCAGGTCAAACAGGCTGCCCGATACGGCAAAGCCGATGAGCTCCATCTCGTCGTAGAGGTCCTCCACCGGTGAGGTCTCCAGCGGGGGCAGGACGGGCTTGGTGCTGAACGACTCGAACAATGCCGGGCCGGCCGCCCGGGCCGCGCGCTTATCGGACGACAGCAGCAGGTGGGCTTCCCACAGCAGCTCTTTCTTGCCCGTACCGGTGAAACGCAGCGCACCCGTACGGATGAGGATGACGAGCTGCTCCAGCATGGCGCCGGTGCGCCGGGTGAAATTCTCCAGGCCGGTGTAGTCGCCATTCCGCTGCCGCTCTTCGGGGATGGTGCGGGCCAGCCGTTCCTCCAGATTGAGGAGGCAGTCGAAGCCGAGGTGGATGTCGCTGCCGCAGATGGTGGCCTGGTAGCCGCTGCTGTTTACGCAGGGCAGGTGAACCTTCGCCCCTGCCCTTTTGGCCTCGTTGACGTACACCTTGCGGTTGTAGAAGCCGCCGTAGTTGTTGAGCACGGCCACCATGAACTCCTTGGGGAAATAGGTTTTGAGGTAAAGACTCTGGTAACTCTCCACGGCGAAGCTGGCCGAGTGGGCCTTGTTGAAGCTGTAGCCGGCGAAGCTTTCCATCTGCCGCCAGATTTCGCGGCTGACCTGCTCGTCGTAGCCGCGCGCCCGGCAGTTGCTGAAAAACTTATCCTCGATCTCAACAAGGTGGTCGCGGCTGCGGTACTTGCCGCTCATCATGCGCCTTAAGACGTCAGCATCGGCCATATCGAGCCCGCCGTAGGCGTTGGCGATTTTCATCACGTCTTCCTGGTACACCATCACGCCATAGGTTTCCGCCAGCTGCTCCCGGAACACGGGGTGCGGGTAGGTGACCGTGGCGGGGTCGTGGTGGCGGCGGATGTACTCAGCCATCATGCCGCTGCTGGCCACGCCGGGCCGGATGATGGACGAGGCGGCCACCAGCGTGAGGTAATCGTCGCACCGCAGCTTGGTGAGCAGCTGCCGCATGGCGGGGCTCTCGATGTAGAAGCAGCCGATGGTGTTGGCGCTGCGCAGCTGGGCGGCGATCCGCGGGTCGGTGAAGAACCGTTTGGGGTTGTCGGTGCTGATGGTCTCGCCGCGGTTCTGCTGCACGATCTCGCGGCAGTCCTTGATGTGGCCGATGCCCCGCTGGCTGAGGATGTCGAACTTCTCGAAACCGATATCTTCGGCCACGTACATGTCGAACTGCATGGTGGGCAGCCCCTTGGGCGGGTAGTCCAAGGCCGAATAGTGGGTGAGCGGCAGCTCGGAAATGAGCACGCCGCTGGCGTGGATGGTGCGCTGGTTGGGGAAGTCGGCCATGCGGTTGTATACCGACAGGATGGTGTTGGTGACCTCGTTCTTGTTGAGCAGGTGTTCGGGCTCGTTGACAAGCCTATCGATATCGCCCTTGGGCAGGCCGTACACCTTGCCCAGCTCGCGCAGGATGCTGCGGCTGCGGAACGTGCCCATGGCACCCATCAGGGCGGTGTGGCCCGACTGGTAGCGGTTGAAGATGTAGTCGTACATCTCGTCGCGCTCGTTCCAGCTGAAGTCGATATCGAAATCGGGAGGCGACTGCCGCTTGGGGTTGAGGAAGCGCTCGAAGGGCAGGTGCAGCGCGATGGGATCGACATCGGTGATGCCTAGGCAATAGGCCACAGCGCTATTGGCGCCGCTGCCCCGCCCTACGTAGTGGAAATCGCGGCCGCGGGCGTACCGGCAGATATCATCCGTGATGAGGAAGTAGCTGAAAAAATTGAGCTGCTCGATGATTTCCAGCTCGCGCGCTACGCGTGCATGGGCTTCCCTGTCGTTTTTTCCGTACCGGCGGGCCAGGCCGTCGTTGGTGTACTTGATGAGCAGCTGCCGGTCGTTGTAGCGGTTGCCGGTGAAGGTCTGCTTGTTTTTCATCGTACGGAAGTCGAACTCGAAGCTGCACTGCCCCAGCAGCCGGTTGGTATTGCGGATGAGCTGCGGAAAATCGCGGTACAGCGCCATGAGCTGCGTACGGGGAATGAACACCTCGTCTTCCGGGGCGACCATCTGCGGCTCCAGCTGCGAATAGAGCAGGTTGTGGTCGATGGCGCGCAGCTGCCGGTGCAGCTTGTAATCCTGCGGGGCGAAGGTGACGGGTGCGAGGATGACATACCGCTCCAGGTGGGCGGCGGGCTCCATGCGGATGCGGTTGCGCTCCTGCGTGCGGATGCCGATGTATTCGTTATCGCGGAGGTCTGCGGGTGGCACCGCCCCGTAGGGGTACACGACGAAGGTATCGCCGAGTTCGGGAGGCCGCGTGGGCAGCGGCCTTCCATCGCGGTTGTGACGTGTACGGAATTCGTTGAGCGCACGGAAGCCGTCGTTGCTGCGCGCTATGCCGATGTACAGCAGCGCGTCGCCGTTGCGGAATTCCATCCCCGCCAAGGCGGACAGTCCGGCGGCGCGGGCCTTTCTCAGGAAATCCAGCGACCCGGTGGTGGTGTTGATGTCGGTGAGCACGGCGGTGTCGTATCCGTGGTGCATCATGCCGTGGATGAGGTCATCCAGCGAGAGCGTGCCGTACCGGAGCGAATAGTAACTATGGACGTTGAGCAGCACGGCGCCCTCCTTTCGTCGGTTTGGCCGGCATCCCGTCGGGAAGGCAGATGCCCTTGACGATGGCCTCCGTGCCATAGCGCAGCCGGATGCGGTCCATCGCCTGCATGAGGCTCACCTCTTCGAGCGTATCGTTGAACAGGTCTACCTGGTAGGCACCGTGGATGAGGTGCGAGAACCTGACCCCGATGAGCCGGATGAGCATGCGGCGGCTGTAAAGCTTTTTGAACAGCTCGCCCACCCTGGCGGTAAGCGTGCGGTCGGAATTGGTGTACGGGATGCGCAGCTGCTGGGTGTGGGTGTCGAAATTGCTATACCGTATCTTGAGGGTGACGCAGCCGGTGAGCTTCTTTTCGCACCGCAGCTCGAACGCGAGGGCATCGACCATGCCGGCGAGCACCCGCCGCAGCATATCCACGTCGATGGTGTCCTGCTGGAAGGTGGTCTCTTTGCTCATGGACTTCTGCTCGCGGAAGGGCACCACGGGTGCATCGTCCAGCCCGTTGGCCTTGCGCCAGATGGTGACGCCGTTTTCGCCGAGCACACGCCGCATGGTGGACGCTTCCATTTGCTGCACCGTGCCGATGCGGTGGATGCCCATGTTGCGCAGTAGCGTATAGGACTTTTCGCCCACCATGGGTATTTTGCGGATGGACAGCGGGGCGAGGAAGGGCCGCTCGGCACCGCCCTGCACTTCCCTTTCGCCGCAGGGCTTGGCCTCGCCGGTGGCAATCTTGCTCACCGTTTTGTTGACCGACAGGCCGAACGAGATGGGCAGCCCGGTTTCTTTGATGATGCGTTGCCGCAATTCCTGTGTCCATTTCCAGCAGCCGAAGTAGCGGTCCATGCCGGTGATATCGAGGTAGTGCTCGTCGATGCTGTCCTTCTCGACCACCGGGGTGACCTCCTCGATGATTTCGGTGACGATGCCCGAGTACTGGCTGTACAGGTCGTGGTCGCCCCGCACCACCACCGCCTCGGGGCACAGCCGCAGGGCCAGCCGCATGGGCATGGCGCTGTGGATGCCGAACCGCCGGGCCTCGTAACTGCACGAAGCCACTACCCCCCTATCGCTGCCGCCCCCTATCAACACCGGCCTGCCCACCAAGCTGCTGTTCAGCAGCCGCTCCACTGATACGAAGAACGTATCCAGATCGCAATGTACCACGTGACGCCCCATTCTTATCGCTGTATTACTAATTATTTTAGTTTGCAATATTCGTTATATCTGTTTGTATTAGCAAGTGAAGGGCGGTCTTTGGCGGGGTAACACATTGGCTTACTGCGAATAAAAAGGATCAGTATAAAAAGGTGGTATTGCTGGACCAGTGGTGTGAGATGCTTAGTACTGACAGGCGTGTACGCGACGTCGATCCTGTGCCGGAAGTGATAAAAAAAGAAACCCGTTACCTCGTAAGATAACGGGAATCCGCCCCAATGGGATTAGGGGCTATCAACCTAAACCTAGGACGAAGATAAGAATTACCTCGCTAACCTCAAAACTCATCCGACCATTTCCGCCCAATTAGCGCCATACGACGGCTTCCAAGCCATTACGGTAAACCGTAATGTAACATCATTAAAAAATCACAACCTTTGGATTGGCGTTTGGTTGCATGCAATACGACTATTTTAAAAATTGGCTAATGAGCCATCGGCATTATTGATTTAGGGAAATAGCAGGCGCGTAGCCACTCCCCTATTTAAAGTTTGGATTTTATTATATTAGTTTTTAATTTTAACGAAACCAATAGTGCAGCCTGGGCCTGAAGTAAGTGGATTTTTTGGTTAAAAAGTGACAACAGATAAATATTGGTTTGGACATGCGCATTCTGGATTATTGGGCAATTATGGTTATTCAAAACACGCATTGCGCATTTTTGATAACCGTAACGTGTTAAACAATATAAACTCGCAATATAGAAAATAACCCAACACACTGATTAACAACCTATACAAAATAAGACTAAACAGGGAGAATTGCGTGTATTTACTAGTTATAGGCTATTTTTAAAACGACACCGAAACAATGAAACTTTACACAGGAAATTATTTTGACTCATTTGCCGACAAAACAAGAAATAACATTGTAAATGAGATAAACTTGTCGGCTTCCCCCAATTAAGACTGCGTAATTTTACAAAATTCTCATCAAATTAACCTAAACCTAACTGCCCTAACACGCCTGTTTATCGCCTTCAAAAGCCGAAAGAGTAGCATATTCCGTTGGCGACATATTACCCAGGCTGTCGTGCGGTCTGTGATTGTTGTAGTCATCCATCCATTGCCAGGTAATTTCCCTCACTTCATCCAGGGTGTCAAACAGGTAACAGTCCAGCACATTATCGCGGTAGGTCCCGTTCAATCTTTCCACAAAACCGTTCTGCGTGGGCTTGCCGGGCTGAATGTAGATAAACTCAATGCCGTTGACCATACTCCATTCCGTTAAAAGCTGGGATATGAACTCCGGGCCGTTGTCCATCCTGATTTTCCCCGGCTTACCCCTGCGTTTGATCAGGTGGTTCAATACCCAGACGACCCGGGAACTGCGCAGGGAATAGTCCACTTCGATATGCAGCGCTTCCCTGTTGAAATCATCCATTACGTTGAAAGAACGGAACCGTCGGCCATTGCTTAGTGCGTCGCTCATAAAGTCCATAGACCAGGTGTCGTTGGGCGATATGGGTTTAACAAGCGGCTGCTTTATCCTTTGCGGCAACCGCCGCTTTGCTTTCCTCCTGATGTTCAGTCCAATGAGCCTGTATACCCGGTGGACGCGCTTGTGGTTCCAGCAATGGCCCTCCCGGCGTAATCTCCTGAACGCTTTCCAGAAACCTTCACGCGGGAAATCCTCCGCTTTCTGACGTAGGGCTGATTCCACATCGCTATCGTCACGTATACTGTTATAATAGTAACACGTCTTGCTCAATCCCAACACCCGGCACGCCCTGCTGATGCCTTTCCCTGACTCCATCAATTCCTGGGCAATCTGTTTTTTCTGGCAGGGCTTCAAAGCTTTTTTGCAATCACTTCCCTGGCCGCCTCTAAATCCAGGGCAAGCTCTGCATACATACGCTTAAGCTTACGGTTTTCTTCCTCAAGTTCTTTCACACGTTTCAGCTCGCTGCCGTCAAGCCCGCCGTATCGCTGCCGCCATTTGTAAAATGAGGCGGCACTAACACCATGTTCTCGCGTGAGTTCCTGAACGCTTTTTCCTGCCTCGAACTCCTTAAGGATCCTGCTGATCTGCTCCGGTTTGAATCGTTTCCCTTTCATAATACACCGTTAAAGTTATCAATCATTTTTCTATTCTCTAACAGTCTTTTTTTCAGGGAAGCTTACACAATTACGGTTACAAAGCAAAAATTTACGGAGATAACAATTACTATAAAAAACACAGGTGTATTGAAACTGACCCACTTTCATCGCCACGTATTGGATATTGGCAGGTAGATTATTCTGACAAAGATAAATTTGCAGGAAAGAGTGTAGAAACATTTTTAAGGGACTACAATATGTATATTGAAATTGTCGAAATAAGAAAAGACGGTGTTAATATGAGTACTGCCGATTTTTCCGTTCCAGAAGAAGTTACTAAATGTTTAGAAGTTGAAGACGAATATCCATCACTTTTTGAAATGTACAAAAGTGATATAATCAAAAATTTGATTAATAAAAATTACTTAGGTAAGTGGGAATATAAAAATAAAAAAGCCGACGAAATAAGAGAAAAAGAAGACAAACTTTGCTTTGACTTTTTGAATGAACTGTATAAATAAAAGCCCAGCCAACATTGTTCTTCGATTGAACTTTAGTGCAAAATCCCGCCCATCGCCAATACGCGGCCCGTTATGTGCAAGGCTAAACGATAGACAGAAATGAAACTAAAAGACATTTTTTCAGACAATAAGACAAGAGTTTTCGTGGTGACTAATCAAGACGAAGGAGATGAACGTAATTGGATAATTGAGCCGACTGACTTTGACCTTTTGCCAGAAGAAGAAAATATATATTATTTTAAAAAGTCTGCCATCAGGAATCGGTTGCAAGCTCTTCGTCATTCCGAAAAATCTGAATAAGAGAAAGAAGCAGTTAAGTTAGTTACGTTTCGATTATTCAACTATATCAAAATAGGGTAAGACCTGATGTTCAGCGACGTACTCCTCTATTTGTTGTACCTCATCAGTCGGCACCCATTGAATAGGCTTGTAATTTTTTAAGCTTTGCCAAATATCGTGATGGTCGTTCAGTTTTTTGGAAGGTTCATCGCCTACAAAGAAAAATTTAGCACCTTTCTCATGTCGTCTAATGGTGTCAACCAAAAAAAGGTGTGCTCGAACCTGAAGCTTAAGTGCATGAAGGGCTTTACCGAAATCACTCATTTCCCCTACCACCTTTACGTCATTCCTTCCGATAAATGACACTCTTGACGGAACAATTAGGCCTGCAACATCATTGTCAGTAAGCTCGACATCAAAGTTTACACGATCGCCGATTGACTTTACCAACCGTTGCTTTGCATGGGCAACGGGATCCCGCTCGCGCTCTTGCTGCCTAGGCAAAGTGAACACGAATTTTTCGAAAAGCTTATCGAATGTGTTCTCATCAAGCGCAACATTCAGCGGTACAGGCTTGGAGAAAGCAAGCAAGTTGTTTGCATAAACGGAAAGATATTCTAAATAGCTCTCGCTTAAAAAGCGCTGGCCTTTATGCACCTTTAACAGATCAGACTGGCATGATGCGGCAAGTTGCTCGATAGCGCGTAAATTTGATTTAACGAGCTGATATCCGCCATCAGGTAGCAAATCCTTAATAACGTTCAGCTTATCAGCTGAATAGGAAAAATGACATTGAACACCATCAGCCATAAATAAGCCAATAGTAATGCGTTCATCCTGATTCGGACGAATACTGCAATACAGGATGGAATAAAACGTCTTCATCATGCTCCTTTTGTTAGCGGCGCCACCAATTCTCTGAAGTTGGCCTCGGTATTATTCAACCAAGTGTCGTTTTCGATAACCGCATCGCGGATCTGCTGTTCCAATTGCTGTTTATTAGAACACCATTCATCAGGCATCCCTGCAACAATATCGGGCAACACATTACCGCAATTTAATACAAAGGTAGGAAAGTTATCCAAAATAGCATTGGCCTCCTTGGCTATTTTCTTTGGATTATACAGCAAAACGTGCGCCAAATCAGCATATAAGATACTGTCTTCCGCCGTGAGTTGAGCCAGCTCCTGCCCTAATCGGCAACCATCGAAAACGTCGGAATGGTCTATTGGGATAATCTGAAATACATCGCCTAAAGATTGCACCAATAGGTTATAGTTGTTTGTGCTCCTATCGGTGTTAGCCAGCCATAAATCAAACAACGCAATCTTCAACAATGTATTCCTGCTCTGATACTTGCCTAGTTCGTGATAATTGCCCTTGAGGCCGACCAACATGTTGGATACGTCTACCGTTTCTTTCTGATAACGCAGGCCAAAGGTTGGCTTATCGAAATGGTGAGGTTGCGTCCTGTTTGAAATTACTTCGTGATTAATATGTTCAGGCAGTATGGTCACTAACGCTCCTGGTAGGTGGGGAATACCCCAAGCATGAAGAAAACAGAGTGAACAATACTCATTAATCAATTTGCCATTAGAGTCGTACTTACAAATATACTCCTCAAAGTCATCTGCCATCACCACAACAGGCCTGCTTCCACCGGTTTCTATTGCTCGGTTAATGGGTGATATGGATATTCTGGATGGCAGCAAAAGGTAAAAGCAGTTAGTTGAGGTAAAGATATGAATTTCAATGGAAAGAGAAAACTGAGGACCAAAAGGCAAATTTGGTCCTCAGGAAAAATCAGCGAATAAGACGCATTTCTGTCGGATTTTCTCTCACAAAAGTAGCTACGGTGTTTCGGTGAACACCGCGCTCCATGCAATCGTGCAAAATTTAATCTGCATAAGGTTTCGTCCTAGCCGAGACAATTCGGATACAATTAGTGTATCACCCTTTTGCATGCGATTTAGCAATCCACCAAACTTCCTGACTTCAATTTTTTTTGTGGCGCTACTGTATAGGCATACGGAGCAACCCGTCCGGACGGGCCGTCAACGCCGTGGTTCAACGGCGGGAACCTGCCGAACGGATCCGCTTTTCTACCACGGCCTCCCGTTTGCGCCAGGCGGTCACTTGCGGGTCTTCATATACCGGCAGCCCTTCATCATTCAGCAACCCCAGTGAATCAGCCAGCTTGCGGCTCAGCGCAGCCGAATCCTGGTCCCGCTCGCCGATGGCCTTCCGGTTGGCGGCCACCGCGGCCTCAGCCGCAGCAATGGCCCGGCGGATAACCTCCAATTCGGTCTTGTATTGCTTTTGCTTCCGCAGGATAACCATCATGCGGTTATAGGCATCAGCGTTCAGGCGCTTACCGCGGGTAAGTGTGCGGTACAGCTTCAGCGCCTCGGCATGCTTACCTGCTTTTTCCAGTTGCCGTGCCTCTTCCATCCGGGCGCTGGTGGCTATCTTCTTTTTTGCCATAATTAAACAGGGGGTGTGCTATCTTACCAACAGGTAAACGGCTGTTTGGTTTACGGGAGTGCCACCCCCGGTTGCTCGGCAATAACGGTTTGCCAAGCGGATGAAAAAGAAAAAATATCCAAGACAAAGAAGCTAATATGTACTGGTCGTCTATTTCTTTTAACATAATGAAGTACTTGGATTTACTGGCCGCTCCATTTTTAAAATAAAACGGATTGAAATAAATAAGGGTACCGGGCTGAAACATGGTGTAGGGTTGGTTAATGGGCAAATGCAATGGTTTACTTCAGCGATTTGGATATATCGAGATATTCAATATGATCCGCATAACGTTGTTTTTTTTCTTCATCCAACAGGGTACTGAAATCGATTTGGTGGTCGGTGGTCATAATCTTTTTTGGCCAGAAGGCCTTCTAATACACCCGTTCTGCAAAATAGATAAGGGTATTACCTATTTTTTCGATTTCATCTTGTGTAAAGATATGTGGCTGTCCCATTCGCTGCAATGTTGTCTTTTTATGATGCAAATCACGTAAAAAGGTTTGATTGTTAAAATCACTGCGCAATTATAGCGGTTGGGTGTGCAGTGTATCCGCACAGGTTTATGTATCTTCGTCTATCAATATTCATAAACTATGGCAACCAATAAACAAGCCGCAATCCGTTATAAGGTACTGGATATGTGCCTAGCAAATACACATCGGAAATATACCTTTGATGACCTGCTGGAGGCCTGCAATGAACGGCTTGTTGAAATCAACCCCAGCCATGGCGGCATCAGTGTGCGTACGTTGCGCGATGATTTGAAATATATGCGGAGCGCCGAAGGCTGGGAGGCTCCGATTGAAACGTATCGAGCGGGAAAAACTACATATTGGATCAATGAATTGGTACCAACGTTGACACAAACATTCCTTCTTGAAAAAAGGAATTTACCCATCATCGGATTTGACACCAACCAATACCTACGAGGCAGGGAGCATATCGGAAGTTTGTTTCATCATATCCTTTATAAACGGGTGGTGGCATTTACGTATCACCCGGCATTGAAACCAATCGTGACCTTGGGGGGGTCTGAAGTAAGTGGATTTCTTGATTAAAGGCAACAATAAATTAATGTTGATTTGGACGCATGTATTTACTAGTTGGCGGTCATTGTAACGAACGACACCACAGAAACCAATGAAGTACAAAAAAGTAAAACCTCACAAAGCACTAGAGCCCTTTATCCATTTCTATTGGGAGCTGAAAGGAAACGAGCTGGAGAGACAGTGGGAACGGGTTTTTCCGGATGGATGTGCCGGTATAGTAATGAATTTGGGAGATACTTGTTTGACTGACAACGGCTCGTTTTCAATGGAGTTTGGAAAAACTTATGTGGTTGGTGCAATGACTTCATTCAAAGACAGCTTTATTGATACCGATACACATTTAATAGGTGTGTGCCTAAAACCCGCAGCTTTTGCAAATTTCTATAGCTATGCCCCACAAAATGAGTTGACTAACGACACCGTTGAATTTGAAAAATCCAATTCGTTTGACGTGGATAAAACGTTTGACAATCCATTCAATTATTTTGACTGTTTCTTTTCAGATCGAATAAAAAGCAAAAGCAACCAGCTACAATCGGTTATCAACGATATACACGCAACAAACGGACAAATCGGTATGTACGAGCTATCAAAACGAAATTTCACAACGGTGAGGCAGTTGGAGCGAAATTTTAAAAAGTTCATTGGACTATCCCCAAAAGAATATTCAAACATTATCCGTTTTCAGCATGCGTTGGAGTTAATCAAAAACCCAGATAGAAATCGGAGTTTATTGGGAATTGCCTTTGAATGTGGTTATTACGACCATTCCCACCTTACCAATGAAATAAAACGGAACACAGGACTTTCCCCATCGCAGCTTTAATTTGTCGCATTTTTACAAAGTGCAAGTAGTTGTCCAGAGGTAACTTTGCACAAACATTAAAATTTAAGACAAATGCGAAAAATAGCGCTTTTCATTGCCACAAGTTTAGACGGCTACATTGCAAAACCCAATGACGACCTCAGTTTCCTGAAACTCGTTGAAAAAGAAGGTGAAGACTACGGGTATGCCGAATTTACAGACACAATTGACACATTAATCGTTGGCAGAAGAACCTATGACTATGTGCTTAAAGAAATCGGCCCATCTCATTACGACAACGGACAGCGGGATGTTTATGTCATAACAAGAACTGAAAGACCTCAAGTAGGCAGAACGTTTTTCTATACCGGAGACATAGCCGAGTTAGTCAAAAGGTTAAAATCTGAAGAAGGAAAAAATATATATTGTGACGGTGGAGCTGAAGTAATAAATGAATTGTTGAAACACGACTTAATTGACGAGCTTATAATTTCGGTCATCCCCGTTTTATTAGGCAATGGAACACGGCTTTTTAAAGACGGAAGACCTGAACAAACACTTGAATTTATCACAGTCAAAACATTTGAAACAGGATTGACGCAACTGCATTATAAGCGGAAGGAATAAACAACAAACCGTTCAGCGGTAAAAATTCCTGCCTGCAAGGCGGGCTCTTACAAAACCCGCTCATAACGAATTGAATTGACCGTGAAGCAGGAGATTTCAAATGTGTCAGTAAGAGCCGCCCCAATACGCTCCTGCCTGACCAGTTCGTCAAAAATCCATAACATACCATGATAATCGATCGACTTCCTTTTAGCAAAATTACGCACCACCTTATCACTGCTTAATACCATAGCATCGAGACGCTCAGCTAAATATAGCACAGTGCAATCCATCTCCGATAATGAGCGTGGAAAACCAAATCCACGCATTGCTTCACGATCCGATTGCTGAAGGATATGTACGGTAAGTTTATCCATGGATCGGTATGCCGACAATAGTTGACGCTGCTCTTCATTAAGTTCATTGAATACATCAAGTGAGGTGTGTACCTCAATATCCAATTCGAAAAACGGCACCACTAAGTCCAATAGGTGAAGATCGATAAAAATACAGGCGTCGGTGATAGCAAGCTTCATTACCTATCTTACATAACCAACGATTGGCTCCTGAAGTCGGAGAGTTTCATATTCTTAAGTGCTGCTCCTTTGCTTATTGAAATCAACTCTTCGGCGATTGCCCGATAGAGCAATTGGTCAAACCGGGTTGCTTTTTCAACACCGACATAAACAGTTGGTTCTTCATTGCGCCACCCCATCTGTTTCATCATATTAAAAAATTGGTTTTTATAATTGTCATTGACAATATTAAGCAAATTGGCCCGATAAACCAATGCTTGCATGGATATCCCATATTGACTTTTTATATGACCGAGCTCAGTAACTGAAAGCCGGTTTCGGTGAGCACCTAGCTCTTCGCGGATAGTCTGTTCTGGCAGAAGCATTGCTCCTGCAAACTGGTGGCATAATTTCTCTCGCTGATTGTCGGTTAGTTGCGGATCGAACTTCAACAGCAAATGACCAAGCTCATGCAGCAAGGTGAAACGTACGCGATCAAGTTTATCAGCAATATTCCTGTTATAAGCAATAACCGGGATATTACCATTTACCTTGGTTTGCAAACCGTCAAATGAAATATCAGCATCGATTTCGACAACCTTGATGTGCTTGTCTTCCAACAATTCAGGAATATTAAAAATCGGCCCCAATCCCAGGTTCCAAGCCTTACGGAGCTTGAGTGCGGCTTCATCGATTTGCTTAAATTCACGTATTACGGGAAAATCCTTCAATGGATCTTTAAACTCGTATCTGATACCTAACAGTTCCTCCAGCTCCAAATACCGCGATAGGTATTCTCGGGTTTGTTCGATGATCTTCTGTTCCTCTTTGGCGGGCATGCGCTTAAGCTTACGGTATTCGATCGGACCAAGCTCTACCGCCATCGGTCTGAAAAAATAATCCGGACGCACATTAAGCGCATCGCTTATCAGCGATAGTTTTTCACTATCCGGCACCACCTCTCCTTTCTCATACTTATGTAATGCCTGTTTGGTCACTTTGTTACCCAAGGCATCGGCAAGTCCCTGCAAAGAAAATCCGTTCAGTAGGCGGGCTGATTTAAATCGTTCTCCAAATAGTTGGTTCATAGCTATCATACTCCTTCGGTTAGTTTGACAAACAAATCGCGAGAAGGTTTACAAAAGTAATTATATTTTTAATTTTGTCAACCAAAAATGTAAATCTGTCAGACTTTGTCACGAGAACAATACGCGGCTGCGCGAATACATCGTCAAAGGCTTCACCATGAACGACGAGCTGCTGAAGACAACCCCAGATCAAACAAAGAATCTGTTGGCGTCTAAAATCGCTTGGTTGACCGCGGGTACTGACCCCATGAGATTTCTCGAACGAATTTCGTTGCGGGGCATGTTGCTCCTAGTAATTGGTAAAAGCATTGCGAACTCCTCTTTCGGATTGGGCTTTTACTAATTAGTTATTATATTTAACCCGACCTGAGTGACCCGGGCCTAAAACGAGCTCAACTTCGGTTGGATATGAAAAACTGAACTGCCGAGATGATTATGGCTCAACCCAGCTTCACGTTGACTTCGATACGATGCTATGAGTCGTATAATTACATACATTTTAATTGTTCAAATATGGAATATACATTTAGAAAGGCGGAGATTACAGATTTGCAACCGGTTTGGGATATACTGCAGCAGGCTATTATCCGGAGAAAACAGGAAGGCAGTAACCAATGGCAGGATGGTTATCCCAATCCTGGTGTAATACAAAAAGATATTGAGCGGGGGGCTGGATTTGTTCTGATGGACAAAAGTACGATTATCGGTTACGTTGCAATACTGGTGAATGATGAACCCGAATATGCAAAGATCGAAGGTAAATGGTTAACGGACGGCGAATTCGTTGTTGTTCACCGTATAGCTATTGCAGAAAACTATGTAGGAAAAGGTTTGGCCAAAAGGATTCTTGCATTCGTTGAAGATTATGCGATTGACAACCATATTCGCAGTGTCAAGGCGGATACCAACTTCGATAATATGGCGATGATGAAGACGTTTGAAAAGTTGGGATATGTCTATTGCGGAGAAGTGTATTTCAGGGGGAGTCCAAGAAGGGCTTACGAGAAGATACTGGCGTGATCTTATGACGGCTACTTTAAATTTTAAGCTTTGGCGTCAGGCGGGCTGACGGACCGTTATGTGCAAGCATAGCGGACGCCCCAACAAACGGACGATTGGCGGTCATTGTAAACCGGCTGCATCAAACAAAATCAATAAACAGCATGAATTATGGCAGAAAAAAAAGACGCTTTTAAATTAGTCGGACTAAGACTAAATGGTAAGACAACTAATCAAAATAACCAATCCAGCAAAGATTGCGGCAATTTGTGGCAAAAATTTGAAGCTGATAAAGTTTTCGACCTTATTCCGGAAAAATTGTCTAATGAAGTGTTTGCTGTTTATTTTGATTATGAAAAGGATGAGACAGCCCCTTTTTCATACTTTATAGGTTGTAAAGTACCTGATCATGTTGCTACTCCCAACGGACTTGAAGTACTTGTAATCCCTAGTCAAACCTACACAAAGTTTACAGCGAGGGGTAAAATGACGGCTTGTATCACTGACACTTGGAAAGGAATATGGAATTCAGACATTAAACGAAAATTTGCTTTTGATTTTGAGGTCTATGACGAAAGAAGCCAAAACTGGGACAATGCAGAAGTTGATATTTATATTTCAATAAAATAATACGCCGGAGGTGTCCTTTTGCTATGGCAAGTGTTCTTCGATGTGGCAGCTCGGAACGTCTATTTCAAAATAGAATATCGAACCCCTGCCTTCCTCGCTTTCGACCAGAATATTGCTATTATGGTAGCGCAGGATTTCTGAAACAAGGTAAAGTCCTATACCGAAGCCGGTTGTGTTTTTTATTTTTTCGTTATTTACACGATAGAAACGTTCAAACAATCTTTTTTGATCTGCAGCACTGATCCCTATACCTTCGTCACGTACGGATATGATAACTTTTCCGGCCATTTTTTCGGAGCCAATGGTTATGGTGCTTCCGGCTGGAGAGTACTTGATCGCATTGCTGACCAGGTTCATCAGCACCTGTCCTATTTTTTCGCGATCGGCGTATAGGGTCGCGGGTTCACTGCCTGTCACTTGAAAAAGTGTTTTGTGCCTAACAATTTGGCATCATCCACAATTTCGCTCACCAATGCATCCAATTCGAAAACCTCCTTCCGGAGCTCGATTTTCCCTCCTTCGATTCTCGCCAAACTGAGAAAGCCCTGAATCATCGAACCCATTTTTTTTGCCTGCGCCTCGATTCTTGACATCACACGCCAACTGAAATCATCACCAGCCTTTTTGGAATGGTTCATCAATATCTGCGCAAACCCGGTGATAGCGGTCAATGGCGTTTTCAGTTCGTGGCTGGCCATCGCTACAAAATCATTCTTTCGCCGTTCCTCCTGTTTTTTTCCGGTTATATCCCTGGTTATTTTGGATATGCCGATGATATTTCCCCCCGCATCCTTGATGGGTGATAGGGTGAGGGACACGTCCAAAAGGTTTCCTTTCTTCGTCAGGCGTTTTGTATCGAAATGCTCCACCTCCAAGCCGCTCCTTAGCCGTGAAAGAATATGCGCTTCCTCGTCCTGCCGGTCTTCGGGCACTATTTTCAAAATTGTCTGGCAGACCATTTCTTTAGCGGTATAACCGAACATCCGCTGTGCTGAAGCGTTCCAGCTGGTGACGATTCCGTCCAAAGTTATGCTAATAATAGCGTCATTGGAAGTCCTGATAATGGCTGCCAACTGAGCACTTTTTTCTTCCGCCTGTTTAATGTCGGTAATATCCAGCATCATGCCGGTGAACCGCGTTGAATCCTTTTTGGCGTCGACGTAAACAGCGCCCTGTACCCTTACCCAGCATAGCCTTTGGTCATCAAACCGGTGGATTCTAAATATTATATCGTAAAGGCCGTCGATGCCCAATTCGGTCGAGCGTTTTACCTCCTGGTCTACCTGTCGCCGGTCATCCGGATGGATGAGATCTGAGAGCTTTTCAAAAGAAACCGGTTCTTCCGAAGGTAATCCGCATATCCTTTTACCCTCCTCTGATAAGTAGATATTCGCTGTTTGGGTGTCCCAGTCCCACGTACCAAGGTTGGTGGACGTTATGGCCATCCTTAACCTTGCTTCGCTTTGTTCCAGTTGAAGCAGTAAGCTATTCCTTCTCTTCTCCTCTTCGACGATTGATGTGACGTCCTTGGTAAAGCATCTTGTGTGTACGAACTTACCGTCCTTCCTCAGGACATTGGAGCTGATCAATACGTGCCTGATCGATCCATCTTTGCATTTGAGCCTGGCCCGATCAGGGAGCAGCCAAGTTTAGACACCCTGGCTATTGTTGCCAATTTCTTTTTGGACGGTTTTGAAATTGAGATTTTTGGACAACGTATTCCGACAAGACAACAATTTGCATACAGACATCTAATAGTTGAACATAATTTGCTAAACAAACACGGAGAAAAATTCAGACAACAAATTATTGAACTCAAACGGCAAGGAAGGAAGACGGAACCAGCATTTGCATTGGCACTTGGGCTGACAGGCGACCCTTACACCGAGCTACTAAAGAATGACAAAAGCCCGAACTGCTAACATTGTGTTGGCAATAGGCGACCATATCAGGTTTTCTGTTGTAACTCCTGCTGTAACTCGTGCTGCGCTACATAATCTTTATTGACAAACTGCACCTGGAATTGTAACCCGCCACGCTCAAACCATTTGAATTCTATTTTGGGATAGCCCTTCAGTTCATCGGCTATCAATTTCAACCCGTTGCCCGATTTAGTCGATTGTTAATCCAACAAACCAATACGCTCCCCCACTCCAAACGCATATCGCTGATAATCGATAAGTTGCCTGTCACCATGGTTATCCTTCCAAGCCGGCTCCTCATGGCTGAGATGCACTATCTCACCGGTACTTCTCCCCCTGAACACCCGGGCGACGAATTCGAGGATGTGCAGCTCCCCTTCCGTAAATTCGTGTCCATCGAAAGACATATTGGGGTAGTAAACCTCCAAGTACTGGTCATCCTTGCCGTTCCGTTCGTCAACCAAAACCTTCCCGTCATCCTGTAGCCGCAGGTACAGCCGTCCATATTCGGCGGGTACAGGACCGTATGGGATGGCACGGTATTGCAAACCGGTAATGGAATACCCGTGAGCCTTATATGCCAGGAAATCGGTATAGAAGAGCAGTTTATTGAGCTTGGTCTTATACAGGTTGCCGATATGCTGTTCAAAATAGGCTATTGTTTGTGCAATACGTGACAGGCTCAGCCGCCGATAGCCGTTATACGAATTGGGCGGATCTTCACGCAACATGATTTGCGAAAGTTCGAGGTCATATAAGACATCGTTGCGCTGGTCGATTAATGACTGCGCCTTGGCGATAAACTTATTTACTTCGCGTTCGTCCAAAAAATGACTGCTGGCAGCTACCTGCCGGATGAACTCCTCCGGCTCCCGTACGGACAGGATAAGCCGACCGTTGGCGACTGTGGGCATTTCTCCCGCTTCATACAGCCGATAGGTATTGGCCCCCAGCCCCAATATCTCCGACATCTTGGCGGCAGATACGCCATACTGCTCGCGGATCTGCCGGATTTCCTCCGGAAAAGGGATACCGTATTTCTCCCGGTATTGGTTGGTGGCCTGAACCGTGTTGAGCGTGTCCAATCGGCCATCGGTAAACCGCTCGCCGCTATCCTCACACAAATAATAATGGTACACGATGTTAAACGTTTCCTTGCGGAACGTAAGGGTGTCCGCTTCGCGGACCAGTTTCATTGGTTTTCCTGTGATCGGGCTGTTCATGTTTTCTCCTTTTTAAAAGGATAGTTGATGGGGTGCTCCGCCGGATGGAATGATATGCAAATGACCGGATTGCTTGTTGTCCCCATTGATACTTTTATATATAGTTCGTTGTTCTTATATCTTTTGCCGAATACCCACATGCTGGCTATGCCATATAGCCTATCATCCAGCGGGCCTTCGCTATAATCAGTAACCGTGAGCGACTCCACGATTTCACCTCGCTTGACTGGCGTAATCTCCAAATCCAACAGCGTCTGCGCATTCTTTGGTCTGCTATCTCTGAAAATGATGCCAAATACGCTGCACTTGGCAAAGAACTCTTGCAGGAAATGGGAAACGTCGTCTTTTGTGGCCACGGCAATACGGAATTAAATGGATACATCAAACATTCCCCCCATCTCTTCGCAAGAAACAACTTATCCGTGACAAGTTTCCCACATGTTAAAAATCCCTAATCCTCACGATACAAATCGATAGGCGGTTTTCCATCGTTTATGTGAACACAAACATACAACTAATAAGTTGAATAAAAAAAATATTTGTTTTCATTTTTGCACTTATTAGTTGATATCAATCATGGTTGATATCAAGAACATCTCACTTATTGTTTACGCCACATAACGGCTTGCTCGTATACGTAACGCGCAGCCGTATCGGAGTTATCGAGTGGTACTATTTCTGCCCCCGCCATGAAGCCTTTTGACCCGGTCTCCGTACAGGCCCCCTACAAATATGACAGGAATGATCCCGAAGAAGGTTGTCCAAAACATGGGTTTGCATACGTTAAGTTTTTATCTGATTGTGCAAGATTGCCGGCAGCAATAGGTGATAATTAACATAGTTGATCTTAATTTAGTCAGGATCGGCGGGACAGCAGAAATACGGTCAAAATGATTGATGAAGCCCCCAACCAATCCATAGCTAGGAACGAAACGTCTAGCCATAGCACAGCGATCAGCGTAGCGGAAAGCGGCTCAGCAGACGTCAGCACGCTGGCAGTCTGGCCGCCGATGAGTTGTACGGCCTTCAGGTACATGTAAAACGGTATCAATGTTCCGAAAAATACTACAAATAGGCTATTGGCGTAGGTATACCCGTCCCAGATACCATCCACCTCCCACGGCGGTTTGATCAACGATATAGCCACACCACCCACGAACAACCCCCAACCGATAACCGTCGTTGCACTGTATCTGGCAAGTAGCTTCCCGGGCATTAAGGTGTAAAGCGCTAAACTCACGGCAGAAGCTATACCGAACGCAAAAGCCAGCGGTGAAATATTCAACGAGCCGATATCCCCGTGGGTGACCAAGAGAAACGTGCCTAAAATGGCCAATGAAATCGCAAAATAGCCCCTGAGGCTTAGCCGCGTGCGGAAACGTACTGCAAGGTAAATAGCGATCAATACCGGTGCCGAGAACTGCAAGATGGTTGCGGTAGCGGCATTGGAGTGCTTTATTGCGGCAAAATAGGTGTATTGTACAGTCAACATACCCACGACACCAAAAACCAGCAGACGCCGCCGGTCGCTCTTGTTGCGCCATATTGCCCAGATATGGACATCTTTCTGTATAAGCGCCAGGATTAATAACAGAATGCCGGCTCCGAGCATCCGCACTGCCATCAGCCATTCCACGCTCATGGCGCGTTGCTGGAACAGAAACTGACCGGACGTGCCGGATATACCCCACAATATTGCCGCTGACAGTGCCATGAGCACTCCTTTTGCATGGTTATTCATTGCATCAACCCAGATTTCGCCAAAAATAGCTTGAAAAGGTGATATAATTATCATCAAAAAAAGCAATCATGGATTAGCCATGGAGCTCTAGGTTGCCGTCCGCCAGATATTGATGAAATTGCAAAGCATCTATTGATTAATTTGCAATCTTCCCAGACTTCCGCTACGCACAAAAATCAAAAACCCGGCATTCATCAGTGCTACTTTGGGTTGATAATCAATATCATAAGCTTTTTAAACTTATTACCAGTTAATCACAGCATAACTACTTTATAAAAAAAAAGACCCAAGTGATAAAGTCTGCTGAAAACTCGACAAACCGATGTGCTACAAAAGCGGGGACAAACAAGAAGTCTCCTTGTTGAAAAACTATACTATTTTGTTTTTATAAAAATGCCTGGTTGAGTACACGTTTCAAGTGCTTTTTAACGCGCGCTCAGATTTTATTTTCGTGAGTTCACCTAATAGCCTTGTCTCCCGGACGGCGTCCTGCTGATGTATCTGTTCGGCTATCCTCACTATTTCAGCGTTTAACGTTTCTATTTCGGTTCTTTTATTGCGCCATATGTCTTGTAAGGTCGATATCGCTTGTCCATCGGACAACCGGCTTATTTGAACCAAACCACGCTCTACGTCATCAGGCTGCATTGCTATTCCTTTTGCATGAGCAATAGTTGTGCATTCAGCGATGACTCTACGGGCAATTTTCAACGCTCCAGGATTTCTGTGGAAGATACCATTGTCAATTTCCAATAACGGGCAAACCGAATTGAACACGCAATTGATGATCGCTTTTTTCCATACTATATGCTGAATATGTACTTCACGCTTAAATCCGAAATTTGGGGTATTTAGATGGGCGACGATATTGTTGAGTTGCTCTTTATCACCATGCTCTATTCCCACAGGGCAAGTTGCCACAGGCTTAAACCGCACGGCAACTTCATCGATCGACTGACTTGTCACAAAGAGAACACAGCGGTACACGTGCTGGTATCCATGCTCCAAAAACGGTTGCTCAATGCCCAAGCCGTTTTGTAGGAGTACTAGGGGTGAGTCGCCTATTTTTGACTTTAATGTGCAAGCCAGTTTTTCATTCCCAAAAGATTTGGTTGCAACAACAACAATACCGTCAATTTCGGCAAGGGAATTCAGTGTTGCAACCTCCACGTCCGCCTCGTGTAGAACGCCCTTCTCCATTTCGACAGCGAAACGGCGGATTGTTGTACGACCGTCATCTACGCTTCCTCTGATCATGGTAACTTTTCTGCCCGCTTGAGAAAGGAAAACGGCGAGTGCTTTGCCAATAGCCCCTGAACCTACGATAAATAGGTGTTTATGGTAGAAGTTCATTATTAACTGTTTTTTACATGTTTGCGATACTGTCAAACAAAATTCGGCAATATATTCTCATGGTAGCAGATGCAGTTTTGTTATTTTTGTTGGCAGCAGTCTGAAAATACGGAATGAAGAAAACACAAAACAAGTCGGAGTTCGCTTATATGCGTATCGCTAAAATTATTGAGCAACAAATCCTGAACGGGACGTTGCGTACCGGTGATAAGCTCCCTTCGCTACGGACTATATGCCGTGAATATGGTGTAAGCCAAAATACGGCATTAAGTGCGTATTATTATTTAGAGTGTAAAATGTTGATTGAGACCCGACCTCAGTCGGGATATTATGTGCGGTATTCAAAAACGAAAATTCCGGCGCTTCCCCAGCTTACCACTCCCGAAGCCGAAGCGAATTATGCCGACAGTGAATTGTTGGTACGTAAGATTTATGATAGCTTGGGGGAAGATGGTCATTTACCGCTTGCCCTGGGGACCCCGGCAAATGAGTTGTTGCCCATAGCAAAGCTCAACAAAGGTCTTATGATGGCAACAAGGGAGCTGAAAGGGAGCGGCGTTATGTACGACAAAACGGAGGGAAATGAGCGGTTACGCCGTCAGATTGCCCGATGGTCTTTTGCAATGGAGTGTAATTTGAAGCATGATGAGATCATCACCACGAGCGGCTGCCTGAACGCGCTGTCATATTGTTTGATGGCATTGACCAAAAAAGGAGATACGGTAGCAATGGAAAGTCCTGTTTCGTTCGGCATGTTACAACTCGCTCAGGTATTAGGTGTCAAAGTATTGGAATTGCCGTCTGATCCTCAGCATGGTGTTGATTTGAACGCATTGGAAGATGCGTTAAGAGAAAATAAGATAAATGTATGTCTCTTTATCAGCAATTTCAGCAATCCGCTGGGCAGCTGCATGCCCGATGAAAACAAGAAACAGACGGTGCGCCTCCTTGAAAAATATCATGTTCCGCTGATTGAGAATGATCTCAATGGTGACGTATATTTTGGCCAGCAACGTCCCAAATCCTGCAAGACCTACGATGAAAGCGGCCTGGTATTGTGGTGCGGTTCGGTATCAAAAACGCTCGCTCCCGGCTATCGGGTGGGATGGGTTGCTCCGGGAAAGTTCAAAGATGAGGTAAGGCGTATGAAACGCTACCACAATATTTCATCGACTTCTATCACTCAGGAAGTTATTGCCGGGTTTCTTGAAACAGGCCGGTATGAGAACCACCTTCGCAAACTAAGGCATACACTCCACGGCAATCTACTCAAATTTTCACGGGCCATTTCGGATTATTTTCCTGACGGAACAATGGCCAGCAGACCGCAGGGCGGGTTCGTTATTTGGGTGGAACTACCTAAAGCCGTTGATACCATCGCATTATATGAGCAATGCCTGCGACATAAAATCAGTTTTGCACCGGGCAGAATTTTCACCCTGCAAAATCAATACGAAAATTGCCTCCGATTAAATTACGGATTGTTATGGAACGAGCGATTGGAACGCGATCTAGAAATGCTTGGTAGCTTTGCGAAACGTTGGAATTTGTTTGATAGTTATTGAGTATATCGTAAATATGCTTCTACTTTTCCTGGCCCGTTGCGGTCACTAACCTAATATGAGCCAAGTGATGCTTGCAATGCCATGCATACATGCCAACAACTTCGTCCAAAGGAACTGGCCGCCCTTGTTCAGGATGAATGTATGTCCTTTTTAGATCTTCGTCTCCAAGGCTTTCAAGTATTCTACTCCATCGTTCGTGTAATCCTTTTAAAAGGTTTAGCGAGGGTTCCAAACGAATTCTACTGTCAGGCAATTCGGCCCATAACGCTTCATGATAAGGCTTGATAATCGGATTAGTTTCGGTAAGCGCCAACTTAAAACGTATAAAGGCATTCATATGGCTATCTGCACAATGGTGGACAACCTGTCTTACCGTCCAGCCGCCATCTCTGTAGGGAGTATCCAGCTGTGCATCCGTTAAAGATAAAACCTCCCGGGCAATTTCTTTCGGGAATTCGGCTATAATCCTTATCCATCCCGAAAGCTCCTGTTTGCCGATAAGGTTAGGTCTCTCAAACTGTCCGATTGGGTATCTTACATCCATTGTTCGCTGTTTCTAAATATTTACTAAATAATTCCATCTGTGTGCATCTGTACTGATCGGCCAACTCTGCTCGCTTATTCGCCGTTCTTCGACCAAAAAATACCTAAATCCGGGCATTTAAAAGGTCAACTTCATCATGACATCGGCTCTTTTGTATTTTGTTTTATCTATCTCCGTTTCGTTGAAACCTAATTTCCGATATATATTCAGGGCATCCGCTAAACGTGTATGTGAGAAAAGTACCAGCTCTTTCACTCCAAGACGTTTGGATACGGATATCGCCTGAGTGCAGAGCATTTTGCCGATTCCACACCCTCGGTGATTCTCATGTACGGTCATCTTGGTCAATTCCAAACGACCGTCATCCATTTTTTTCAAGGCAGCCGTACCGATAGGTTGCCCGCCTTTTAAGGCGAACAGGATTTTGCCACCATTTTTGAGTATAGCCTCTTCCGGATTGGACAATACGTATTCGTCAACCGGTTCTATATCGAAATACTGATTTAGCCACGCCATATTCAATGTCTTGAAAGCGTCTTTATAGACCGGGTGATAATCGGTGATTAGTGTTCCACTTTTGAAAAAGAAATCTACGAGGGCGAGATCGTCGAAGATATGAATACCGATATTCTGCATTTCTTCTAAGCCTCTATCGTAGACACCCGATATTGCAGATGGGATCATTGCAAGCTTGTAATCCCGTTCGCTGGCTTCGTACATGGTTGTGCGTGGACAATTCGGGAAATTACAACCGGCAACAAAGAGCGAAGTTATTCCGTTTGATTGCAGCACATCATGTAATGTCGTGTTGTAAAATGCACCCCACCTCGGTTTGTACAAGATGTAGTCATTATCACCACACCGGATGACCTTTCCCTTAAGAAGCTCGTCATGAGCGTAGGGGCTATCGGTTTCAGGCAGTAATTCATCAATGATTTCCGCACCCTGACTATCGGGAGCTACTATCTGTTTACCGGACGAAATAAGCGCTCTACGGCATAGTTCAGCATTACTTCCGTCTGGATAATATAGGCGCATAATATGGAACACAGGTCTGCCGTATTTCCTGAATATACGTGTTAGAGAAACAAGGTGGGGAATTATTTCTTCTGTTCCATGGACATAGGCTTGGCCTTGAGGACTTGCAAAATCGTACTGCATATCTATAATAAGCAATGCAGATTTATCCTGCTCTAAGTTGTTATTCGTCATACACAAAAATCATAAAACTAAATTTATGATAACAGATGCAAATTTTAATTTTTCAATAGGAGCAGTTTATCTCTTAGGCTTTACGCCAAAAGCAACAGAAAATCCAACCCATGGGATATTAAAAGTTCTGCATGGGATAGCCCTGCAGATACGAAAAGGCAACTTTCCGAAAATCAGCCGAGCTCCAGTGGCCCGTACTCTAAAAGCATAGCCCCGCCACGGAAGGAACAAGATGTGTTAAAACGACAAGCAACATTTTAACGTTCACCGCGACAAATAGATATGAAGACGCTACAAACTATCTTGGGAGTATGCCTTTCGATAATAATCTCATCGACGTCCGCACAACCGCCCTCAGAAACAGCTGGCGAGACAATACCGTTATTCAGAAAAGTAGCGGAAAAGCTCCTTTCGCTTAAGACGATCAGTTACCAATACGTGAGGGAACTTGACTACCCTGCCGAGGCTATCCACTCAACGATGACCGGTAGCATGTATATGGATTTTGCCGAAGAGAACGACCGTACAGGATTCAGGTATCAGTTTTCGCATGCCGGCGGGCTCTCTATTTTTAATAATACGGCAATCGTTGACGTCAACACGGGACGCAGAACGATAACAACCGAAAATAGGGTAACATCGGTTGCATTGAACCGCCGCTCTGAACTGTTCAACTCCATCGTAACCCTTCGCAACCTCTTGCCGTTCATTATAGCGGACAGCGGTATTGTAAAATCAATGGCCGATACGGTGATCGGCGGTGCGCCAGCCCACTGTTTAACGTTTGAGGTTCGGAACGCCTTTGCCGATTACCTGGGTACCGGATTTACAAAGTCCAAGGGCGATATCACCATCAACTACCAACTGCTCGTGGATAGTGCAACACTGCTACCCCTGTCTTTACTACAGACCAGGCACGGCAGCCGCGACAGGAGCCGGACAGTCTTCGATGACGTGAATACCGACCCACCGGCCCCAGCCGAGAATTCGTGGTATTACTCCACGTACTTGACAGACTATGAGCCGGAGACACGCAGCTCTCTATCCATTGTCGAGGTAGGCGAAAAGGCTCCTGAAATTGACCTGATTGATTTACGCACGGGGAGCCGGAAAACACTAACAGACTACCGCGGTCGGATGGTGTTGCTGGAATTCTGGATGACGAACTGTGGCTATTGCATTGAGGCCGTACCGATACTGAACGAACTCGCCGTGCGGAACGATCCGGACAAACTGGTTGTTTTGGGCATTAATACCATAGATAGCGAAAATATGGTCAGATCCTTCATGCTGCGCAACAAGGTAACGTTCGACGTGCTTTGGGGAACCGACGCGAATATCAATAGGGAATACGGAATCGATGCCTTCCCTCAGGTGGTCTTACTCGATGAAGCTGGCGTGGTCAGTTACTCCGGCAGCCTGGATGTGCAACGAATTATGGCCATAATCAATAAGGTAAAGTCACAAAATCGTTTGTGAACAAGCCGGAAATTTATACTTAACGGGAGGAGACTCCAATTAAAATTTTGTATTTCGGCAAAATCGGGGCAATTATCTGTTAGTAAAAACTTATACCTTAGTGGCTTCATGAGTGAAAAAATATGAAGCCAAAAACAACATCGCAGTAACCAATGAAAATAAAAAATATAAAAGCGTTTGACGGACAACATTGCGAGACGACAGCGACAGGAACGCTGTTAAGACAACTCGGCATTGAACTTTCCGAGCCTATGCTTTTTGGGCTTGGTGAAGGACTGGGTTTCATTTTTTGGAATATGAAAACAATGAGTTTCCCTTTTATAGGTGGGCGAATCAAAACTGATCTTCTAACTCGGAATATAGCGAGAAATCTAAACCTTGAATTAACCGTTAAAGAAACTACATCGAAGCAAAAAGCATGGAAAAATGTAAAAGAACTGCTTGACCGCGGGCAAACGGTTGGACTGAAATTAGACTGTTTTCATTTAGAATATTTTTCACGGCCATTTCATTTTGCAGGGCACTATGCAGCAATCTATGGATATGATAACGAAAACGCCTTTTTGGTGGACACAAAGCAACAAGGCGGTCAAGTAAAGACGAGCTTGAAAAGTTTGGCATTGGCAAGAGCCGAAAAAGGCCCCATGTCTTCAAGAAATTTGTATTATACGCTGAGTAAGACTGATAAGAAAACGAATTTAGAAACCTCGATTATTAAGGCAATTAGAAATAATGTGAGTGACTATCTAAACCCACCGATAACGAACATAGGCTATAAAGGTATTGTAAAAGCAAGCAGAGAAATAGTCAAATGGTTTAATAGTAGCAACGACATTGAAAACGAGTTTAAGACATCTGCAATGATGATGGAAAAAGCGGGAACCGGTGGCGCATTATTCCGAAATCTATACCGTGATTTTTTGAAAGAAAGTTACGACTTGCTGAAAATCGACGAATTAAAAGCAGGACACGAAGCATTTGTAGAGATTGCAGAACGCTGGACCTTGGTTTCGCAATTATTTGAAAAAGTAAGTGAAACGAAAGACTTTAAATACATCCAACAAGCATCTGGCCTGCTAAAAGCCATATCCGACAAAGAAAAAAGAACAATGGAAATGTTGGGCGAAATAAAACCGAACCCTTCGGGAAACCAGACAGGTCCTGTAAAAATTCACCGCAACAACGGTATGAAGAATTAATCACCAAGTATCCGCACATCGTACAACGTGTGCCGCAGCATCACATCGCTTCTTACCTGGGCATTACTTCCGTTTCTTTGAGCCGAATCAGAAATAGAAGATAACCTCATTTATTAACAATTGTTATCGCTACACACCTTACTGTGTTCTCAACTTTGCTGTAATAAAACAGTAAAAAATGAGAACAGTAATCGTGTTGGATATAATGCCCGCAACAACCAAAGGATTCATCGACAGCGTAAAACAATGGGCTATAAAAATCTCCATTGGATAAGTTTTACATCCGTAAAAAGCGTGAGCCAAGAAAAGCGGTGAAATGGCTAAATAACCTTGAGGACAAATTTTCAAATTTCAATTAATTGAATTTTTGAATTATGATCAGTTTCTACTCTCTAACAGTCTTTTTTCTTCCGGGAAGCTTACATTCACACCAGCTTAACATAAACATAATAATTCCGATAGAACAGAGTTCCTAACTTTGGCTGCTAGAAGCCCGATCTAGCCAAGTGGGATCGTACAACATGCAATTCGGCAGCGACGTTTTAGAAACAGATAACGAACTTTGGAATTCCCTAAAGCAAGGAAACGAAGGTGCTTTTGACCGCATCTACCAACGCTATGTCCGTCTGCTGTACAAAGAAATCAGCAAGCGCATCAATGACCAATCCGCTGTGGCCGACCTCATACAAGACCTTTTTTTATCGCTATGGGAAAAGCGGGATACCATACAGCCCCAAGGAGAGATATACCCTTACCTTTACGGTATGGCCATCAATCGGGTACTGAATTACTATCGGAAAAACAAACACCTGCCGCATTTCGTAACCATTTGGGATAACTTACCTGAAGAGATCGCCGATACGGATGAATTGTCAATCGCGTTCAAACAGGCGCACAATGAGGAATTGGAATCCCTGCTTGACATCGCCATCACGGAGCTCCCGCCCCGCATGAAGCAAGTGTATACCTTGCGTTACGAACGCAACAAAACCGTTTCGGAAATAGCCGATATGCTCGCCACCTCTCCTCACACGGTTTACAACCAACTCAAAGTGATCCGCAAACGCTTTGTAGCTGCGTTGAAAAACACCTCCTATTTCCTGTTTTTCTGAAGGGCACGCACCATTTAAAGGTTAACATATCGTTAAGTCGATTAAGAAATCTTTAAATGTGCTTTTTAGAATAGCAAAAACTTTCCTTTCGGTTACTATACTCATAACAGGGCACAAATGGCGCCCTCGATGTGTATGGAAAAGAAACTAGCTGCACTGCTTGATAAGTATCACCGTAACGAATGTACGGATGAAGAGATCCGACGTCTTGAAGCCTGGTACGAAGAAATCGCAAAGGACCAGCCTGGAAAAGAACCCGACGAACACACCGTCCACACCATGTTGACAGCGATTAAACGTTCGCCCAGGTTCCATGCCGCGAAGACCGGCAGCCGCAGACCGTTGTGGCTTTCCCTACGCCGATACACCGCCATTGCCGCTTCGCTGTTTTTCGTACTGGCGATCTCCATATTCATCTACCGTCAAACTCTTGGAGAACGCTCCGATAGCCCAACAAGCGACATCATTTTGCCGGGCAGCGACAAGGCAATCCTCACACTAGCCGACGGGACCCGCATTGCGTTGGACGGCATACAAGAAGGGGTTATTTCCAACGACAATGGCGTCACCATATCGAAAAATAGGCAGGGAGTACTTGAATACCGCACCACATCGCAAGACCATGCCAGCACGCTGCAGACCAATACCTTGGCCACCCCGCGCGGCGGTAGCTATCAGATCGTCCTTCCCGATGGCTCTAAAGCCTGGCTAAACGCGGCTTCGTCCCTTTCGTACCCCACAGTATTCAGCAACCACGAACGCCGGGTACGCATGACGGGCGAAGTCTATTTTGACATTGCCGAATCTCGCGTAGCCGTACCCGGGCAAAGTGACGAACGGGTGCCCTTCTTGGTTGAAACCGATCGCCAAACCATACAGGTACTGGGCACGCAATTCAATGTAAACAGCTATACCAGCTACCCTACCGAGCGCACTACCTTGGTAACGGGAAAGGTAAAGGTCATTTCGCGCACTACAGGAGATTACGAAGTGCTAAGCCCGCACATGCAAGCCCAGGTCGGTGCCCGCATCCACGTCGAAAACGCGGATGTGGCACGAGCGATCGCCTGGAAAAACGGTGACTTCATTTTCCGTAACGAACGCTTATCAGACATTCTTGAGGAAGTAATCCGCTGGTATGACGTGGAGGTGTCCTGCCCCGAACACCTGGGTAAAATCAGGTTCAACGGCATGGTATCCAGGAAACAACCCCTATCGGCTATCCTCGACATGATTGCCGCTACAGAACAGGTGAAACTTGAAGTAAAAGAAAGGAGGATTATCGTCAAGGAATAAAACAAGCAACACTTCGCCCGGCAAGCATTTCAATAAAAAGCAGAAGGTGTCGGAAGCACCTCCTGCTCGGTTGTCAAAAGCTTGCGTAAATATTGTTCGACCAACATTTTATCTTTTAACAGTAAAACAAAAATATGAAATATTATCAAATCATGCGTGTTATGAAAATAACTATGCTACTGACCCTGTGTTGCCTGCTTCATGTGAGCGCTACCACACTGGGGCAAACCCTATCCATCAAAAAAGCAAACGCAACCATACAGGAAATTCTCGAAGATATCCGTCAGCAGGCCTCCTATGATTTCTTTTACGATGCTGACCTATTTACCGATGCCGATGCGATCAGCCTGGATATCAAAAATGCAACGATAAACCAGGTCTTGGATCGCTGTTTCGCTGAATCGGCTTACACGTACACCATCGCAAACAAAATCGTCACCATCAAAAAGGACAGCGGAAAAAAGGTCGCCAAAACCCACGCGATAGCCGTGCTACCACCAAGGCAAACCGCGCGGATAACAGGCCGCGTTGTTGATGAAAACAGGGCTCCCCTGGAAGGGGCAACAATCACGGTAAAGGAAAATGGGCGCTCCGTGCAGACGGACCGAAACGGCAAGTATGAAATCGCAATAGCGCCAGGCACTTACACCATCCGCGTAAGTTACATTTCCTATGAAAGTGCGCAGCTAGACGCTATCACGGTCAGCGCCGATCTGCCCAAGACGCTCGACATCACCTTGAAAAGTACAACAGACGCATTGGAGGAAGTGGTGGTGACCTCACTGGGACTGACAAGTGCGAAGCGGCGTATCGGAACGTCCATCCAGGAGATCAAGGGCGATGACATCAACACAGCAAAAAGCGGAAACGCATTGACGGCGCTGCAGGGCAAGGTGGCCGGCATGAACATGACCATGACATCCGGTGGTATGGCCAGCTCGTCGCGCATCGTACTGCGCGGTGAGTCTTCGTTGAACATCAATAAAAATGCCGCCCTGGTCGTGGTTGATGGTGTCCCCATCAACAACAACAATGGCACCGGTAGCAGCAGTGACCTCTCGGTTGATTACGGCAGTGGCGGAGCCGAGATCAATCCGGACGACATCGAATCGATCAGCGTACTGAAAGGGGCCAACGCAGCCGCGCTTTATGGTTCCAGAGCAGCAAATGGCGCCGTTATCATCACCACAAAAAGTGCATCAAAATCAGCCACCATGGGCGTGAGTGTCAATTCGAATACCACATTTGACCAAGTACTGAAGCTGCCTGATTTCCAGAATGAATACGGTGGAGGCACCGGCAGCGGGCTCACGTACTATTCCTATGGGGATGGCCCCGACGGCCCCAATACCAGCAACTCCGGCCATAACTGGGGTGCGCCTTTCAAGGGACAGCGCTTCATCCAATTCGGCTCACCACTTGATGCCGACGGAAACCGAGTGGCAATCCCATGGGAGGCACACCCAAACAACGTCAGGGATTTCTACGAACTGGGTCGCACATTGATCAATAGTGTATCGGTGTCTAAATCCGGGGAACTGGGCGACTTCAGGGCTTCCTATAACAACTATGCCCAAACAGGCGTCATGCCTAACACCGAATTGAAGCGTAATCAGTTTAACCTGAACTCCACGGCAAACATCTCATCTAAGGTATCGGTAAGGGCCAATATGAACTACATCAATAGCTACAGCGAAAATTTACCGATTGTCGGATACGGAGGTTCATCCCCCACCTACAATTTCATCTGGTTTGAACGCAACGCGGACATCAATTGGTTTAAGCGGTATTGGGTACCCGGGCAGGAACACGTCAAGCAAGATTATTACTTCACATGGGGCGATAACCCTTACTTTACGATGTACGAGCAACTGAACGGGATGAAGCGTAACCGAGTGTTTGGTAATGCGGCGGTTGACTATCAGATCCTGCCTCAGTTGAAAGCGATGGTCCGCACCGGCATCGATTACTCCGGCGAGATGCGCAGCTCACAGCGCCCCTACAGTTCAGTAGTCAATACAAACGGGTTGTATCGCCGCCAGGATCTGACCTACTTGGAGCGCAATTCTGATTTCTTGGTGACGTACCAAGGCAAAGGAACGGGGAGCGTCCATTGGTCTGCAAACATTGGGGGAAACAATCTCCAAATAAACACCGCCCAAAACACAGCAACCGCCAACGGCCTCACCATCCCCGGCGTGTACAATTTGGGTAATGCCAGTACCCGGCCTGCGATTAGTGAGGTCAATACCGTAAAACGTGTAAACAGCTTATATGCCTTTGCCGACCTAGGCTATAAAAACCAGCTATTTGTGCAACTGACCGGACGCAATGACTGGTCCAGTACACTGCCCGAAGGCAATAATTCGTATTTCTATCCATCGATCTCGACCAGTGCAATCCTTTCCGATTTGCTCGGCATCCGGTCTACTTGGATGAACTTTTGGAAACTAAGAAGCTCATTTGCCCAAGTAGGCAACGACACGGACCCCTACCAGACTGCCGCATACTATGAATACAGCACGCTTCCTGGCTCTGTAGGCTTACCAGCAACCATGCCCAATTTCAACTTAAAGCCCGAAATTACCTCGTCTTTTGAGGTGGGCACCGAATTTAGATTGTTTGCCAACAGGCTACACGTGGATTTCACTTGGTATACGTCCCAAAGTAAAAACCAGATTTTGCGCAGCCCCTTATCGATCAGCACGGGGTACACCGATAAAATCATGAATGCAGGAAAAATCAACAACCGTGGCTGGGAAGCACTGGTGACCGTCACACCGATCAAAAATCAGTTGACCTGGGATATTACCTTGACCGCCGCGGCTAACCGAAGCCGAGTGGTTGAACTTGCAGATGGCGTGGAGAGCTACGTCATGGCATCGGCCCAAGGCGCCACGGTAGAAGCACGGGTAGGTGGCCGCATGGGCGATATCTATGGCATCGGCCTCCAACGAAACGAAGCCGGCCAAATTATTTACCGGGGTGGCGTACCCGTATTTACCAGCAATACGATGAAAATCGGCAACTACAACCCCGACTTGATTGCCGGCATAAAAAACACCCTCAACTACAAAACGTGGTCGTTGGGCTTTCTATTTGACGGGCGACTGGGCGGTACCATCTATTCGTTTACCCATGTGACGGGCACCGAAGCTGGTAGCTTGTCGAATACGCTGCCCGGACGCGAAGAAGGCATCATTGGAGACGGTGTGGTCCTCAACGATGATGGCACTTACTCACCCAATACCGAGCGGGTATCGGCCTATGCGTATTACCGCGGCTTTTACCGCCGGCCAAACGTAGAGTCCAATTCCTTTGACGCATCATTCATCAAACTGCGTGAATTGACCCTCGGTTACCGGCTACCTAACAAACTCATCAAGAAAACACCGCTCAAATCCGTGCAACTGAACCTCGTAGGTAGAAACCTGCTCCTCTTTGCAAAAGCGCCGCATATCGACCCCGAAACTTCATTCGTGTCTGGCGGCACCATTGTGCCCGGTATCGAAAATGCACAAATTCCCTCCACACGGAGCTTCGGATTCGACATCAAACTTTCACTTTAACACTATAGCCATGAATATCAAAATAACCATGATATGCGCCATCATCCTCCTAACTGCCGGAGGCTGCGAAAAAATAGACAACACCAACCCTAACGTGCCCTCGGCCGTTAACCCGGGTGTTGTATTGCCACAAGTGCTGTACAGCATTTCCAATACGCTCACGCATAGCGCCTTTGAAATCAACAACGAATTGATTCAGTATACCTGCATGAATAATACGTTTACGGAGGTGCAGCGATTCAAGCTGCAGCCATCAAATTCCAATCAGGTATGGAATTTATACAATCGCTTGCGCGACCTCAATGATATCAACAGCATGGTTGAAAACGGTACCGGGCATGGCAACTACGCGGCCATATCGGGTATGATCAGGGTCTTCATCCTCTCCATGATAACGGACGCCTTTGGCGACGTGCCCTATAGCGAGGCCGGTAAGGCCACTGCGGCCAACGTGTTTACACCGAAGTACGATACGCAAGAGTTCATTTACAAAGGCCTGATTGACGAGTTACAGCGGTATAGCCAGCTGATAGACGTCACTGCCGGTTTGGATTTCGGTGGCGACCTCATTTATCAGGGCGATATGCTCAAATGGAAAAAATTCGGCAACAGCCTGTTGCTCCGCCTACTCATGCGCACCGCCGAGCGGCAACCAGCGGAAGCCAGTGCGCTGATTGGCCAGATCCTGTCCGATCCCGCTCAGTACCCGGTGATGGAAAGCAACGCCGACAACTTCCTTTATCGGTACCAAGGGAGCTTCCCCGATGTATTCCCCCTTGCGCCAAGCTACGTGCGTGATTTTGACTTCAAATATAAATCGGTCAGTGCATTTGTGGTCGATTCTTTGACCAAATTCGGGGATACGAGGCTTTACCAATTCGCCCGCCCGACCAACGCCTCGGCCAACACGGCCAATCCGGTTTACGTAGGCTTGCCAAACGCCCTGCCGGTTACTGAATCTGCAAATTACAACGGTGGATATAATTTCCAATCGTACCTGGGTACACGCTTCCAATCGGATCGTGAAGCAGCCATCTGGATGACCGCTTCGGAGGTATTTTTCCTGAAGGCAGAGGCTGCCATCCGAGGTTTTTACCAAGGTGACGCGCAACAAGCCTACCACGATGGCATCAAACATTCATTTGACTATTGGGGTGCCCCGTTCAACGATGACTACCTCGCTCACCCCAGTGTAGCCTTCGATGGCACATTGCCCAAGGTATACCTCCAGAAGTACTTTAGCCTGTTTTTCACGGGCATTGAAGCGTGGAGCGATTACAGAAGGACGGGCTACCCCCGCCTCGTGCCCGGCCCGACCAATGTCAACAATGGCCGGATACCCTCGCGGCTCCCGTATCCTTTATCGGAACAATCGCTCAATCAAAACAACTATCGCGAGGCCTCGCAGCGCATCGGCGGCGATGATATGAACAGTAAAATGTGGTGGCAAAACTAGACACGTTGTGATGAACATTAAAAAAATAGCCGGAATCTTAATCGCCAACTGTTGGCTGCTGGTCACGTACGGGCAAGCTACCATGGATAGCCTTTCTATAGCCACCCAAATCGTTCCCGAGTTTACCAAATGGTCGGTGCAGGAAGTGGTTGCCGGCGGACGAATTGACGCCATACGGCAGCTGGATGCGCAAACCATCGCCTTGGCTACCCGCGGTGCGCAAAAAGGTAAAATCTACCTCAGCGATGACCAAGGGGCTAGCTGGTATTTTGTAGCCAATCCCACGCCACATGACATCACTTGCATCGCTGAAACAGGTCGTAAGCAAGAGTTTTACATCCTCACCAGCCATGCTGAGGTATACCGCACCCGCGATGGTGGCCAGTCATGGACGCTATTGAAGCAACTTACGACCAATAAAAACACCGAAAACTATGCGGCTGCCTATGCCATCATGTATACCACCAACGGCACGCTGCTGGTCACGGATACGAATTCCGAGGGTGGCCACATCTATCGCTCTACCGATAAAGGCGACACATGGACAGACCTCGGCGCCATCTCGAAGAATGCATTGTATCGGTTGGAAAAAGTTGGAAATGGCATCATCGTCAACGGATGGGATGGCACAGTGTATAAAAGTACGGACGATGGCCTAACCTGGAACCGCATGGAGAAACTGACCGATGCGGCATTGTTCGCCACCGAATACTTGGGGATGGCTCACGTGCTCCAGGCGGATCAGGATGGCAATGTGTACCACAGCGCCAACCTGGGGTATAAGTGGGAGCGATGCGCGACGTTAGCAGGGTCGGCAGACGATTTCGTCAACATTGGCTACGGTGCCGCTTACTACGGTACGTATACCGGCGCAAAGGAAGTATTCCTGACACTGGATTATGGGCGTAATTGGTGGAGTCTCGGCGCCCTACCCACCGTAGCAGGAGACTGGATGGACCATGGGATAAGGGTGGAAACGACCGACTCGGTCATCACCCTGTTTGCTACCAACAAGGGCTTTGTGCTGCGGGCGGCTTTTGCCAAAGATTTCCTGCACAATACCCTCCAACGAGTACACAACGGCCCAGATAACATTCCTAACCACCTCCGAACACCGATTGCGCAGACGATGGTGGGTATGGTGAGCGATGTCAAGGAAATCAACGAGCCGGAAGATATCCTCATTCACAAAAAATTTGCCTACATCCCCTGCCGGGACGGCAACAACGTGGCCATCATCGACTATAAGGATGCCAAAGCCCCGGTGTTGGCGTATAGTCTACGCGATCCGGATATCCTCGATGCGTTCGGTGTGGCCATCAAAGGTCATTACCTCTACGTATTATCGATGACAAACTGCCGGATTAGTGTCTACGATATTGACGACCCCTACCACCCAAGAAAGGTTCATGCGTTGACCGTAGGCGGAGAGGGCAGTTTCCTGCCCCACTACCAATCTAACTACACCCGGCTCCGAAAGATTTGGATTGACGGTGACTATGCCTATGTGACACACAGTTCGGAAAGCAAGGTCTATATCCTGGACCTCCATGAGCCCGAAAAGCCAACCATCATCAGCTCATTCCATACCGGTGATGGGGCATTTGCCGCCATCACCCAAGGGGATATCTTGTATTTGGCCGGCTACGGCCCCGGGTCCTCGCTTATCACGGTTGATATTCGGGATAAACGCAATCCCGTCATTACGGATCGTACATATGACCCCACCTTGCTAAAAGGTACGTGTGCCATCGCCATAGCTGGAGACTATCTCTTTGTGGCGGCTTATAATGCACATACGTTTTGGTCGTTTGACATTTCCGACCCGCTACACCCACAGGTGCGTTCGCACATCAGCGATGTGCATATGCGGGGACCTGGCCGGATAGCCATCTGGAAAGACAAAGCTTTTGTGTTGAACTCTTCAAACCACTCGGTGGGCATCATCGACATTTCAGCGCCCGGGACACCACACGTGATCAGCTACCTCCAAGACCGCTTGTTGCGCAGGGTTTATGGTATAGCTGTGGATGGCGACCAATTATTATTGGCCAGTAGGGAGGCCAATAATTTTATGGTCATTGACCTGAACCAAACGGGTATGTGATTGCCGAAAGACTGCCGTGGAATCGTGATTAGGATTAAGAGACTGCCTTTTTGGTCGGTCTCTTTTTCATTTTGGCCAGCACGAAATACGGATTGACTTTTTTGCCTACCCCTGACATACAGTTGTCACCACCCCTGTTTAATTTTGCCGTATCATCAACAAAAAAGAAAATCTATGAATATAATTGTAGGAGCAACAGGACAAGTAGGCTCAAATCTTATCAGCGAACTAAAAAACAACGGCTTTCCTGTAAGGGCTGTCGTGAGAAATCCCGACAAACTTTCTGACAAAACCATTGAAACCCGAACTGCGGATTTGTTTAATGAAGAACAACTTACGGAAGCGTTTAAAGGCGGAACGACTGTTTTTGTCTTGACTCCCGAAAACCCAACCTCAAACGATATCATTGAAGACACCAAACGAATAATTGAAAACTACAAAAAAGCTATTCAGGCAACAGGAATAAAAAAGGTTGTTGCCTTATCTTGTGTAGGCGCACACATTGAAAGCAATACAGGCAATGTTTTGATGTCGCGGATTTTGGAACTGGCGTTAGCCGATATGGAAATAGAAAAAGTATATATCAGACCGTCCTATTACTTTAGTAATTGGTTGGGATATTTGGAAACCATTGAACAATACGGGGTTTTGCCAACCTTTTTTCCCAAGGATTTGAAAATCGAAATGAATTCGCCTATTGACTTGGCAAAATTTATTGCCCAAATAATGACCGGCACATCATCGGAAATGAAAAGAATATATGAACTAACAGGGCAAAAATACAGTTCGCTTGACGTTGCCAATGCGTTTTCTAGATTGCTTAATAAAAATGTATCGGTGCAATCCATTCCGCAAGACAAGTGGAAAGAAACGCTTATATCTGTCGGCTTTACTGAAAACACGGCAAACAACCTATCCGATATGACACAAGCCGTTATTGACAACAAAACCGTTCCCGAACGGCCAAACGACACGATAAAACTTCCTACGACATTAGAAAAATATCTTGACGTACAATTGAATAAATAGTACCGAACCGCCAACATAGTAATTACTTAAGAAAAGGAGCGTTACTCCCAGCTTTTTTCTCCTTTCTTAGTTTTGCCTCTTTAGGTGGTTATCTCGAATGCGGGGCCTCACGTCATTTTATAGGCTTAAACCGGTTTGCCAACAATCCGGTGGCCTTTGCCAAGTTGATGTCACTGAAGGTAATTCCCGGCTGGCCATATTGCTGATGAACCAGGCATGTGCCGTCCGGAGCGATGATGGCGGAACCGGACTCTTGGTAAGTGGTGGCATAATTCACGCTGGCAAAATAGATTGTATTTTCCAATGCGCGCATTTGCATGGCCTTTTCATAGTAGGGATTGTCCTTGTGGCCCCACTCCTGAAGTACGACGCCCTCCGTATTGCCGCCTGAGAAATGCGGGTGGAAAACCACCTTCGCGCCCTGGCGCGCTGCCCACCGTACGGTTTCCGGGTAACGGAACCCTTCGTGGCAGATGGCAATACCGAAGACCAGCCCATTCACTTCGAATAGCTGCCGCGTATCGCCCGGTGTCCACCATTCATCCTCGGAGGGATCAAGTTGTACCTTCGCTTGATAACCCAAGATTTGGCCATCGGCATCGATGACCTGCGCCACGTTGTACAGCTTATCGCCGATGAACCAATCCATCGGCAAGATAATAGCAATACGGTGTCGGGCAGCGATGGACTGCGCTTCCGCCAATGCCTTTTCCAGGGCCTCGGGCGTTCTGTCGCTGCTTGGATAGCCCATGCCCGGATAGCCGGGCAGGAATGATTCGGGAAAGCAAACGATCGATGCACCTGTGGATTTGGCTGCCTCAGTAAGTTGGTCCAGCCATGCCTTTTTTTGTTCTTTATCCGGACAAATCGGCGGTGAAGCCAATGCGATTTTCATGATATAAAATTAGGAAAAGGACGCGATAAAAACCATCACTTCGGAAAATATCCAAGATAGCCGGCAATCATCTGGGTAAAGACCCGCGATTGTGGGCAACGGCGCGGCTACGCGGATACATCGTTAAAGGCTTCACCATGACAGCTCAATGCATGAAAACTGGGACGGATAGTACGCGATTCCTTATAAAGCAAATCGTTGAAGTAAGCCGGTACTTGTAATACAGTATAATGTTTCTAAACTATAAGTAGATGTCTATTGATCATTTCTATGCGCTATTTTTGACAGCAAAAAGGAATTAAATGGCTAAGACTAAACTAACTATTAATAACAACGGATCAGTGAGAATCGAAGGCGATTTTGAAATCGTAGACAGAAATGGTAATGCCTATGGCTTACAAGGGAGAACGGTACTGTCTATTTGCCGTTGCGGGCTTTCAAAAAATAAGCCTTTTTGCGATGGATCACATAACGGGCACTTCGAGCATGAGGCCATAGCCTTCGATTTGCCTCCAAAAAAGGCCTAATTCACCACTATCTTAACGCCCCCTCCTCCGGCTACACCAGCCGGAGCTGTGCCCCGTTAGGGAAAGCAAATCTGCGGTGAAGAACGTCACACCCTGTTATACCTCGTTGGCGACGCCCCGAACCGACGTTTAAACGCATTCGAAAAGTGATGCAGGCTTTCAAAGCCCAGGTTCACGTAGATTTCGGAAGGCTTCTTTCCCTGTTGTTCAAGCTGACGGCGTGCCTCCTCCAGACGTCTTTCCTGCAGCCACTGCCTTGGGGGCACACCGAATGCTTTGTGAAAGTCGCGTTTAAAGCTGGAAATGCTCCGGCCTGTCAGCCGGGCGAATTTCTCCAGTGGAACATTAAATTGAAAATGCTGGAACATGAAACTTTCCAAATCAATTTTATACGGCTCGGAGAAGTCAAACAGAAAGTACTTCAGGTCTGGCAGGATATCCAGCAAGAGCTCCACGGCTTCCCGGATTTTCAGTCTACCCAACCGGCGTGCTGCGGCTGCTTTGGGGTTATTGGCATAGGGTATGATCGATTTGAAGAAGCCCTTCAGGAACTCATTCTGGGGTATAAATATATTGGGGGGTCCTTTGTATTTCTGCGTGATTTCTACCTGATGCTCCAGCGCGTATTTTCTCAGCGTATCGCCGTTCAGCAGGATTAGTATCGTTTGGTACGCACCGTCTTCACCTGGTATTTTGGTGGCTTTGGCCAACTGGTTTTTCCGGATGAGCAGCATGTCTCCGGCCTGGGTCAGGATTTTCTCGCCGGACGTTTCAAACATCAACTGTCCGGAAATCTGCAGTACCAGCAAGCTTTCCGGGATGAGGCCGTCCCGTATTCGTTCTTTTTCTGTATTGAGCGAATAGACCATGCGGCCGGGTACTATCTCGGTAGAATACTTCATCAGGATAAAGATACGGGATATTATCGTTCGGACAACCCGACCATCTTGGCACTCGCCCGCCATAGCAAGTCCTTTACTTCGTCGCGCTGGGCGAGCTGCGAAGGATCGGGAAATGTAACCTTTCCTCTAACCAATGAAGCATACACCCGCCCCTCTGGCAACCGGATTTCTCCAGACGCCAGGTCTGCTAATACACCGCCGGCACGTTCCGGCGTACCGACGAAAAACGGAGGTCTGAACAGGCTCACCACGCGCGACAGCGGGCGGAGCACCAAGGGCAGCAATATTCGCATGAACCGGGAAGGCTTGCCGGTCAGCGAGGTGCCACCGGTTAGACCGGGGTTGTAGGCGATAATGCTGATATCTCTCCCCTCCTTCGTGCTGATTGCAGCAAAAGAACGGGCCGTCAACAGGTTGCACAGCTTGGATGCGGCATACGCGCGCATGCCCCATTCTTTCTTTTGGGGGTTGGCGAGCCCGTGTGGGTCTAGCGTCTTGGGCGCGAACGGGATGAGTGCGGGGTCATGCGTGTCGCTGGTGGTGAAGACGATGACGCCACTAGCGGTCATGTGGGGCCAGAGCAATCTTGCAAGCAGGTAATGTGACAGGTGATTGACGGCAAACATCAATTCAAAACCGTCTGCACTCTGCTGTTGGTTGTCTTTTGCTTGTACCGCTGCGTTGAGCACCAGCACGTCAATCGTGGTGTCTCCGAGCTGCTTTTTCACGCTGGCCGCAAAGGATCGGACGCTTTCCAGCGACGTGAGGTCCAACGGAAAGACTTCTGTCCCTTCCGGTACAATGCGTCCGCGTCCGCGCGCACCGACGATAATTCGTGTACCGGGCTGTTGCGCAAGCCGCTGAACGGCCTCCTTGCCAATACCGGATGTTGCGCCTGTCATAACAATTGTTTTCATGATACAAAGATGTGGAAAAAAGCGATCGGCAATTTGCCTGTATGGCTCGATCTGTTTGCCTGTATGGCTCTTTTTTCGGCAATTGAAATAAATGCGACTATTGACGAGATAACAATTTAGGAGCAAAAATACAGTCAGCGATTTTTCGCTACGATGACAAGACAACTTATGACATTGTACCTTAACGGGAGTTCTCCTTTTCCAGATAGATTTGAAATAATTGGCTTGTTAGCCAATGGAATGTGACCGGGGCTCGGCGACATGATACTATAGGTAGATAAAATCAAAAAAGCATCCAATGATAGTTTGGATTTCATTATATTCGTTCTTAATTTTATCGATACCAATCGTGCTGCCTTGGCCCGAACAGAATTATTTGTTTGTCTCGAATAAATAAACCGAAAGATTGATATGGAACGCTCTTCAAAAGCAGAAAGCATCCTGGATCAAATCAATAGCAAAACTAAGCTGGGTGACTTACGGAAAATTGCTAAGGATGTCAAAAAGGACCACAACCTGGCCATGGAACTATGGTCATCCGGGGAACTTTTGCCCAGGCTATTGGCGATCTTAATTATGGACAACAAACTTCTTTCACAGGATTTGATTAATAAGCTGAGCAAGGACATGCAGGATCACCCACTCGATGAGCGCAATCAACTCATGGACTGGTTGATGGCAAACCAGCTATCGAAAGACAAGAAAACGGTAACGCTGATGGAATCGTGGCGGAACAGCCCTTCTTCACTTCAGAGACGAATTTTTTGGTATTACCAGGCTCGCTTGCGTTGGCTGGGACAAACGCCTCCGCCTAATACTGAAGAATTGCTATCGGCCATTGAAAAGCAAATAGAAAACGAAGAACCTGAAGTACAATGGGCTATGAATTTCACCGCAGGCTGGATCGGGGTTTTTGATAAAAAACACCGGATACGATGTATTGGAATTGGGGAGAAAACGGGGCTTTATAAAGGTGAGATGGTGTCAAAAGGGTGTACGCCCGATTATTTACCTGAGTTCATTGCGATTGAAAGCAACAAAAGAAATTTATAATATATCGCTGTTTGTGGGAAAGCTACTCTCCAAAAAACTCAACGTGGAAGTAGATTTTGGAGATGCGCCGGAACATATAGGCAGGCAGATATCCGATAATCTATCTATCCATGCCCTACACCACTACCTGCTTCATTTGCCGGGGTCGTAGTACAGCACGATGGCGCCGGAACCTAACGTTTTGGTCTTTGCGAGCTTCAGAGGCTTCTTATCGCTTATATTTTTAAATAACGGTAAGCCTTTCCCTGCAATAATGGGATGTACACAGAGTTGGTACTGGTCAACTAAGTTGAGTTCGGTAGCGGCTACAATCAAACTTGGACTGCCCACCAAAATATCTTTATCCGATTGTTGCATGAGTGCCAACACTTCTTCTTCGAAACTTCGCGTTGCGACCCGCGCACTTGCCCAATCCACTTTTTTCAGCGTCCGGGAAAAGACAATCTTGGGAATGCTGTCCATGATCACGGCGAATTCATCAATTGCTCGGTTACCGGTAGGATTTTTTGCGATAGGTGGCCAGTACTCCATCAGCTGGTAGGTTATCCTTCCGTATAGAACGGCACCGGCACTGCTCAGTAGTTCGCTGTAATGCTGATGCAATTCATCGTCTGCAATCCCGTACGTGTGGTCGCAAAACCCGTCAAGCGTCATATTGATTCCTGCAATTAGTTTTCCCATGCTGCGTTGTTTTAATGGTCGTTTATGCAAAGATACCACGGCTATCTGGCAATGAGGCTGGGAAAAGGAGACAAGCTAAGGGGGTGGAAGAGACAGCGGTGTGTTCGACGGCAACGGACCTGACGCCATCTTGACTATAAATTTACCTTTTATTTTTATTTTGATGGTAAATTAAATATTTTTGTGAAATAAGCATCAAGCAGTATGCAAACAACGCCGTTGCAATTTTCCCGGATTGCTTCCATAGACATTGTGAGGGGCCTGGTCATGGTGATCATGGCCCTTGATCATGTCCGTGAGCTGATCCACGTGGATTCGCTGACGCAGGATCCGACGGACCTGGGCACAACAACGCCCGCCATTTTCTTCACCCGGTGGATCACGCACCTCTGCGCACCGATTTTTGTCTTTCTTGCCGGCACGTCGGCATTCCTATCGGCCGCAAGGAGCGGGGATACCCAGGCAAGCCGCCGTTTCCTGATTTCACGGGGCGTCTGGCTGCTGATCCTCGAATTTACGGTTGTCAATTTCGGGATATGGTTTGACATCCGCTTCGGCGTACTGCTGTTTCAGGTCATCGCGGCCATCGGCATCGGGCTCGTCGTGCTGGGGCTCGCCATCCGCGTACCGGCAGGGGTGCTGGGCGTGGCTGGCCTCGCCATTGCCTGCCTCCATAACCTCCTTCCGCCGAACGTTCCCTTGTTTTCGGTAAACGCCATCCCGTTGGGAACGGATACCACGCTGCTGATCGGCTACCCGCCGGTTCCTTGGCTGGCGATCATGCTGATGGGCTATGGGTTCGGAACGTTGCTGCAGAAAACGGAAGACCGGGCAGGGCTGCTGTTGAAACTGGGGGCCATCTGCCTGCTGGCCTTCACCGCACTGCGGTCTGTCAATGGCTACGGCGACCCGGCGCCCTGGAGCACACAGCAAGATGCATTGTTCAGCGTGATGTCGTTTTTGAACGTGTCTAAGTACCCACCCTCGTTACAGTTTGACCTGTTGATGCTCGGTATCATGTTTCTGCTGCTCAGCGCGGCAGAACGTATGAAGGGCCTTATCCCCAGGATAGTCATGGTTTACGGGAAAGTACCGCTGTTCTATTACCTGTTGCACTGGTACGTGATCCACCTGGCGTTGTTTGCCGTGCTTTTTATCCAGGGATTCAGCACCGCTGACTTCTTGTTCGGTTTCCGGTTCGGCCGGCCCGAGGCGCCGAGCGGGTTGCCGCTGGCCGGGGTGTACCTGGTGTGGATGGGGGTCGTGTGCGTAATGTACCCCCTATGCCGGTGGTACAGCCGCTACAAGGAGGAACACCGGCAGAACCTATGGCTCCGGTATATTTGATAACCTTGGAACAACGAATGATGAGATGAGGAATTACCGGTGCGGCCGGATAAACCTAGAATAAGCATACCATGGCAAGAAAGAGAACGATAGCGACACTGACGATTGACAGCTCTGTCCTGTGCTGCAACTTCGTGAATACGGTCAGCTACTGGACCAGGGCAGATCGGCACGACTATCTGGGAAGTTACGGCGACTTCCTGGATTGGTGCAGGAAACTGGAAGTATCCAGTCCGGAACGGCTGGACGTATTGAACCGGCTGGCCCTTGAACAACCGGGTGAAGCGGAGCGGGCCTTACACCAAATCAAGGAAATCCGGGGCTTATTGCATGGATTCATATCGGCGGTCGCCCGGCAAGACGAGGAGGAGCAAGCAAACCTCCTGCCTGCCGTGAACCGGCTGCTGGCCGAGGGCTCGTCCAAGCAGCGCCTGCTGTACACCGGCGACCGGTTTGTGCTGGATCAATCGGAAGCCCCCGACGACTTACTCGCCCCGGTCTGGAAAACCATCCGTTCGCTGGCCGACCTGCTCACGCAACATGGGCTGGAACGGATAAAGGAGTGCCCCAGGTGCGGATGGGTGTTTCTGGATGAAACAAAGAACGGGCGCCGCAGGTGGTGCAACCCTCAATACTGCGGCTCCACGGACAAGATGATGCGCTACAACGAGCGAAAAAGGAATTCGCTGCAACAGAATAAGACATCACAATGAAAAGGATTTAACCGATGAAACACGATGTGTCCAAACGGATAGTAGCGACAATTGCCCACACGCCCATAGGCAACCTGTCGCGTTGCCTTATCACGGCACTATCCGCCGTCTTTTCCGTTTCGATGACTTCCGGACAGCAGCTTCCCAAGGCATTGTTGCTGACCGGTAACGGGAACATGCCCGAACTCCAGGAGAATTATCCTCCCTGGGTCCATGAGTTCCAGAATGACCAGGTGATTGAAATCCTCGACGGTATCGTAGACATCGACAGCACAGCCGAACTCAGCGACCTGAATGCGGAAAACTTAACGCAGTATGACGTATTGATAAGCAATTCTTTATTTTTGGCACCGGATGCGGATGGGCTGGATGCAATCCACGACTTTGTCGCAAACGGCAAATCATTCCTCACCCTTCATTGCGGCATCCTCAGTTTCCTCAATTGGGAAAAGTATGAGGAGTTCATCGGGGGAATCTTCATCGGAGGGCCATCGGCCGAACCGAAAACATTCCGCGTACATACGGCGAACCATGAATTCTGGGGATATCCGTATTCCTTCAGGGCATCCCGCCCGCATCCGATATCCCTGTCTGTCGGCGATTTCGACATCACGGATGAGCTGTATTTTTTTCAGCCCAGCACTCCTGACATCGACGTGATTGCCAGAGCTGAGAACCACCCGGTAATGTGGTGGCGCCCGTTTAAGCGTGGCAAGATCATGAGCCTCACCCTCGGTCATGATGCCACCGCCAAAAGTAATCCCGGCTATCAGGAATTGCTGAAAAACGGTGTGCGATGGCTCACCGGCTACCCATTGATATACCAGATGGCAATACCGCCCATTTCAAACAGGACGCTGCAGTACGAGCGCTTCCTGACCTCTCCTACGGCATCAATCCTGGCGGGGGGCGGCGTTTCCGTTCATAGGATCGAAAACCCTTCTACCCTATTCAAACTTGGGAAGCGCAACGGAGAACACCTGGATCTGGCACTGGATGGCGACACCGGTACCGCCCGTTTCACCGTTGCTATACAAAACGAAAAAGGGTTGGTCACTGAAAAGGAAATGGTGTTGCAGGTTGTCGAGGACGGCTCCGGGAATATCGCCGCTTACTACGGCAATTCCATTGATGGCTCCGCGGCCGAGAATGAAAGCGGCCTGCTCGGCCCGCGCAACATCATAGACGGTGACCTCACTACCCGGTGGTCCAGTAAACCCGGTGCGGAAGCTTCACTGACACTGGATCTGCGGAAAACTTACCCGCTGACCAAAATCAATATCCTTTGGGAGGCCTCCTATGCGGCAGCATATAACATCATGCTGTCTGCCGATGGCAAAAACTGGTATAGTGGCCATCAAACCACCATTGGTTCGGGAGCATTGGAAACGATCGTGATGCCCCGCCCCATGCAGGCACGGTTTATCAGGCTGGACATGAAACAGCGGGCGACAGGGAAAGTCGGCTACTCCATATATGAATTGGAGGTTTTTCAATGATGCTTAGAACGGCACAAATGTGCGGAGCACGCGCTTTTGCGCCGGGATATGACGCCGCAATAACCGTCAGCTTTTCAAAAACGAAAGGCAAACATTGACAATATCATCGAACATTTTTTTGCTGCCATCAAACTTCATGGTTACGCGGAATCCGTTTAATGAATTGAAGACAAACCGTGCCATTGAACGTGCGGGATACTTTGTTGTAAAGACGCCCCGGTCCTGCCCCTTCTTTATCGCCTTGCAGAGCGCTTCCTCCGTGTCATGCATGATTGAATTGGCTATTGCCCCTACCTCGCTGTCAACGGGGGCCAACTCAACCGCGGAATTGACCATAAAGCACCCCTTTGACCGGCTTGTGCCGACAGCCTCGACTTTTACGGTCTCGAAAATGTATTTGACGTAAGCTTCTATGTCTTCGGCTGTATCCAATCCTTTTATAACGGGGTCTATGCGTTCTTTGCGATAGCGCTGCAACGCCTTTATAAAAAGCGAATGCTTGTCGCCGAAGGTGTCATACAAACTTGAGCGGCTAATGCCCAGATTGTCCACCAAATCCTGGGCGGAGGTAGCGTTGTAGCCTTTCTGCCAAAAGACATGCATCGCTTTTTCTAAAATGACATCCTGATCAAATACTTTCGTTCGTGCCATAAAAAAATCTTTGTGAGGCAATTAATTGCCTCACAAAGATATAATTACGGAACGTTCATTCCAAATATAGGCAAAAAAATTTATATCCGGAATGTGTTTACGGAAGCTGCGCCGTCAACTGTAAATTCACCACCTGAAATAAAAGAAGCGTCATCGGATGCAAGGAAGGCAACCAATTTGGCAACTTCTTCGGGCGTTCCGTAACGCTTGAAGGGAAACTTGCTTTTAATAAGCGCGTGAATCTCATCATCCGCAAATTGCCCCTTGTGAATCGCGGGGGTTTCCGTCATCGCAGGGGCAACGGTATTCACCCTGATTTTCCGGTCTGCCAGCTCTACGGAAGCAGACTTGCTATACACCGTAAGTGCAGCTTTGGTAGCGGAATATATGGCTGTGCCATATGCAAAAGTAAATGCACTGACCGAAGTCATGTGAATAATGGACCCTCCGTCTTTCATGACGGGAATAAACTTCTCGGTTGTGAAAACGGCTCCTTTGAAATTGATGCCGACGAGTTCGTCAAAGATGGGCGCCGAAATCTGCCCTATCGGCTCTTGCAAAGCGACACCGGCGTTTACGAATAGCACATCAACCTTACCGAAACGGGTGGCTACTTGCTCGACCAGTTTTTCCGTATCGGTTATACTTGCGGCATCAGCGCGGATACCGATGGTTTGGCTGCCCAACTCCTGCACCGCTCGGTCAATGGCGGCCTGATTGCGGCCGGTAATCACCACCTTTGCGCCTTGTGCGACGAGTTCTTTTGCGGCCGCGTAGCCAATTCCTGAACTGCCGCCTGTTACAACTGCGACTTTGTCTTTTAGTTTGCTCATTTTTGCTTTTTTTTTTGAATTAATAAATGCTCCTTCATTCTGGAACGAACGTTCCGCAAATCTACATATTTGGAACAATCGTTCTAAATAAAAATAAAACAACACACTTCGAAATGCAGCATTCAGTTTCCTGTACCGTTAGGCGATCGCAAATCAGGACAACGAATCCAGGAATTTTAAGATATCAGCGCCTATTTCTGCCGCATGTGTTTCCAGCGCAAAGTGGCCGGTATCATAAAATTTTACAATGGCGTCAGGAATGTCACGTTTGTAAGCTTCTGCGCCGGGTGGCAGAAAAAACGGATCCTTATTTCCCCAGACGGCCAGCAGACGGGGCTTCCATGTGCTGAAATAGGCTTGAAATTTCGGGTACAGCAACACGTTGTTTTTATAATCCCGCAAAAGATCTAACTGGATTTCGTCCGATCCGGGGCGGTCCAGAAAATACTGATCCATCGTAATTACTTCCGGGGCGATCAGCGATTCGTCAGGGACGCCTGTATAATACTGGAACTTGGTGCCCGCTAAGGTGACGAACCCTCGTAATGCATCCCGGTTTTCTTGCGTATCGTGTTTCCAGTATGCTTGTATGGGTTTCCATCCTTCGCCCAGCCCTTCTTCATACGCATTTCCGTTTTGTGAAATAATGGCCGTTATCTTCTCCGGATTGGACATGGCCAAACGATACCCCGTCGGCGCACCGTAATCAAATACGTAAATAGCAAACTTCGTCAACTCAAGGTGCTCAATAAAATCCTGCATGACTGACGCCAAACGATCAAAGGTATAGGTGAACGTTTTGTGGCTTGGAGCGCTCGAATAGCCGAACCCGGGAAGGTCCGGAGCAATGATACGATACCGCCCGTTTAATAACGGAATCAGGTTGCGGAACATGTGCGATGAAGTGGGATAACCGTGCAACAATAAAAGTACGGGAGCGTCTGCCGGACCGCTTTCTCTGTAAAAAATATCCAGGCCGTTTAACTGCACGGACCGATGGTGGACGGCGCTTGGATTTCTTGTGTTTGAATGTGTCATAACGCATTAGTTTTGTGAGATTATTCAAATATAAAGCGTAAATTTGATTGCTATAAATGATTTATACTTATACAAATAATCATAAATGATGATTTATGAGCGATAATGATCTGAAATTGTTTGAAGCGGTAGCATTTCACGAAAGTTTCACCAAGGCCGCAGCAGAGATGTTTACCGTGCAATCGAACGTAACGGCGCGAATAAAAAAGCTCGAGGAGGAATTTGGCGCGGCGCTCTTCAGCCGGACCTCAAGGAATGTGAAATTGACCGGTGCGGGAGAAACACTGCTGCGATATAGCAAACAGATTAACCGCCTCATCGAAGAGGCCAAAGAGCGGCTTGGCGAAAAGGAAACGGTTAAAGGTCTGATTAAAGTAGGTTTTCTGGAGACCATGTTGGTTGTCAAAGGTCCTGAACTGGTGAATGAGCTGGCAAATCGCTATCCGTTTGTAGATTTGGAATTCAAGTCAGCGATGAAAGACGTGTTGGTAAATGATGTGCTTAACTATAGATTGGATGCCGCATTTGTGCCCGCACCGCTGAATCATCCTGAGTTAGCGCAAATACGGGTTAAGGAGGAAGAAATCGTTGCCGTAGGGCCTGACAGCTGCCCTGACTTAAATGGCATCTTATCGCAAACACCGCTAAAAGCGATTGTCTTTGACCAGGGCTGCGTATTCAGATCGAGACTGGAGAACTGGCTGGTTTTTAACGGGATTTCCAATTACCACAAGACAGTGATGAATTCCATAGAAGGGGTTATCAACTTTATAGCATCAGGCATCGGCTTCAGCTTTTTGCCCCGGGAAATTGTGTCTACCTTTTATCGCGATAGAAAAATCAGAACCTTTCCGTTACCCAAAGCGTTCGGCATAATGGAGACCTATTTGATTTATCGGAATGATATCCCCAAATCGACAGCTTTAACGGCGTTCACGGATATAGCAAGCACAGCCATGAAGTCTGAGCGGATACCTTAGCCGGACCAGTTTTCCGCGCATGGCCAGATCATTTAAAAACGAGACCCGCCTTTCGCCTTCGGAATGCCGGCAGTTGTTTAACTGATCGTGTCTTGGCCGGCGACGGGCTTCGATTGGACCGTGCTGCAAATACAGCACGGGGTATCGCCCGGCTGCTTTTCCATACCCGGAGGGGTGTAGATAAACGCCGGGCGAGATGTGCTGGTGCTTTGCGATGGAAACAAAGCGTGATGTACATACCCATGCGAGGTCATAAAACCGGCTTTAATAGCCGGGGTTCTGTGTGATTTTGGGATTTTGATCAATGACGTTCTGTGGAATCGGGCTCATATATTGTTTCGGCTCAAACCGGACCGTGTATTTTCGCTCAACTTCGACATTGTATACCCAGGTGCCCGAATTGTTTGAGGGCACCGTATTACGGATAACCATATTGTGCCGGGGTTTCCCCATCGTCTCCGGACCCTGTGCCAACCGTTTATTGTCGAAATACCGTTTATCCTCGAAGCACAACTCCACCCGCCGCTCGCGGTGGATAACCTCACGCATCTGCGTTTGGGAAAGCCCAGGTTGCAATGCCGAAAGGTCTGACCGCTGCCTGACTTGATTGATAGCGTCATATACCGATTGGTCCGGACCGAAGGCTTCATTTTGTGCCTCGGCATAATTGAGGAGCACCTCGGCGTATCGGTAAAAAACATAGTTTTGCCCGCTCATATCATCGCCAGGGGGCGCATCGGGGTTGAGCTTTTTCTTCTGGTAATACCCGGAGTCTCCGATATCCGTGTTGCCGGCCAGGTCGATCTGATTTGACCGATCGGGGTTGGGATGGGTCAAATCGATACGGGTATAGATGATGTCTTCCTCTGGCATCCAGTCGAGCTTGTATGGTGCACCATCGTATACAATAAAGTCATAGAATCGCTTTTCCCTGTTGACGTACGGATTTTGCGGATCGTATCCTGAACCAGGTGCCGAAATCGGCAGCCCGTTGGCCATGCTGAATTGATCAACCAGCTCCTGGGTAGGGTTGTAATTGCCCCAGGTCATGTATTCGCCAAGTACGTAGGTGGGGCCACCCCGGCGTTCGTAGTTTGAGCCCAACCCCGGAACGTTCGCGACGACCTGCCGATCCCAGATCACTTCTTCATTATACTCATTGGCTTCCCGCCACAGGTTTGGCAAATCGCCGAACAGCCCATAAGGCCCGGCGGCACCGAACCGTTCAATAAACTGCCGATTGGTAGCGGCGGCTACCGCCCACCTGGTTGGATCGTGGTTGCCGAAATGAACGACCCGGCCAGGATCGGGCAAATACGGCGCCGCCGTATTGAACAATGGGCTTGCTGCAAAAAGTTCTATCCATCCTTTCAGGGCCAATGCCGCCCCGAGTGTCGCCCTTCCCGCATCCGGATCGCTTTTTCCATATTTGATCGCAAGGAAACCGTTGTTCACGACCTGTTCCAGCTCGTTTGTGATAAACAAGAATGTCTCTTCAAAGGTCGCTCGTGGCCGCTGGAGTTCTTCCTGGCTCATCGTATTCCTATCCAGCGGCTCGGTAATGATCGGTAAGCCGCCAACATGCATGAAATATTCGCTGTAGAAAAATGCCCGTAAAAACCGGGCTTCGTCGATCCGTTGATTCGCATAGTCTTCCGAAAAATTTGCTCGGTTCTCGGTCACTTTTTGGATGAACGTATTGAGCTTCCGTATTTTGGTGAAAAATGAGGCCCAGGTATAACCATAGGTAGGCCCATGGGTGCCCCCCCATTCGTTTGTCGTACTTTCTCCGGGCACCAGGCAGATGCCTTGCCGCCAGTTGGAAGCGGTGTAATAATGGCTGATGTTGTAATCATCAGAATAATAATCGAGGTTTTCGGCAAAATTCCACTTCAACGGTATCTCGCTGTAGCAATCGTTAAGAAAAATATCGGCATTCCCTTCCGATGCCCATTGGGTTTCGTCTGTTAAATTGGCTTTGTTTTCGTTCTCAAGAAAATCCTGCTGACTGCATCCATAAAACACAACCATCAACATACTCCAGATTAAATTCCTAGTTTTCATAATTTCCTTATGCTATAAGTTAGAAGGTCAGCTCCAATCCGAACGTGGTTGATTTGATGACAGGATACGCGGTTTCACGGTCATCGTAGCCCAGTTCGGGGTCAATATGCTTGATTTTACTGAATGTCAACAGATTATTGGACACCAGATACACGCGCAGGCCCCCTCCGCCCAACCACTGCCTTGCCCGATCAGGCAATGTGTAGCCCAACGTCAAGGTCTTTAACCGCAGGTAACTGGAATTTACCAACCAGAAGTCCGAATCTTGGACATTATTGGATTGAGGCGACGGTGTGGCACGCGGATACTTTGCTGCTTGATTGTCGGGTGTCCAACGGTTGTTGAAATATTCATATCCGGTATTGCTGCCGTTATTTTCAAAAGGTACGGTCATAAACTGGCGTAAATTGACACTGGAGTTGGCCGATCCCTGAAAAAACAACGACAGGTCGACACCCTTCCAATTGGCGGAAGGCATAAGCCCAAATGTCCATTGGGGATATACAGGGTAGCCGATCACGGTGAGATCGTGGTTATCAATTACGCCATCGGGCACCCCGTCAGGGCCGCTGAGATCGGCATAACGGATGTCGCCGGGGCGCAATACGCCAAACTGGCGGACATTGTAGCCATCTGCCTCGTCAATGATCCCATCGCCGTTGATGTCGTCCTGTGTACTGAACAGTCCCAATGATTTGTAACCGTAGGGGGTTCCAAACGGACGGCCGACCCGGGTCCTATTGGGATTATCACGTTCGGCGTCGGTCTGAAAGACTTCAATCATGCGATTCCGGGCGAAACTGGCATTCCCCGAAAGCGACCAACCAAAGGAAGCCGAAGGCTGCCTACGGATACCGGCATTGATTTCGAACCCTCTATTGGCCATTTCGCCCTTATTTTCTTCGGACAGGCTTAAGCCATATTCTACCGGCAGCGTAACCTGCGGGGCCAGCAGCATGCCGGTTCGTTGTTCGGTAAAATAGTCGAACTCGACATTGACGGTCCCATTCCACAGCAACGCATCAAAACCAATGTTGGACTTCGTCGAGACTTCCCAGGTAATATTGGGGTTTGCTTCGCGGATGGCACTCGACCCCTGTACCAATGAACCGCTACCGAACGCGTAGGCATTGCCGCGCAAGCTGTATCCGGTGAGGTACTGGAATGCCTCTCCGGCAAGCATACCGGCCTTGCCCCAAGACCCGCGCAACTTGAATTCGCTCAGCCATCCCTTCAAGGGTTCGAAGAATTGTTCTTCGGAAATCCGCCAGGCGCCCGAAAATGACGGGAAGTACCCCCATCTTCTGCCCGGCGCGAAATAATAATGGCCGTCGTATCTTCCGGCTGCTTCAACAATATACCGCTGCTTGTACGAGTAACCTACCCGATAAACGTATCCGATCTCGCTGCCGGTGGCGGACAAACCGTCGTTCTCGAAATCCATCCGGTTGGAACTGCCCAAGCCGAGCTCATCGATTTGGAGGCTGAAATTATTCCGCCGGGCGGTAAACCAGTTTTCGGTATAATTCCGTGCCTCGGCTACCAACAAGCCGGTAAGTTGATGATCGCCAAACGCCCTATCGTAGTTGATAAACCCTTGGTAGGTGTAATTGGTACGCCGTCTGTTTTCCAACCCCAACCAGGTATAAGGCCTTCCGGTACCTTCTTGCAGGGAGACGGCTTCGGTATACGTGTACGGCGACGTATTTAAGTTGATTACGTGGTATTTGAAAGGTACATGAAAGGATTTGACATTCGTCTGGCTGGGATCGTAACTGAATACCCCTTTTACGCTCAGCCCATCGACAATCTGCTGTTCGACGAAAAACGAACCCAGCAGCGTATTCAGATCCCTGCGGTCATATCCATCCGATCGCAATACGCCCACCGGCGTGTTGGCAGACGACTCCCCCCAATAATCTGTTCCTGGATAGGTGAGACTTTGCGTTGGCAAATATTTGTAGAACGAACGAAATAGCTGGCCGGAGGTTTGTGCGTCTGCATCCAAATCATTGGTGCGTTCTACTGATCCGTGGATACCCAAGCCCACTTTTGTCGTTGGCGTCACGTTGGATTCGAGATTGACATTGTAATTGTATCGGCGATAACTTACCTTGTCAAATAACCCTTGCTGATCAAAATACCCTAACCCGGCCCGGTACGTAACATGCTCCGTGCCGCCACTTAAGTCGAGATTATGGCTTTGTACAGGTGTGTTCTTATTGAACAGCTCCAGGAAATTGGAGTTGGGGTATTGCCAGGGATTCTCCTGATGCAAAGCATGATAGTTATTTACAAAATCGGGGTCAAAAGGTGGGCTTGTGCCATTTGGCGTTTGGCTGTAATAGGCTTCATTCTGCAAAGCCATGTAATCCCGGGCGTCCAACATATCGGGCAAATAGGTCGGATTTTGGAATCCGTACGACGTACCTAAATGAATGGTGGGCTTTCCTGTGCGCCCTTTTTTTGTTGTAATCATGATGACGCCGTTTGCACCACCTATCCCGAAGGGGGCCACGGCAGCGGCATCTTTCAGAATCGTGACGGACTCGATAGCCGCAGGGTCTATCTGCCTGATGTTGTCGCGCCTGACGCCGTCTACGACGATCAGTGGTTGATTCGCACCGGTGGTAACGATACCCCGGATATGGATGTCCGGATCGTCCGAACCGGGCTGGCCACCGTTGGGGCGCATACTGACACCCGGCAGGCGCCCGGCAATGGAATGCGAAACATTCGGAGCCGGTATCTGGGCAATATCGTCTCCTTGAATCGAACTTACGGCGCCGGTCACCGTAGCACGCTTTTGGGTGCCGTAGCCTACCACGACCACTTCTTCCAGCTGGTCGACGGCCGCTTCCAGGCTGATGGCCAATTCTCCGGCCGGGGGAACGGATACCTGCTTGGGAATAAATCCGACGGAGCTAATTTCGAGCGTCGCACCATTGGGAACGTTCGGCAAGACAAAACGGCCTTCAGCGTCTGTAGAAGTACCCAGTTGGGTATCCAATACTTTGACCGCGGCACCCTCTATAGGTGCATGGGTCTGGGAATCGGTGACCACACCAACGACATGGCGTTGTTGTGCCATCGTTGGCATTACAGAGACCAATATTGCATTGAGGATAAAAAACCTTAAGCGTTTCATTTTTTTGATCATATCATTTCTAGATTTATGGATTGTTAGTTTAATAATTGCTGTGCGGGTTGGCTATGTTATGGTGGTTCGACCGTACGGATTCCCTTCGGAATCCGACAGCATATCGCGGTACGCAAACCAGGTGAAGGTCCTTTACTCCAAAACATCGTGCAATAACTTTATTGGTTTATAATATGCTCGTTTGCAACGAATGTACATGGATCCTCATCAATATCCGTATGCATGTAACATAGGAATAAGCTTATGAAACAAATGCCCAGTGCCGGCCACGGCGATCCGGCTAATTTTGCGGACAAAAAATGGGGAGCAGGTCGTTGTGTCCGTCAATCTATTTTCCGGTTTTCTGGGCGGCGTAAGCCGTGGGCGAAACACCGTACATTTGCTTGAAGGATAATGAGAAGTTGCTTAAATCTGAATAGCCGACGGCATAGGCTACCTCGGAAACTGACAAGCCTTTTTTTTCAATCAATCGGGCGGCTTGCTTCAGCCGGATATTTCGGACCAGATCGCGCGTGGTCATGTTGGTCAGTTGCTTCAGCTTCCGATGAAGATGTACCCTGCTGATGCCGATTTCAGCAGAAATCATCTCCACACTGAGCAACGGATTATTGAGATTATGTTCGATCAGCTGGTGTATTTTTTCTAGTAGTTTTTCATCGGCGCTCTTTATGGACAACGCCGGGATATACTCCTCCTGGAAGCGCTGCTCGCGTTCGCTTTTGCGGATAAGCTCTCGGTTTTTTATGATTGACGTTATTGCTTTTAGCAAGAGCTCCGTATTGAACGGCTTGGTCATGTAGGCGTCCGCCCCTCGTTCAAGACCGTCCAAGTTGTCCGCCTCTTGGGCCTTGGCGGTAAGCAGGATGATTGGTATATGGCTGATATTCGGATTGTTCCTTATTTTTTCGCATAACGAGAACCCGTCCAGCTCCGGCATCATGACGTCGCTTATGACCAGATCTGGCGGCTCCGACAGAATGTGCTTGTAGGCCGACAGGCCATCGGAATAAGCAGACACAGCAAAGGCATGCGAAAGCGACTTGGTGAGGTACGCCACGATATCCGAATCGTCATCCACGACCAGCACACGTTTTGGCTTCCCGTTCTTCAAACGGGGCGGCGCGGGCGCCACCGGCGCTATATACGGTTCTGTTAGTTTTCTTGATACTTGGGCAAGCCCATCGTTGAGCACCTCCCCCGATTTGGCCAAGGGCATCGTGATGACAAACCTGCAACCGCCTTCTTTTAAATTTTCTGCCCGGATAGTTCCGCCGTGCAGCGCTATCAACTGTTTGGCCAGATACAATCCAATACCGGTACCGCTATTGTTATGATCGCGATGGGTGTCTGATTGGTAAAAACAGTCAAAAATCCGATCAATATCTTGCTCATTAATCTGCGGACCGGAATCCGCCACCGAGAGGGTCAGCAGCTCTCCGGATCGGTCATGCCCCGTCCGGCAGAGCTCAACGGCTATCCAACCACCGGAGGGCGTAAACCGGCAAGCATTGGAAAGCACATTGACCAGCACCTTATCAAAATTTCGCGGATCGATACGGGCAAAACAGGCTTGGTCCGGCAGTTTTATCGAGAAGTGAATCGCTTTGGCCGAAAACTCTTCCTCAAACAACGCGCATACTTCCTGGGTGTACCGGACCATGTCTATCTGCGTACACTTCAACGTCATCAAACCCTTTTCGATTTTTTGAACGTCCAGCATCTGGTTGACCAAATCCAGCATGCGACGCACATTCCGGTCCATAATCCGGTAAAGATACCCGCCTTCCGGATGGCTGTCCATGTGTTTTAACCGTTTCAACGGACTGGCGATCAGGGTCAATGGTGTACGGATTTCATGTGCGATATTGACAAACAGCTGCAGTTTCGCTTCGTTGATTTCTTCTTTCCGCCGGTGGGCCCGCATTTGGTGGCGAATACGTCTCCGGCTCTTCACCGCCGTGAGGATACCATATCCCAGCAACAAGGCAAGGACGATGTAACATGCCTTAGCGGATGCCGACAAGTACCAGACGGGGTGTATGACAAGGGTGACCGCTTTGATGTCCGAACTCGCGTTTGCAGCGGTTGCCCGCACAAGCAGGCGGTGTGTGCCTGACATGAGGTTGTCAAACGTGATTCGATTGCTGGAAGTTGGTAACGATATCCATGCATTGCCATTCATCGAATACTGGAAAACAACCCGTTCGGAATCGCTGAAATCCATCGTCGAAAACTCGATAGTAAACGAATTGTCGTGATGCGCCAGGTGAAACGCAGATGCCTGGTTGATAGCCGTGTCAATGATATTGAATCGACCTGATTTCATTCCTTTTCGCACTGCTTTGCCATGAATGTACAGATCGACTACCTGTACGGCCAGCACCTTGCGCTGAATATGGATCTCATCTGGATTAAAATAACTGATGCCATGCAGCCCGCCGAAAAATAGTTTTCCATCGCTGCTTTTCAACGATACGCCCCGCATAAACTCATCGCCTTGCAGGCCATCGCCAGCATGAAAATTCAGAAACTGCTTTCGGCGTACATCCAACTTGCTTATGCCCCGATTGGTGCTCAGCCAGATGTCGCCGTGCCGGTCGCCTTCGACAGACCAGACGATATTGCTCGGGAGGCCATCCTCCACACCAAACTCCGAAACCTCCAGGGAGGGTATTTTCAATCGCTTTAACCCTTTAGACGTGCCCAACCAAAGGTTTCCTTGGTCATCGTCGTACAACGCATAGATGACAACGTCGCCGAAGAGTCGGTTTCTCCCGAATACCGACACAAAACTTTCGGTTTCCAAATCCAGACACCCCAGCCCATCATAGGTACCAAAATACAATTTGTTGTCACGAGATACCGACACGCAGTTTATCCAGTCATTGGGTATACAGTTGCTTTGGGGTTTGAACTTTGTTTTCTCTTCCGTGGCATAGCGCTTCACTTCGTAAGAATGGAGATCCAGTCGGAATAATCCGGACCCCATCGTCGCAAGCCAGAGCCGTTGGTAGGCATCCTCAGCGATGCGGAAAACCCGCTGTACATTCGCGTTCTTTTTGTCTTTTAGTATCACAGGATAACTAAACCGTCCGGATTCACGGTCAAACCTGGCCAACCCTTCAAGGTAAGACCCCACCCAAAGATGCCCCTTGGAATCTTCGAAAATGGCCATGATTGTACCGGGAGCCTGACCTTCGTTTGCGTAGTGCTTGCTGGTTGTGAGGCCGGGACCGACCCGGTACAAACCGTCGTTGTCGCTGCCCACCCAAAGTTCGCCCCGCCGGTCTTCCCATATAGCCATGACGCTGTTGCTACCGATGAGGTTTTTGTTTATCGATTTGTAACCGATATAACCGAAACGGTGTTTATGAGCCGGCATCATGAAGACCCCTTTCTGGTACAGCCCCATCCAGATATTACCATCGCGGTCTTCCAGAATCGATTTCATTTTCGATTTTGCGTGGTTGAATGTAGCGATGGGAAGGTCTAAGTCTACCAACTCCCCTACCGCCGGGTCAACATATTTCACGCCCCGTCCATCGGTAGCCACGTATATCGTGTTTGCTGCACTGACGATTAAATCCGAAATGGGCAGATCTGCATCATCACAGCTTGGCGTCCGGCAAAAGGTGTCGGCCGACGCATCGTATTTGAACAGGCCATTGTTGAGACTGCCCACCCACAGGCCTCCGTGTTCATCCTCCACGATGCTCGAGATGACATTGTTCTGTACTTCTTTTGACGCAAAGTAGTTTTTGGAAGTGTTGCCCTCCAACAGGAAAAGCCCTTGATCCTCGGTGGATACCCAAAGCCGCTCCTTGGTATCTTCAACGATCTTAATGATCATGTCACTGGGAATCCCCACGGCAACCTGGCTGCAATACCACCGCCCCTGGTCAAACAAAACTTCAAACAACCCGTATCCGGACGTCCCCACCAGCAACTGCCCGTTTTTACGCTGGCATATGGTCATCACGTGAGCATCAATGGTGATGCCTCCTTGCAGGATGAACGGAATGGTATGAAACTCCTTAGTCGCCGGATCGTGATATTGCAGCCCGTTTATGTAGCCGATATACATTTTGCCATAAGCATCTTCGGAAATGACACGTACGATGTTATTCAGCATCGAATTCGCTTCCTGCGGGTTCTGCTTATATATCGTAAAATTGGTTCCATCGAACTTATTCAACCCATCTTCGGTTGCAATCCAGATGTAACCGCTTCGATCCTGGTGGATATCTATCACCATGCTACTCGACAGCTCGGAACCGACGGTAAAAAGTTTTCCGGTTTGCCCCCTCACGTCTGAGGCGGAAAAATTGAGAGCAACGAGCTGAATGCCTATCCAAGCGTAACGCACAGCAACCAAGATTTGAGTACGTGTTTATAAAATTGGTATTGGACGCCCTAACCAGTGGACGTGAAACAAATATAATATTCTGTTTACCAAAGACCAACCGAATGCCTCAAAAAAGTTGATGGGACATTATCGCGGCGCAAGCCTCGCGGCAATCATTGATTTAAATCATGGGGAGGCATTGCAGGAGGCATCCGGTTTTATTCGATTTGTTTATGGGTACTTACGGCTATCCTGTTCCAGGCATTTATGGTTACAATAACCATAATAATCTGCGCAATTTGACTTTCCGTGAAAATCTCGGATGCTTTCCGGTAGGTCTCCTCTTTTAATCCGTGCTGATGAATGAGCGTAATTTCTTCAGTCATTTCCAGCACTACTTGTTCTTCCTCGGTAAAAAATTTGGTAGCCTCCCTCCAGGCACTCAGTAAGAGAATGCGCTGCGTATTTTCGCCGTTTTTGATGGCATCTTTAGCATGCATAGCTATACAGTAAGCACAATGGTTAAGCTGAGAGGCACGGATTTTTATGAGTTCTTTTAAGGTTTTGGATATGTCAGCGTTTGCAAGATAGCTTTCCAATCCCATCATTGCTTTGAATGCCAAGGGTTCTGTTGTGTGGATGTCAATACGATTTTCCATTGTTCTGATTTTTTGATTTAACCGTACAAATGTTGAAAACCGGGAACAGAAAAAACTTAAACGGGTTTAAGAAAACTTCTTTTTACGAATTTCGCTTAAATATTCGGGCGTAAAACCCAAATAAGACGCAACAAGATACTGCGGCACTCGTTGAAGAAATTCGGGCTGGTTTTTTCGGAAATGGTGATATAATTCCTCTCTGGAATGCTCATAGATGAACTTGATGCGCATTTGCGCAGCAGCGTAGGCCTTCTGGTAGATGCAACGGAAATACCGCTCCATAACCGGATGTTCCTGGAGCAAGTTATCATATCCTGCCTGCTGAATAGCCAATACGTCTGTTTGCTGCACCGCTTGAATATAGAACGGCGTCGGCTCTTTATTCAGGTAGGAGAAAGTTTCGGTCATCCACCAATTTTCAATGGCAAACTCGGTGGTTTGCTCTACACCTTTATCGTTGATGAAAAACTTTCTCAGTATGCCATTCAAAACAAAATAATTTACTCTACAAACCTGACCTTCAACCAATAAATTTTCCTTTTTTTTCAGAATGCGATGCTGAAAATATGTTGAAATACGTTGGAACTCATCATCACTGATCTGCGCAAACTTATTGATGTGGGTTTTCAATGGATCGAACATTACCTGCATAAATTAGCTACCGACATGTTACAAAGTTAATTAATATATTTTGCAAACATGCGCTGACGGCCCCCGCGGAGACCTCATCATACGCAGCGAGATTATTCCAAACCGATAGCGCCTAATCCCGTTAATATGAGAAGACGTAACGGCTACAGCCTGTTGCACGCTTCCGGCGGTGGGCTGCATCTGTAGACAAACAAACGAAGCTATGAATGTAAGTGACTTTTTGATCGACCGACTCCAGGCATGGGGTATTAATCGAATCTTCGGCTACCCGGGCGACGGCATAAACGGACTGCTGGGCGCACTTAATCGCAACGGCGACCTTGCGTTTATCCAAACGCGCCATGAGGAAATGTCGGCCTTCATGGCTTGCGCCCACGCCAAATTCACCCGAACGGTGGGTGTTTGCCTGGCCACCTCCGGCCCGGGGGCCATCCACCTGCTCAACGGGTTGTATGATGCCAAACTGGACCACCAGCCTGTTGTTGCTATCGTCGGCCAGCAACGGCGTACCGCGCTGGGAGGCAACTACCAGCAGGAGGTGGACCTCATGTCGTTATTTAAAGACGTTGCGGGCGATTACGTGCAGATGCTCACCCACCCGGCCCAGGTGAGGCTGGTGATTGACCGTGCGATACGGATTGCCGTTGCCAAACGGACCGTGACGGCGGTGATCATTCCCAGCGACCTGCAAGAGGAGCCCGCCATCAAGGAACCACCCCGCGAACACGGCTATATGGCTACCGGCACCGGTTTCCCCCATGCACGCCTGGTACCGCAACAGGCAGATCTGATGAAAGCTGCCGGCATCCTCAACGCCGGCAAGCGGGTAGCAATACTGGTCGGCGCCGGGGCCATGGGAGCGGCCACGGAAATCGAAGCTTTGGCCGAAAAATTAGGGGCAGGGGTAGCGAAAGCACTATTGGGAAAATCGGCCCTGCCGGATGACCTGCCTTACGTGACCGGGTCTATCGGCATGCTCGGCACCAAACCGAGCTGGGAGCTGATGGACAACTGCGACACGTTGCTCATGATCGGCAGCGGGTTTCCCTATGCCGAGTACCTGCCCGAACCGGGCAAGGCGCGCGGTGTACAGATCGATGTGGATGGAAGTATGCTCAGCCTGCGCTACCCGATGGACGTGAACCTCCTGGGCGATAGCCAGGACACCCTCCAGGAACTGTTGCCACTGATCGCATATAAGGAAGACCGCAGCTGGTTTGAGCAGGTTACGGCCAACGTGGCGGCCTGGTGGGAAACCGTCGAAAAGCGATCGGAGCAGGAGGCGGATCCCATCAATCCACAGCAGGTCATCCAAAGGCTATCGTCGAAATTGCCGGACTACGCGGTCATCACGGCCGACTCGGGTACAGCGGCCTTCTGGTATGCCCGCAACCTCCGGATACGGAAAGGCATGCTGGCCTCATTATCGGGCAATCTGGCTACGATGTGCCCTGCCATACCTTATGCGATAGCCGCAAAATTTGCCTTTCCGGACCGCATGGCCGTGGCCATCTCGGGAGACGGTGCCATGCAGATGCTGGGCATGAATGAGCTCATCACCATCGCCAAGTACTGGCAATCGTGGCAAGACCCGCGGCTGCTGGTCATCGTGCTGAATAACCGAGATCTGAATATGGTTACCTGGGAACAGCGCATGCTTTCGGGCGAACCTAAGTTTGAAGCCTCCCAGGACATCCCGGATGTCAACTATGCGGCGTTTGCGAACCTGATAGGCCTTAAAGGCATCCGGGTGGAGCAGCCGGAACACATCGACGCCGCGCTCGATGAACTCATCAACGCCAGCATTCCCACGGTGCTGGATGTGGTGGTAGACCCCAATGTGCCCATCATTCCGTCACACATCGACTTCAAAACCTGGCGCCGATTTACCCAGGCGCTGATGAAAGGCGACCCCGAGCAGTCGGGCATCATCCGCCAAATCATCAAAGAGGCGATGCAGGGAGGGATTTGAAATCGGCGGATGATGCTTGATGCCTGACGAATGCCACAGGATTCCGTTTCGCATATCGTTACGAATGGGCATCCGTGGCCGGCTGCACGATTTATCAACTCATTGCGCACCCGCACAGGTAACCGCCCCATCCGGGTAAATCAACGGGCTGAGGTACGGAATATCCAACCCGGCTCCGCGCAGCAGAAACCATCCGCCCATCAACAAACTTATCATGGGGAGCCAAAATGCGGCATTGAATCGCATCCGCCGCTTCACCGCACTTCCGATGAGGGAGACCGCCAGCATGGTAGGCCATGTGCCGAGCCCAAAGGACAGCATGAACACCCCACTGCCCTGTAACGTGTCGGCGCTTAACGAGGCTGCCAGTGCCATATACACCATGCCACATGGCAAGAGGCCGTTGAGCATGCCGACCATGAAGTGGCCGCCCGGCCGCTGCAGCCAATAACCTATCCATTTGACCACCGGGTGGACAAACGTTTGCTGCCAGTGCACAACCTGCCGCAGCCGCCTGCCCCAAAGCGAAAAAAGAGCCATGCCGACAAGCAGAATGCCTGTGGCAATGCTAATGCTCTGCTGCCATCCGGCTACTTCGATTGAATGGCCGACAACGCCCATCATGAGTCCCAGGAGCGCATAGGTCATTGTCCGGCCCGACTGATACATCAGCGTGTTGGACAGGCGTTTCCACCTCGATCGCGGCCCCGGCACGGCCAACACCAGCGGCCCGCACATCACCGCACAGTGGAGACTGCCCAGTAGCCCCATAAAAAATGCCAATACGTGATAACTCATTTTTTTGTTATTGCCGATTTAGGGCTGCTTAACGGCTTGCAGCGTATCTGCTAAGCCCTGCAACGAATCGGCACGGCGGAGCTCGTCATAGTTCAACCCCCGCTCGTAATAATCCGGTGCAACCAGCGAATCGGTATCTTTACTTACCATGTAAACCCCGAAAGAAACAATCAGCGCCACGAATAACGCCAGCGAAATCACTATCTTTAATCCCCAGTTCATTTTTTGTTTTATGCTTTATTTTCTGGCCTGCTGCTTACCGCTCGCAGCCCGCGGCCCCACTTATCCTCCCGGCGGCGCTACAAAGGTGGTTTTCATCGTTTCCACCACCTTCCCCGCTACCACGACGTTCACTTTTACATTGGTTTTGTACGACTGTATCGCTCGTTGCGGACTGATTAAGAAAAAGCTCAATTGCGCCGTGCCTCCGCCCTTTAGTTCGTCGATTTTATTGACGACATGCACGGTGAAGTTTTCTTCCGCGGCCACCAGTCTGAAAGGCATATCCTGGTGGGTTTTGTTGATCAGCGCTACGCTATACAGGTTGCTCACCGTGCCGTCCGGACGGATTTGGTAAGTGCTGCCCTTTGCCCGCAGCAACGTGCCGTCGACCTGCGACCGGCTGAACACCAGCCATCCAAAAACTGCCATCAAAACCGCCAGTACCACCGTATAAGCTACCGCCCGGGTATTGCCCTTTTTTTTTCGCTCACCACCAATCTCCGCGGTGGAATAAAAGCCAATGAGCTTCGTGGGCCGATCTAACTTCTCCATGACCGCATCGCACGCGTCGATGCAGGCGGTACAGCTCACGCATTCCATCTGCAGACCATTACGGATGTCTATGCCGGTAGGGCATACATGCACGCACAGCCTGCAATCCACGCAGTCGCCCACCGCTTGTTGCGCATGCTTTTTGCGGTGACCTCGGGGCTCACCCCGCCGGTGGTCATAGGCAACGGTGATGCTCTGGTCATCCAGCAGCACCCCCTGCAACCGCCCATAAGGGCATATCGTCGTACAAACAATTTCACGCACGTAGGCAAAGACACCGTAAAAAACCAAGGTAAAAACCATGAGCGAGACAAATCCCGCAAGGTGTTGGCTTACGGGATCGCGCATGATTTTCCAAAGTTCGTCTACCCCGATGATGTAGGCCAGAAAGGTATTAGCAATCAAAAATGATACAACCAGGAAAACGGCGTGCTTGGCTATTTTTTTGGATTGCCTGGCCCATGTCTTCGGCGCGTGGTCCAGCTTCTTTTGCTGTTGCCAATCTCCTTCTATCCAGTACTCAATGCGGCGGAACACAAGCTCCATAAAAATCGTTTGCGGACACGCCCACCCACACCATACACGCCCATAGACCACCGTAAACAACACGATGCACACCATGGCGATAAGCATCCCAAAAACGAAAATATGCAAATCTTGCGGCCAGAAGACGTTGCCGAACAGGACAAATTTGCGTTCAACAATATTGAACATCAAGAACGGCTCGCCCGCTATTTTGACAAACGGCGCGCCTATCAGCACCAGTAACAGCGTGTACCCCAGCAACTGCCGATAGTTGAATAACCGGCCGCCGGGCTTCTTGGCATAAATCCATTCCCGCCTGGGTTTCGTCCCGTCTACCGCCTTCCCTGCGATGATATCCATGAATGTTGATTTATATTACCGATCTGTCGCCGTCGCCAACACGCGCCGTTTCCACTCCTTTGGTATCGTGTGCCGGTGTGTACTCCACTTTTTCTCCCTGTGGTTCTTTTGCGTTTGGTGGATCCGTGCCCCGCAGGCTAAGGATGTAGTTGCTTACTTCGGCAATCTGTGCTGGCGTCAGGCTCTGCTCCCACGGTACCATGCCTTTGTCGAGCACGCCATATTTTATGGTTTTAAACACATCTTGTATGCTACCGCCATGCAACCAGTAATCATCCGTGAGATTGGGACCGATGCCCCCCTCCCCTGCATTGCCATGGCATGCCGCACAGTTTTGTGTATAAATAACCTGCCCGGAGGCTATGGTTTCAGGCCGTGCGTCCACCGTCACTGAATTTTCGTCGATGTTGTTGGCAGCCTGCGCCAGCCATTCCTGCCGCGCTTCTTCCGCTTTAGCCATTTCACGTTCGTACTCTTGGTCCTGGTTTGGCCCCCAGCCGAATACATGGTACACACACAGGTATACGACGGCAAACACGACGGACGCATAAAACAAACCGTTGAACCAAGCGGGCACGGGATTGTCCAGTTCTTTGATGCCGTCATAGGCATGATCGATGATTAGATCTTTTTCCTCCGCCAGCGGCCGCAGCCCCATGAGCTTATTCCACCAAGCGGCGCGCCGGGCCCTGCGGCTGGCTTTTGCCCGCGCTGTTGCTGCCTGCTCATCTTCTATCACGTGTGGCATAGTGAGCCGAAGCATGACCCGCATGGCCCGCAGCACCACCACGGCGGCGACAAGCACCACCGACATGACCACAATAAGCGCGATGATGAGGATATCGTTGTTGACATTCCCGCTGCCGAATAAACCGGGCGCCGTAGCAGCTTTGTCAACCGCATGTAACTGTAAAAATATTAATTGCATGGCTTATGTTGTTTAGTGTAATATACTGTTTTCCTGCTCCTCCACGTCATTCATCGGGATTTCCTTCATGTAATCGACATAGTCCTTCCGCATGCGAACCAGCATGATGGCTACCACAATGAAGAAGATGAGAAAAATCCACAGCGAGGCAATGAGATACCACTCATTGCCGCTCAAGTCTGTTATTTGCTTAAACATTGCCTATTGTCTTTAATGCGTTAATCTTCTGTTTTTGCCACGGCGGTCTGTTCCGTAGCCTTGATATCCGTCCCGAGCCGTTGCAGATAAGCAATCAGGGCAATGATTTCCCGATCAGGCCGTACGGTCACACCTTGGTCGCCCAAATCTGCCGCGATGGTTTCGGCCTGCTGACTGAGGTGGGCATTTGCGGCGTCGATATCCGCATCGGTGTAGGGCACGCCCAATATCCGCATGGCATTCAACTTGGCCTTGGTAGTGGTGGTATCCAGTGGCTGCTCAATCAGCCAGGGATAAGGCGGCATGATGCTGCCGGGCGAGGTGATGGTGGGATCAAGCATGTGATCGAAATGCCATTTATTGGGGTATTTCTTGCCTATGCGGTGCAAATCGGGCCCGGTCCGTTTGGAGCCCCATAGAAATGGGTGATCGTAGACAAACTCGCCGGCTTTGCTATAGTCGCCATAGCGGGCGGTCTCCGACCGGAACGGCCGGATAGTCTGCGAATGGCAGTTGACACACCCTTCGCGGATGTATAAATCGCGGCCCTGTAACTCCAGGGCCGTATAGGGTTTTACGCTGGCAATCGTCGGCACGTTCGATGAAATCATGAATGTAGGCATCATCTGTACCAGCCCCCCAATCAAGATGGTGATCAAAGCCACGACCATGAACAGAACGGGCTTGCGTTCCAACCGGCGATGCCTGGAGCGTTCGTTGACCATTACCGGTGTCAGCTCGGGCGCTTCGGCCGGCTCATTGGCCAGCAGCCTTCCCTTCTTCATCGTTTTTGCCAGGTTGTAGGTCATCAGGATAGCCCCGGCGAGGTACAGTGTCCCCCCTACGGCGCGGAGCATGTGCATCGGGATAATCTGAAGGGTTGTAGCAAGGAAGTTTGGATATTTCAATACACCCTCCGGCGTAAACTCTTTCCACATCAAGCCTTGCACCACGGCTGCCCAATACATCGGAATCGCATAAAACAGGATGCCTAATGTGCCTATCCAAAAGTGCACCGACGCGAGCTTTGTGGAATACAGCTCCGTTTTATAGATGCGGGGGATTAACCAGTAGAGAATGGCGAAGGTCATAAAACCATTCCAACCCAATGCGCCAACATGTACGTGCGCGACAATCCAATCGGTAAAGTGTGCAATGGCATTGACTTGCTTCAACGAGAGCATCGGCCCTTCAAACGTGGCCATACCGTATGCAGTAAGCGCCACCACCATAAACTTCAACGTCGGCTCCGTACGTACTTTGTCCCAGGCTCCCCGCAACGTGAGCAACCCGTTGATCATACCGCCCCAACTGGGAGCGATGAGCATGATCGAAAATACCACGCCGAGCGACTGCACCCAGCCGGGCAACGACGTATACAGCAGGTGGTGCGGCCCCGCCCAGATGTAAATAAAAATCAACGACCAAAAGTGCAGGATGCTCAGCTTATAGGAGTAAATCGGCCGGTTGGCCATCTTGGGCAGGAAATAGTACATCATGCCGAGGTAAGGCGTAGTCAAGAAAAATGCAACGGCATTGTGCCCGTACCACCATTGCACCAGCGCGTCCTGCACGCCGGCATACAAGTAATAACTCTTCCACATGGAGATGGGAAGCTGCACCGAATTGACGATATGCAGCACGGCCACGGTAACAAACGTGGCAATGTAAAACCAGATAGCCACATACATGTGCCGCTCGCGACGCTTAATGATGGTGCCGAACATATTGATTCCGAATACGACCCAGATGATGGTGATGCCTATGTCTATCGGCAATTCCAGCTCTGCATATTCGTGGGATGTGGTGATGCCCAGCGGCAATGTAATAGCGGCTGCAAGAATAATTAGCTGCCAGCCCCAAAAGTGGATACGGCTCAGAACGTCACTGAACATCCGCGCCTTCAGCAACCGCTGTAACGAATAATACACCCCCATGAAGATGGCATTGCCCACGAATGCAAAAATTACGGCATTGGTATGCAGCGGACGCACCCTACCGAAGGTTGTGTATTGGAGTTCGAAGTTCATAAAGGGCCATATCAGTTGGACGGCCACCAATAAGCCAACGGACATCCCGACAATGCCCCATACGATGGTGGCGATGCCGAAATCCCTAACAATTTTGTTGTCGTAATTAAATTTAGTTAGCTGCATTGCTGTAATTGTTTTTTCATCTTTAACTTGTTCCTTATCGGTGATGAAACTTGCATGAGCCGTCTCGATCCATTTGTTGAGCACGATCTCATGCAGGTTCCGGCGGTAAAATTACTGTCATCAAAGTGTCAGGCGAATGACGCCGATTGGGTTTAAAAGTAATGGTAGTCACTATTTGCTGATTCGGTGGTTTGCATATCAAAGCAACTTTAGCTAAGTTTGACAGCATTAACCCGACAATTGCTTATGGACTTTGAAGCGTTCAACTCATCGCTGGAGCACGAAGTGCCCCCCATCAGCCTAACGGTACAGCTTGAAGCCTTATGGTATGACGGCAAAGGCCAATGGGAAAAGGCCCACGATTTGATCAATGATTTGACCGACAACCAATCTGCCCATGTACACGCCTACCTGCACCGCAAAGAAGGCGACCTCTCGAATGCCGACTACTGGTACCGCCGTGCAGGCCAGCAACGGCCGGCAACGACATTGGAGGAGGAATGGCGGGCATTGGTCAAACGGCTGCTTTGACCTGTAGTGGGTTTTGCCTTCGCCCGGCATCTTATCGGCCTGGCTTCATTCAGGTGTCCGTACGTCCAACGTTTCTTCTTCGCCTTCGGGCACTTGCGGCGGCTCATCGTCAAACAGTATACGTATGGAGGGCGTATACGTATCTTCATGCTGCCCCGTTTTATTGGCCCAGAAGAAAGCCGCTAAAAAGATAAGTGCAATAAATACACTGCAGCCGATGAGAAAGAATATCGCACTCATGATCGGATGTTGTTTAACTGGTTTTTGGCCGCATAGGCATGTGCAACCACGGTGGTGAAGCCAATGATGGTGACGGTGCTCAGCGGCATCAATACGGCGGCAAACAGTGGCGACATGGTACCCATCACGGCAAAGCTCAATCCAATGACATTGTAAGTCAGCGAAATACCAAAACTCATATGGATAACCTTCACGGCATCCTTAGCGAACCGCAGAAAGCGCGGCAAGAGGACAAAAGACCGCCCATCAAGAATGGCATCGCATCCAGGTGAAAAATTATTGATATCGTCGCTTACTGCAATGCCCAAGTCTGCTTGCCGCAATGCACCGGCATCATTGAGCCCATCGCCAAACATGCACACCTTGCTGCCGGTATGTTGCAGCTTATTGATGTATTCCAATTTTTGGGCTGGCAGCTTACCGAACAGCAGATCGGCATCGGGCGGAAAGATTTCGCGAAGACGCTTTCTTTCCTTGGCATTGTCGCCGGAAACCAGGTGCAAGTCATAGGGCTTGGCCAATTCGCCCATAACTTCCCGAAGGCCCTCCCGCCAGGGCTGCTCGACGATAAAAAACCCTTTTACCTCGTTGTTGATAGCGATGTAGATGCGGCTGCCAGTTGACGAAGCGCCCGCTGCATCCCGTGCGCCCGTGAAAGCGGCGCTCCCGATCCGTACCCGGTTTGAATGGACCTCGGCTTCGATGCCTTTCCCACCGGTTTCCTGGTAATTGCCGATAGGCATAAGCTCCATCGGCCCCGCCCACTTGACCAGTTCGCGGCTCAGCGGGTGATTGGAATTTTGGCACACGGACACCACCATAGCCAGCTCGCCGGCCTGCAGCTGGCCTTCAAAGCGCATCCGGGCGGCACTGGGGGAAGATATCGTACCCGTCTTGTCAAAAACGAGGCAATCCACTGCCGCCAATTGCTCGACAGCCGCTGTATTTTTTACATAAAAGCCATGCCTATCAAAAACACGCAATGCTACCGAGAGCGTAAAGGGCGTGCTCAAGGCCAGGGCACAGGGGCAAGCGATGATTAATACCGCCGTGAAGGCGCCCCACGCCTTGGCCGGGTCATCACGGAGAAACCAATAAGCCATGGCGGTGATGGCTATCGCCAGGAGCACCAAGGTAAAATATTGACTGACCACGTTGCTGAAGGTACGAAATCGCTTCTCATATTGCTTAAATGCATCGTTGTTCCAAAGCTTGGTCAGATAGCTCTGCGATACCGGTTTGACAACTTCCAGCTCAATCGCTTCGCCCAACTGCCGCCCCCCCGCATAGATGATCTCGCCAAGTACCTTCTCCACCGGCTCCGACTCGCCGGTAACGAAACTGAAGTCTATGGCGGCTTGCCCTTTTAAGAGAATTGCATCGGCCGGGATAACCTCGTTGCTGCGGATGAGGAGCCGATCTCCGACGCTGATTTCGGCTAAAGGCACGGGCTTGGCGTTTGCGGCGCCGAGGCGTGTCACCGCGACCGGAAAATAGGAGCGGTAATCCCGTTCGAAAGACAGGTGATGGTAGGTTCGCTGTTGTACCCACCGGCCAACGAGCAGAAAAAAGACCAATCCGCAGAGTGTATCGGCAAAACCCGGCCCTGTAGCCGAAAGTATTTCCCACGCGGTGCGGACAAACAACACCAAGATGCCCAGCGCCAGGGGCACGTCAAGGTTAAGTTGCCGGTGCCGCAGGCTGTGCCAGGCGGATTGGAAATAGTCCCGTCCGCTGTAAAGCAATACGGGAAGCGCAAACCCAAGGTTCATCCACCCGAAAAACATGGAATACTTGGCCTCGAATGCCGCCATGCCGAAGTATTCGGGGAAGCTCAGCATCATCGAATTGCCGAAACAGAATCCGGCTACGGCAATCTTGGCTATCAAACCCTTTTGGGAAAATTTCCGACCTGCCTTGACCACATCCTGCAAGGTAATCTTGGGTTCGTAACCAACGTTGGCCAGCAACTCCACCAGCTCCCGCAACGATAGGTCCGGATGTTTGAATGTAACATTTACCTGCTTTTTCAGGAAATCACTTTGTGATGCCACAACGGCAGGATGGAGCTTGTAGAGGTGCTCGAGCAGCCATATGCATGAACTGCAGTGGATGGACGGGATATAAAATGTGGCCATGGTGATTTCATCATTCTTGAAATCAATGAGCTTATCTGCAATGGTTGGTTCATCCAGGTACTCGTACCGCTCGGACCGCTCACGCAGCTTTTTGCCGGGATGGGTGTTGTACCGATAATATTGCTGCATATTGTTGCTGCTCAAGATGCGGTATACGCTCTGGCAGCCTACGCAGCAGAACACGTGTCCATCTGCCTCATATACGGTACCGGCTAAGGTATCACCACAGTGGTAGCATTTCGTACTGTTCGATGTCTTTGTCCCTATCTTCATGCCTCAGCGATTATCATACGGCCTTACTGAACAAAGGCTGGCTAACATGTTTCTTATGCAACCGTTCGTCGAAGGCCATGCAGATGTTACGCAAAAAGGAAAAGCCTTTCTTGGTAACCTTCACGCGAGTGCCATCCCAGGAGACAAGGCCATCGCCAAATAGCGGTGCAAGCCGGCGGAGTACGATTGCCGATTGCGCCGCCGGCCCATCCAATACCGCTGTACCGCGGCACATGATATCCAGGATATGCTTCCTGATCTGCATATCTCCGGCTGATAGCACGTGGCCTTTGAAAACCGGTAGCACCCCGGCGTTTACCCACGCTTTGTATGCTTCTACAGTTTTTACGTTTTGGGCAAACGCCGTCCATGAATCGCTGATGGACGATACGCCAAGCCCGATAAGCAACGGCGTGTACCGATCGGTATATCCCATAAAGTTGCGGTGCAAAGCTCCGCCATCAGCGGCCCGGCAAAGCGCATCATCGGGCAGCGCAAAATGATCCATGCCTACGTCGCGGTAACCCGCCTGTTTGATGATTGATTGGCCGAGGAGGTAGAGGTCAAGCTTGTCCTTTCCCTTGGGTAAATCGTCTTCTGTATAGCGCCGCTGCCCGGGCCGCATCCAGGGAACATGCGCGTAGCTGTAAAACGAAATGCGATCGGGCCGCATGGCCAGCGCTTTCTCAACCGTGTCCCCTACGCTTTCCAAGGTTTGCAGCGGCAGCCCATAAATCAGATCGAAGTTGATGGAAGTGTAGCCGATTTGGCGGGCATCTATCATCACCCGCCATACGTCGGCTTCGGTCTGCTTTCGGTTGATAAGTAACTGCACCCCATGATCAAAATCTTGTATTCCCAAGCTCAGCCGCCTAAAACCGGCACCAAATAATGTCTGAAGGTGTTCATGGGTGGTATTTGCGGGATGTGCTTCAAAGGAAAACGATGCTCCGGGAAGCACTTGGTTGCCATCCAACAGGCCATCGACCAACCTGCGGAGCTGAGACGGGCTGAAAAATGTAGGTGTGCCGCCGCCCAGGTGCAATTCGCCGATAGGCAGGCTGCTTTCGCCGAGGTGACGCCGGTAAATCGCCCACTCGGCTAATACGGCATCGATGTAGGGCGCTTCCACGCCATGGTTTTTGGTGATGCGCGTGTTGCAACCGCAATAGGTGCACAAACTTTCGCAAAACGGGAGATGAATATAAAGGCTAATCCCCTGCGATGACGACTGTGCCCATTGCAAACGAATATGCTGAATCCATTTTTCCGGACTCCAGGTCTCCTCATCCCAGCAAGGCACCGTGGGGTAACTGGTATAGCGCGGTGCAGCTACGTCATAACGCTGGACCAACGCCAGCATTTTATTTCTTGCCATTTCCATATAAGTAGGATGTAACGGTATCATCCATTGTGCACACCTTCTGGCAGCAGCAGGCCTTGCCGACGCATTTCCCGGCGTCCCAGGCATTCAGATTGCGGATAGTCTGCTTGGCGATGCTTTCAACGGATTGGTCTTCATCAGGCGCATTGGCTACTTTTAATCCCATGCGGGTAGCCTCGCGCAGGTCGATATGCGTGGTGATTTTGGATCGGGTAATGATTTTCTTCACGCCTGCATTCTTGAGCTCCCAAAGCATATCACGATCCAATATATCATACGTGGAAACAATGACAACCTCTTTTCCCTGTGCATAGGACACCGTCTTGGCATTCAATTCGTTGGAGATCAACGTCAGGTCGTGGCGCTTGCCGTTGGCAAGTGCCAAATGCTCCTTTTCCTGAGGCTTTATACTATAAGCAATTGCTTTCATCCGTCTGTCCGTGTCCGTGGGAAAATGATTTTCTAATGCGTTCATTGTTCCACAAAATTACGGGCACGGCCTATGGCGGATGATGTGACCTATCAAGCTAAAAAATGATATCGATCACATTTTCGAAAAAAAGGAAGACAAACGGGGGGCTATTGCTTGATATTCCTTAATTTGTGAATGGATAAAATGCGGATGGCATTCCCTTCTTTGGCAATCAATTTTTCGTCTTTAAAATCGGCCAGCATCCGGCTGATGGTTTCGTTTGCCGTGCCGGCCAATGATGCCAGATCATCCCGTGATATGCGAATGAGGCATTCATCTTCATGGATACCGGACACCGTCTTTTCAGCTACATTGATCAGCGCATTGGCGACCCGCTTACGTACGGAATCGTAAGCAAATGCAAGCAGCTGGTCTTCTTTGCCGCGTATGGTTCCCGACAACCATTTGATGAATTTGGTGGCAATCCCCGGTTTCCGGTAGAGCAATTCAAAGAACTGCTCTTTATCAATCAATGCCAACTCGGTTTCTTCCAGTGTTTCGGCATTGTCGTTGTAGTGCTGTTGCAGCAAAAGCGATTCATAGCCGAAAAACGAGTCGGGCACATGAATATCCGTTGACAGTTCGCGGCCGTCCAGGTAATACAAGAAGTTGCGCACCTTCCCCTTTTTTACGTAATATACGTATAACGGCATATCACGCTCCTGGTAGATAAACTGCTTTTTCCGATAGGTCTTTACCCGGGCTCCCTGCACCAGTTCTTTCAGGAGCGTCTCTTGCTCTTCATCGCTTAAGTACAGGTTTTTCCGGATGCCGCCGTCCGTTCCCAATTGCTTGCGCTTTTTGAGCCGGGTTTCAATGGCGTTCAGCAGTTCGATATCATCGAAGGGCTTGGTCAGGTAATCGTCGGCCCCCATCTCCATGGCCTTGCGCATATCCGCGCGTTCGGCCTTCGCCGTCAGGAAAATAAACGGTATTGTGGCGGCCTCAGGATGTTTTGAAAGCATATACAACACACCAAAGCCGTCCAGCTCGGGCATCATGATGTCACACAGAATGATATCCGGCAAATGTTTCAAGGCCATGTCTACCCCCGTTTTGCCCTCGGGCGCCGTATATACGTGATAGCCGGTAAGCTCGAGGATTTCTTTGGTCCCTTCGCGGATATCATCGTTGTCTTCGATGATCAATACGTTGATTTGCTTAGTTGTCATTTGGTTCCTGCGGTATGGTGTTATTGAAGGTAAGCGTAAAAACGGTACCTTTATGCTGGGCACTTTGGCATGCCACCTGGCCGCCCATCAAAGATACGTATCTTTTCACAATATTGAGCCCCAAGCCCGTGCCGGGGATGTTGCCGGTATTATGGGCACGGAAGAACGGTTCGAATAAATTTTTCTGATCTTCCTCGGGTATGCCTATCCCGTCATCCTTGATGACAATGGTGCAGGTATCATCGTTGACCTCGGTATTGAACTCAATGAATGTATTTTCACCGGAATATTTTATTGCGTTGGAGATCAGGTTGATAATACAGTTTTTCAACAAGTTGGCGTCGAGCTCGACTTTTCCGGTGGAGCCCGTATGCTGATATACAATATGCTGGTTGGCTTTGCAAATCATCTGCATTTCTTCGGTGATTTCTTCTCCAAGCTGCACCAGGTTTATTTCCTGTTTGCTTGCCGATACCTTGCCGGCCTCCAGCCGCTCGAGCGATAGAAAATCATTCAGGATACTTGTGAGCAACTGTACGGAATTTTTAATGCGGCCAGTATGCTTAAGCACGTTGGCCTTGTCGGGCTTTTCAATATATTTTTCGATCAGTGAGGCCGACAGCTGCACGGCACTCAGCGGCGTACGAAACTCATGCGAGGCCATCGAAACAAATCTGGATTTCAGCTGGTTAAGCTCCTTTTCTTTCTCCAAGGATTGGCTCACTTCGGACTTGGTTTTCTCCAGCTCAGACACCAGCTTGATGAGGTCTTTCGTACGGTTGCTTACGGTCGCCTCCAATTCTTCCATATGATGCAGGAGTTTTTCCTCAGCTTCCTTTTCTTTGGATAAGTCATGCACAAAGCCGGTAAAAGCGGTCTTGTTTTCGTAATGCACCTCGCTGACGGCGAGACGGAACGGAAAGGTGCTGCCGTCTTTGCGCCTCCCCCTCACTTCGCGGCCGATGCCAATGATCTTCCTCTGTCCGGTACGACGATAGTTTTCGATATACCCATCATGGTTGCTGCGGTCGGGTTCCGGCATCAGCATGGATATATTCCGTCCGACAACCTCAGACGCGTCATATCCGAAAAGCTGCAATGCCGCCGGGTTGATGGATTCGACAATGCCATTCCAATCAATGGTGATGATCCCATCGATTGCATTGTCGATAATCGCTTTGAGTAACTTGGCGGTATCCATCAGCCCTTGACCAGTTTTTTGTACTTGATGCGTTGTGGACCAATGTCTCCTAAGCGTTTTTTGCGATTTTCTTCGTATTCGGTATAATTCCCTTCGAAGAAGTACACCTGCGAATTTCCTTCGAAAGCAAGGATATGGGTACAGATGCGATCGAGGAACCAACGGTCGTGCGAGATGACGACGGCGCATCCACCAAAATTTTCCAGCCCTTCTTCCAGTGCCCGTAATGTATTGACGTCGATATCATTTGTGGGCTCGTCGAGCAGCAGTACGTTAGCCCCCTTTTTTAAGGTAATGGCCAGGTGCACCCGGTTGCGCTCGCCCCCCGAAAGTACCCCCACCTTCTTTTGCTGGTCAGCACCGTTGAAATTAAATTTGGAGACATAAGCCCTGGAATTGACAAGACGGTTGCCCAGCTGAATATTTTCATGGCCGCCAGTAATGTTTTCCCATACGGTCTTTTCCGGATTGAGATCGTCATGCAACTGGTCGACATAGCCCAATGCTACCGTCTCCCCTACCCGGAATGTGCCGCTATCCGGCAGCTCCTGCCCGGTGATAAGCCGGAATAATGTTGTTTTCCCTGCGCCGTTGGGACCGATAATGCCGACGATACCTGCCGGCGGCAACGAAAAACTGAGGTTTTCAAACAGTATTTTATCGCCGTATGCTTTGCTCACCTGCTGCGCTTCAATAACCACATTGCCCAACCGCGGCCCCGGCGGGATGAAGAGCTCCAGCTTCTCTTCCCGCTCCTTGGTTTCTTCAGACGCCAGCTTCTCGTAGTTATGCAGGCGGGCCTTCGACTTCGCATGGCGGGCCTTGGGGGCCATCCGCACCCATTCCAGCTCGCGCTCCAGCGTTTTCTGCCGTTTGCTTTCGGTTTTTTCCTCTTGGGCAAGCCGCTTAGCTTTTTGATCGAGCCAGGACGAATAGTTTCCTTTCCAGGGGATGCCTTCGCCACGATCAAGCTCCAATATCCAACCCGCCACATTATCCAGGAAATACCGATCGTGCGTGACCGCGATAACGGTGCCCCTGTATTGCTGCAGGTGTTGCTCAAGCCAGTCGATAGACTCCGCATCCAGGTGGTTGGTGGGCTCATCCAACAGGAGCACATCCGGCTCTTGCAGCAACAAACGACATAGTGCCACCCGGCGGCGCTCACCTCCTGACAATGTGTCTACTCGCCGATCAGGCTCGGGGCAACGCAGCGCATCCATAGCCCGCTCCAATTTGCTATCGATCTCCCAGGCACCCGTAGCATCGATTTTGTCCTGTAATTCGCCTTGCCTAGCCAGCAACCTATCCATTTCGTCCGGATTTTCATACACTTCCGGCAGACCAAATTTTTCGTTGATTTCTTCGTATTCCTTTAAGACCGCCGAAATTTCGGCGACCCCTTCTTCGACTACTTCGCGGACCGTTTTTTGAGGATCAAGCTCAGGCTCCTGAGCCAGATACCCCACCGTATACCCTGGAGAAAAAACAACCTCCCCCTGGTAGGATTTGTCCAATCCGGCGATAATCCGCAGCAATGAGGACTTTCCCGAACCGTTAAGGCCAATGACACCTATCTTAGCTCCGTAAAAAAAGGAGAGGTAGATATTTTTCAGGACTTGTTTCTGAGGCGGGTACACTTTGTTTACCCCCGCCATTGAAAATATAATCTTCTCGTCAGACATGTTATGATTATTTCAAGCGTTGTAAAACTAATAGGAAGTGCAAACTTAGATAACTTGCCCTTCATATGCAACAGCGGTAAGCTATCGTTTTCGCGTACGTCAACGAAAAACATACTTACCGAAAACATAGTCAGATTGATGTAATAATCCTTTTATGGAAACTGACAAAATGCTATATTTGTCTCAATGGCTTAATTGTTGATAAATGTTACACAAATAGTAAGGGCATAAGCGATAATTTTTTTCTACATTTATCGCATCCTTAGCATAAAAAAAAGAAAGGTAAAACATTCATGGAAGCAAAATTTTCGCCTCGCGTAAAGGATGTGATTTCATACAGCAGGGAAGAAGCCATCAGGTTGAAACATGATTATATCGGTACGGAGCACTTGTTGCTTGGGCTGATCCGTGAAGGAGACGGCATGGCTATCAAGATATTGAAACATGCAGGGATCGACACCACCGAGCTACGCAAATCCATTGAGGACGCTGTCAAGGGATCATCAATGTCCCGCGCTCCGATTGGCAATATGCCGCTTACCAAACAAGCGGAAAAGGTACTGAAGATCACTTATCTTGAAGCAAAAATCTTCAAAAGCGACATTATCGGTACCGAACACCTGTTATTATCCATCCTACGCGATGAAGACAACATCGCCTCGCAAATCTTGCAGCAATACGACATCAATTACGATGTCTTCAAAGCTGATGTAGAACAGCACAAAGCAGGCATCACGGATCAAGCATCCGGATCGACGGCCGGCGACGATGATTTTAAAGATGAAGATCATTTTAGCCAGCCCAAAAAGGTATCGGACATTAAGTCAAAGACCCCGGTATTGGACAATTTCGGCCGCGATTTGACACGGGCTGCCGAAGAAGGCCGCTTGGATCCGATTGTAGGCCGTGAGAAGGAAATCGAACGCGTCTCACAGATCTTATCGCGGCGCAAAAAGAACAACCCAATACTCATCGGCGAACCCGGCGTGGGCAAATCAGCCATTGCAGAGGGGCTGGCCCTGCGTATTATCCAACGCAAGGTGTCCCGGGTATTGTTTAACAAACGCGTGGTCACGTTGGATCTGGCCTCGTTGGTAGCCGGAACAAAGTACCGTGGCCAGTTTGAGGAACGCATGAAGGCTGTGATGAATGAGCTGGAAAAATCGCCGGACGTCATCCTCTTTATCGATGAGATCCACACCATCGTGGGTGCCGGCGGTGCATCAGGTTCGCTAGACGCCTCAAATATGTTCAAACCGGCACTGGCCCGTGGTGAAATCCAATGCATTGGTGCGACCACGCTGGATGAATACCGGCAATACATTGAGAAAGATGGCGCCCTGGATCGCAGGTTTCAAAAGGTCATGATTGAGCCGGCCACGCACGACGAAACGGTGGAGATACTGAATCGTATTAAAGAAAAATACGAAGAGCATCACAACGTTAACTACACGCCGGAAGCCATAGAAGCGTGTGTTACCTTGACCACTCGCTACATTACCGACCGTTTTCTGCCGGATAAAGCCATCGACGCACTGGACGAGGCCGGATCAAGGGTACACCTTACCAATATCCATGTGCCGCAAAGCATCATTGACATAGAGCAGAAAATTGAGGAAATAAAAGTCGAGAAGAACAAGGTCGTGCGGAGCCAAAAATATGAGGAGGCTGCAAAACTGCGAGACACGGAGAAAAAACTGCTCGAGGAACTTGAGCATGAAAAAGCTGCCTGGGAAGCAGAAACCAAGACCAAACGGTACACCGTGACGGAGGACAATGTAGCGGAGGTGGTATCAATGATGACCGGCATCCCGGTACAACGGGTAGGGCAATCGGATAGCCAAAAGCTGCTGAACATGGCCGAATCCATGAAGGGGCGCATCATTGGACAGGACGAAGCGGTGAAAAAATTAGTAAAGGCGATCCAACGTACACGTGCTGGATTAAAGGATCCCAAAAAGCCGATTGGTTCGTTTATCTTCCTTGGCCCTACAGGTGTAGGTAAGACAGAGCTGGCCAAAGAGCTTGCCCGCTTCATGTTTGACAGTGAGGATTCGCTCATTCAGATTGACATGAGTGAGTACATGGAGAAATTTGCGATCTCCCGCTTGGTAGGTGCGCCTCCGGGATATGTAGGCTATGAGGAAGGTGGACAACTGACGGAAAAGGTACGCCGCAAACCCTACGCTGTGGTATTGCTTGACGAAATCGAGAAAGCACACCCCGATGTATTCAATTTGCTACTGCAGGTGCTGGATGAAGGACAATTGACCGACAGCCTTGGCCGTCGCGTGGATTTCCGCAATACGATTCTGATCATGACATCCAACATTGGGGCACGCCAGCTGAAGGACTTCGGACAAGGCGTAGGCTTTACGACCTCGGCGAAGGCTGAACAGGCCGAATCGCATTCGCGCAGTGTCATCGAAAATGCATTAAAGCGTGCCTTTGCGCCGGAATTCCTCAACCGTATCGACGATGTGATTGTATTCAACTCGTTGGATAAAGAGCACATTTTCAAAATCATCGACATCGAGTTGAAATCGCTTTTCGTTCGCATCGAGGCCTTAGGCTACCGCATCAAACTGACAGACGGAGCCAAGGAGTTTATTGCCGAAAAAGGTTTCGACAGCAACTTCGGTGCCCGTCCGCTCAAACGGGCCATCCAGAAATACCTGGAAGACCCCATCGCGGAAGAAATCCTCAAAGGTGTGGTAGCTGAGGGCAATACGCTTGAAGTTGACTACGACAAAGACAAACAGGAAATCGTCGTGAACGTGCAAGCAGCCGACAGCGGTTCATCCAGACCTTCGGATTTCGCCGAAGAGAAGAAGGAAGATGAGTAATAAGCATCCCGCTTATTTCAAATACAAAGCGCCGTTTATAAAAATAAGCGGCGCTTTTTTTGTAACATCCTTGGTGTAGTCAATCTTGGAGCAATTATTGCGTTAAACTTTTCAACGTCATTTGCCGTCATACATACAGGAACAAAAAACAAAAATTATTTACCCAAAGCTAACGCATATGAAGCATTACCTTACCTTAGCCGTTGGATTTTTAGTCGTCCTCGGCATATCATCTTGCAAAAAAGAATATTACGACGTCGTAAATCCCAACCCCAATAGCACGTATGTCTACGCTATCGGTACGAACGCATGGCAATGGGAATCAGGCGTCAGTCATCAGGTCTTCCATACCAAATCCCTTCCGGAACTAACAGAATACTATTTACTGGAAGGAAATGTCAGTGTGGCAATAAGTTTCGACGGTGAAAGCAGCTACGATATTTTGCCAACCACGTTCAATGGTATCGCTTATTCTGTAAACTACACAGTGGGTTCCATTACGATATACGCTGAAGATCCGTTAGCAGAACCGGGTATAGAAATTGACTTACCCAGTCCCGCGGTAGTTAAGGTTGTACTCTCCGAGTCCGATTTCATACGCGAATTGTAACGGCGACAACTCCCATAAAAAAAGCGGCAAAAGCCGCTTTTTTTATGGGTTATACAGTCATCCTGCCGTTACTTCTCCCCCATTCCCTCGATCACCGCTTCGCTCACGCCCGTAAACGAAAAGCCTCCATCGTGGAAGAGGTTTTGCATGGTCACCATCTTCGTCAGATCTGAAAATAACGTAACCGTGTAATCTGCGCATTGGTCGGCCGTGGCGTTGCCCAATGGCGACATCTTATCGGCATACGAGATAAAATCCCCGAACCCCTTCACCCCTGAGCCGGCCGTCGTCTGCGTAGGTGACTGGCTGATGGTATTCACCCGCACCTTTTTGCGAACACCGTACTGGTATCCGAAATTACGGGTGATGCTCTCCAGTAGCGCTTTGGCATCGGCCATATCGTTGTAATCTGGGAACACACGCTGCGCCGCAATGTACGTAAGCGCCACCACGGATCCCCATTCATTGAGGGCATCCTTCTTCATGGCTGTAGCCAGCACGCGGTGCAGGCTGATTGCTGATATGTCAAACGCTTTGTGCATGAAATCGTAATTGTTTTCGGTGTAATGGATTCCCTTACGTACGTTGATGCTCATCCCTACTGAGTGCAGGATAAAATCCACGCCCCCGCCGAAGTGCTCCAATGTCTGGTCAAACAGGTTTTCAATGTCCTCACTGCTGGTCACATCAGCAGGAATAACGGGTGCTCCATTGCACTCCTCTGCCAACTGCTTGATGGTGCCCATCCGTAACGCAACCGGTGCGTTTGTCAACACAATCTCTGCGCCTTCCTGCACACAGCGTTGAGCAGTCTTCCAAGCGATAGATTTCTCGTCCAACGCGCCAAAAATAATTCCTTTCTTTCCTTTCAGTAGGTTATGGGACATAGTTCCTTGTTTTATAAAGTCAACGAAATATAAAGTGGGTAAAAATAATGCTTTTTTTTAATTCGCCAACAACTCCGCCGCGTGTTGTAAGGCCGCTTCGCCCGGATTGGCCCCGCTCAGCATCTGCGCGATTTCCTGAATCCGCTCCGGCTGTTCCAATTGGACGATGCTCGTAGCGGTCTTATCCGTCGACTCCTTTTTGTAGACCCTGAAATGTGTTTTCCCTTTGGAAGCTATCTGCGGTAAGTGTGTGATGGCGATAACCTGCATATGGTCCGCTAATCGTTCCATGATATTCCCCACCTTCAGGGCTACTTCTCCGGATATCCCCGTATCGATCTCGTCAAAAATGATGGTGGGCAGCGATGACGTCTTGGCTATCAATGATTTAATTGCCAGCATCAACCGTGAGAGCTCGCCCCCTGACGCCACCTTGCCGATAGGCTGCGGATCCTGCCCTTTATTGGCGGTGAACAGAAACTCCGCTTTATCCTGCCCGCTGCTTCTTATCTGATCGGCGTCGACCTGGCTCAGCACAATGTGCAGCCGGCTCTGGGGCATTCCGACCTCGTGCAGTATCCGACTTACTTCGTCCTGCACGGTCGGAATAGCGGCTTGCCGAAGCGCACTGAGTTCCGCAGCCAACGCGAGGGTTTCAGCCTTTAGCCGGGCGACGTCCTTTTCCAGCCTGCCGATTTCCGCTTCGTCGGACGATAAAGCGTCCAGCCGTCCGCGTAGTTCCTCGCGCAATGCAATGAGTTCGGCAACACTATCCACGCGATGTTTTTGTTGCAAGGTATACAGCAGGCTAAGCCGCTCATTGACTTCAGCCAAACGCGCTTCATCCAGCACAATTCCTTGTTCGGTACGGCTGATTTCGTCGGCTAAATCTTTCAGTTCGATAAAGCTGCTCTGCAGCCGTTCGGCCTGCGGAGCAAGTGCGGCCATATACCGTTCGGCCTGCTGGAGCTGTTGCACGGCTTCCTTGAGCAATGCCAGCGCATTTAATTCCTGTTCTTGCAGCGCATAGACTACGCCAAACAGATTCCGTTTGATCTCTTCGGCATGTTCGAGCTGCTGTTGTTCGGCTTCTAACAGGCCTTGTTCATCGGCATCCAGATTGGCCTTGGCAAGCTCGTCATATAGAAACTGGTGGTAATCGGCCTCCGCGCGGGTTTGCTGTGCCTCTTCTTTTAGCTGGTTTAGCCGCGCTTGTGTGGTTTTATACGTCTGGTAAGCCGCTGTGTACCGGCCTCGTAGGTGCTGACTTTGGGCAACACTGTCCAACGTCAGCAACTGGAAGGCTTCGGTATTAAGCTGAAGTGTTGCATGCTGCGAGTGGATGTCAATCAATTTTTCAGCCAGTGCCTTCAGTACAGCGAGCGTTACCGGGGTGTCGTTTACGAATGCGCGGGACTTACCATCGACGCTGATTTCGCGCCTTAGGATCGTTTCTTGCTCATAATCCAAATCCTGCTCGATGAAAAACGGCTCCAATTGGTAATCCGATACATCGAAATACCCTTCGATAATACACTTTTTGTGCTGGTTGAAAAAATAGCGGCTCTCTACACGCTGCCCCAAGATGAGCGATAACCCACCCATGATAATGGATTTGCCTGCTCCCGTTTCTCCGGTCAGGATGTTCAACCCGCTGTCAAAGCGGATGTCCAGGGAATCAATCAGCGCATAATTTTGAATAGATAGACGACTAAGCATAATGTTGTAGTGGTCGTAGTTCGTTACCTCGAATTTCGTAAGGATTCATATTTATTCGCATTGGCTGGATCTACTTCAGCCAGCACATTGAAAGCTTGCACGCGCTCCGAGGGGCCCATTCCGCTAAATATACCAACAAATTCATCGGACTTTGCCGTAAAAAATACTTGGTTGAATACGGCCCCCTGGGCCAGCCGGTCGACCTTTTGCAATGATGGCAATAACGCCAGAATAGACTTGCGGGCCGCCTGCGCATTTTCAGACATGGTGTCCAAACCTTCTCGATAAAAACTATACAAAAAATCACGCAAGGGCTGGTATCGCCGATCAAGCAGGTTGTTGACCAGCCAGAACCGGTTGTTCATGGCTTCCATGGAACGCCAGCCCGCAAAACCGGTATTCTGCGCGTAGTTTACGATATTCTGCGCCGCGGAATAAAACGGTGTGCCGCCATTGTGCTCGAAGGTATCCGCATCTAACCCCACGATGATGTATGCATAGTAGGCAAGCAAGGAGGTGAGGTTATTCATGTACTGTTGGTCGGAATAATCCATCAATTGTCCTTCCGTGTAGCTGAAATCGAAGTGATTGTCTGAAATACTCAGCACCGGACTGTTATAAGAAGTATTGAACACCGGCCTTGTGGAAATGATTTGCGCCTGTGCCGTGAAATTGGAAGAGCCATCCCATGCGTTGATGGTGATGACGAAACTGCAATCGATTCGTTCCTGGGGCTGTATTTGATTAGCGCTCCACGAACGGTTATTAAGAAAGTCGGATATCGCTTTCTGCAGTACTTCCAGTGCCCGCTTATTGGTATTTTGCACTTGGGGCGAAAGAATTTGTACACGTGCGTTCAAATCCTGAGCTTGTGCAGTGACAGCCCATGCACCCAGCAGCAGTATGCCCGCCAAGAATCCCAATCGTTGAATCATGCCCAAAGATATAGATAATGGACGAAATAATTTATGTTGTTAATTTTATGAATACTTATGCCATTGTTTTAAGTTTGCAGGGTGCAAGACTACAGCGTTCAACTTAGCAAATACATGCCCGCCCCGGCTGCTCCGGTGATTTCGCGCTGGATCAACGACAGCAAGTGCCAATTTCGCGTCAGCCGGAGCCGTACATCCAAGTTTGGCGATTACCGCCCGCCGCATGGCGGTCACGGGCATCGCATTTCGGTAAACCACAACCTCAACCCCTATGCATTCCTTATCACCACGGTGCATGAATTTGCGCATCTCAAAACATGGAATACATACAAAAACCGTGTAAAGCCGCATGGCCAAGAATGGAAAGCCTGTTATAGGCAGCTCATGCAACCGTTCCTGCAAGCTGCTGTCTTTCCGCAGGACATCCAGATGGCCATTTCGAATTACATGAACAATCCGGCAGCCTCCAGCTGTTCGGACTTGAATTTGTTTCGGGTGCTGCAGCGCTATGACGCCAACAAAGATGATATCCAGACCGTAGAACAACTGCCTGAAAATACCGTATTCGTACTTAAAAATGGCAGGGTTTTCCAAAAGAAAGAAAAAATCAGGAAACGATACCGCTGTATAGAGGTAAAGACCCAACGGGTGTATCTCTTCAGCCCCATAGCTGAAGTGTTTGTTCGCTAATCGGCAACTTTCACCGATCACCGACTAGCTGATGACAAGTATTTAAATTAATTCCGTATTTTTAGCGCATAAAAAACACATATGAAACGATTCGACCCAATCATCCTGATAGCCATCATGATGCTAGCGTCCTGCGGAAACCATCCCGGCAATACGACTTCAGAAGCCCTTGACACTGCGGCACTGAACCGTATTGAAGCGGAAAGTTTCATCCAATATGTAAAGGATTTGTCAGCTGATGAATTTCTCGGACGTAAGCCCTTCACGAAGGGCGACACGCTGGCCGTGACTTACATTGCCGAAGAATTTGAGCGTATCGGATTGGAGCCGGGCAATGGCGAACACTATTTCCAGGCGGTTCCTATGGTAGAAATTATGTCTACCCCCACCACACCGCTCACATTCAGCAAGGGCAACAGCCAGTTTAGCTTGGATCATCTTGACGATTTCGTTATCGGGAGCAAGCGATTAACTGCACAGGTCAATGTTCCTGAAACCGACGTCGTATTTGCCGGCTTTGGCATCGTCGCCCCGGAATACGGTTGGAACGACTACGCGGGGCTTGACGCCAAAGGGAAGACCGTGGTTGTCATGGTGAATGACCCCGGATTTTATGACAAAACATTGTTCAAAGGCGACACGATGACCTATTACGGCCGCTGGACATATAAATTTGAAGAAGCGGCGCGGCAGGGCGCTACCGGCGTCTTGATTATCCATGATACAGACGCAGCCAGCTACGGATGGAACGTGGTGCGGAGCGGATGGGCCGGCCCGCAACTGAGCTTGGTCACGCCAGACAACGGTGCGTCAAGAGCTGCCTTTGAAGGTTGGCTTACAGCGGAAGCTACCGAAAAATTATTTGAACTCGCGGGAGGCGCGGACAGTCTGATTAGCCAGGCAAAGAAACCTGGATTCAAGCCCGTGGAGCTGGGCATAAAAACGGGCATTTCATTGAAAAACGAGTTCAGGAAATCGGCATCCAACAACGTGTTGGGTAAATTGTCCGGCAGCAAGTATCCTGACGAATATATCATCTACAGCGCTCATTGGGACCACCTCGGCGTCGGCGAACCTATCGATGGCGACTCCATCTACAACGGCGCCATTGACAATGCCAGCGGCGTAGCCGCACTTTTTGAACTGGCCAAAGCCTTCAAAGGCGCCGCCGTACCTCCGGAGCGCTCCATCCTATTTCTCGCGGTAACCGCCGAGGAACAAGGCCTTCTTGGATCGGCCTACTACGCCGCCAACCCGGTATATCCCCTCGGCAAAACCGTTGCCAACATCAATATCGATGCATTGAGCCCCATAGGGCAAACCAGTGATGTAGCCGTCGTCGGACTTGGCCAGTCTGATATGGACGACTATGCCCGCCGTGCCGCAGCACGGCAGAACCGGGAGGTTGTGCCGGGCGGAAATCCTTCAGCCGGCAGTTTCTTCCGTTCTGACCATTTCAACTTTGCCAAGGTAGGCGTGCCGGCGCTGTATACAGGTAGCGGCAAGAACGTGATCGATAAAGACAGCACGGAGGTCGCCGCATTGCAGGATGCGTTCGGTAAACGCTACCATGATGTAAGCGATGAATACGACGAAACCTGGGACGTCAGCGGCATGATAGCCGACATCCGCCTCGTGTTTGATATTGGCTACAGCTTAAGCCAGGAAAGAACCTTCCCGAAATGGAAAACAGGCTCGGAATTTAAGGCAATCGGAGACGCCAGGTTTTAGCAGGGAACGGAGACCCCGGGATCGGGAGATACCAAGCAGGAGACTTCGGATTAGTTAAACAGATAAAAGACTTGAGACATTAAACAACAACAACTATGTATACAGGAATCAGACACTTGCACTCAACACTCGCCTATGTATTATTGGCTGGATTAATTATTTCAATCCTTTATGTCCTCTTTGCATACCTGCGAAACAAACCATATAACCGGAAAATGGCGCTCCTGGGACTGATATGCGCACACCTGCAATTCGTTGTGGGACTGATTATGTACTTCGTTTCGCCTTATGGCATCAAGAACGCCTCTGGAGCAGCGATGAAAGATGGTATTGCCCGCCTCTATTTTCTCGAACATCCGCTCATCATGCTGATAGCCATCGCACTCATTACCGTTGGCTATTCCCGGGCTAAGCGGCAGGTGCCTGCCAAAAAGCAAAATGCCACCGTATTGGCATTTTACCTCATCGCACTTGTCCTCGTCCTGTCCCGCATTCCTTGGCACGTTTGGCCGCGGATATAACGGCGACCGCCAAGCGACCAAACATATATTGCAAAACCTAACGTAACAGCCACACGTTGGGTTTTTTTATTTCGAAAATCTTCCTATCTTTATCTCCGTACTTGCCGAACACCAATTATATACGATAGCCGCGCATAGGTTTATCCATGTTTTGTGTACCCCTGTTTTAATCTTCATCTACCCGAAGAGCTTTCGCATCATTAAATTATTGGAATCATGAAAACCGTTAAGCACATTCTCAACAACAAGCCTGCTGCCGTTTATTCGGTATCTCAAGACGTTTCGGTGCTGGAAGCGCTGAAAATCATGATGGAAAAAAACATCAGCGCATTATTGGTTATTGAAAACGGGCGCCTACAAGGCATTTTTACGGAACGCGATTACGCGCGCAAGATCATTTTACAAGGTAAATCTTCGAAAGACACGCCAATCCGGGACGTCATGACAAGGGAACCGCATACCATCACGCAACACGAGGCGATCGAACGCTGCATGCAGCTCATGACCCACAACCACTACAGGCATCTGCCCGTGGTGGAAGATAATATGGTCATCGGTATGCTGTCTATCGGAGACCTCGTGAAATACATCATCGAAGACCAACGCCAGACCATCAACCAATTGGAAAGTTATATCAATAGCTGAAAAAGCAACAAGTTATTTCATGATCCGGAATACCACACGGAATACGATGAACCAGCCAAGGGCCAGCAAAATATTCGATATGGTAGAGATCAGAAACGAATCCTGAACAAACCGGAAAAACGTTCCTGCAAGTCCTATGGCCACTGCAATAGCCAACGTTACATAATGACGGGTCTGATTCGCTTCATTATCGGTCTTCCTCGGTGGTGTTTTTTCTAATGTCGTTGCCATGTAAATAACAGTTTGCGCCAAAATTACAAAAAAAACCGAACGGTCATAATGATTGGCCTAATAATTCCGATTGACGGAGGTATTTGTTACCTTTGCCTTTCATCAATTGCGTGACAAATGGCTTTACAGGATAAAATCGATCAAGACATCAAATTGGCCATACTGGCCAAAGATAACGCACGGCTTCGGGGCCTCCGGGCTATCAAAGCGGCTATATTGCTTGCGAAAACAGAAAAAGGGCCCGCGGAGACACTTACCCAAGATACGGAAACCAGGGTGTTGCAAAAACTGGCCAAACAACGCAAGGAGTCTGCTGAAATCTATCAACAGCAAAGCCGTGATGACCTCTATCAGATCGAAATGGAAGAACTCGCCGTGATTGAAAGCTACCTGCCCAAACAACGCTCCCGCGAAGAAATTGAGCGTGCCGTCAAGCAGATCATTGCAGAATCCGGAGCTTCCAGTCCGAAAGACATGGGCAAAGTAATGGGACTGGCCAATCAGCAACTTGCCGGCGAAGCCGATGGAAAGACGATAGCCGAAATCGCGAAAGCCCTTTTGGCCGGAAATTAGCCCTAAGCAACCAGCTTTCGGCTGTCGGCAATCAAATCAACTAACAGCCGAAAGCTGAATACATTACTACATCACCTTCCGGCTTCCGATTTCCTTGTCTCGTTCGTACGTCGAGATGTGGCGTTCTTTTTTGCTCTCGAAGATGTCGTCTATGGTAATCATAATTCCCGTCTCTTCAACCGTGCCAAATTCGTCATTGACGGCCGTACCAAATGTCTTCATGGTAGAGGAAAGGTTCATATACGTGTTGATTAAGGGCGGTATATTTTCGCCAAGCGCCCTTACCCTGCTGTTTAGGACCTTGTACCCGTCTTTATACTCCAATCCGTCAAAAAGTTGTTTGTAGGGCGCGGGATCGCCGACATAACCCAGCGGATTAATCGGCCACACCAGCCGTTCATGGTCAGGAAAATAATGGTGCATGAAATAGATCAACAGGTCGCGGGCCTCCCTGTTGTAATGCGGATACATGGTCACCTTGCCAAACAGGTATTTGACATCCGGATTGAGTTTCACGACCGCCCCAAGCCCATCCCACAGATTGTCCAACGAAAACAACCCTTTACGGTTGTCTTTGCCAGGTTGGTATTTGGGTTGTACAAATGAGCGTCCCAATTCAATGGTATAAGGCAGATATTCCTGGATAAACTTCGGCGAAAAATGAAAATAATGCGCTGTTGACAGATTGATTTCCCCATCACTGTTTACCCCTACATCCTTGCACTTTATCAACCGGTAGCCTGCAATGATTTCCTCGTCTTCGGGATTCCAGGCAATGAGTTGATCGTAAGCGCCAAGACAGGTGTCGTTGTAGTCCAAATCCAGCGCCATGCCGGTACCGCCGCCAGCGGCTCTGAACGTCAATTCCCGCAGCCGCCCGATTTCCCTCACGGTATGGGGCGCATTGTGGTGATTTATCAAATAAATTTCGTTATTTCCATTGTTGGTATAACGGACAAATACCTCCTGAGTAAGCTCCTTCTTTATGGAGTTCCGTTCAACAGGTGCTATTATTTCTTGCATATAGTTAGTTTTCAGGGGCTAAGTTGTAAACCGTTCGTTTAACATCTGCAGCCCACTCCTTTTCACTTTTGGAGCTGTCAAAATAGGTATAAGAAATTGGTTTTCCTATACATATGGTTACTTTTTTGTTTCGCTGCGCAAACATTTCATCCGCAAGGTAAAACATTTCAACGTTGGCTTTAATACCAATGGATTCCCTGAAACGGGCGAAATTATAAAAAAAACTGGAATTTTTCCCATCGATGTAAACCGGCACGATGTCTTTCCGATATCTTTTTGCTTTGCTGATGAAGCTTTTCTTCCATTCCAGATCTTCAATCTTCCCTTGTTGCTTCCGCGACACCAGTCCGGCAGGGAACACCAGCAATGCGTGTTCCTGCGCATAGGCTTCCTCGATCTGTGCAATGCCCTGCCGCCCCTGCGCGCCGTGCTTATTGACCCCTATAAACAAAGGCTCGAGATTCTTTATGTTTAGCAGGATATCATTGACCAGAAACTTGATATCTTGCCGGTACCTGCCCAATGCGTGCATAAAAGCAATTCCGTCCAACCCGCCAAGCGGGTGATTCGAGGCGAAAATCACGCCGCCCGTCTTGGGGATATACGTTTCGCCCGTTAATTCAACAACAACCCCCAGCTCCGCTATCAGTGCATCTACAAAAGCCAAGCCATGTAGATGCCCGATCTTGGCCATAATGTGATTGATATCCTCTTCATGGACCACCCGCTCGATGTAACGCAGCACAAACCTGGGCATCCACCTGAGCAATGCCGGGTTTTTCTTACGGATAACCTCCCTGATAACAATATATTTGTCCTTGTCTTCCAAAACGATATTCAGTACAAATTTTCGATGCGCAATCGCCACAACGGTGGCTGCCGAAGTGATTAGCAGCCAAAAGTAGTAAAAGTTCTGGTATTGTCATTCCTTTGTTTAATTCACCAGGGGAAACCGCATTGAACATATACTGATGTTCTGCGGCGCGCTAGGCACCTGCTCTGTAACATGTCGTTCCTGACGGACACGCATGCTGGCACCTGCCTGAAGTTAGGCCGCCTACGGGATTTCGCATCCAAGTCCGCAGGATGGCGGAAAAGCCTGCTTTGAACGACGTCTTACGGAGAGCTAATCCGCTGATAGTTTTAAATGCCGTTGCCCGGTAATTCACGTGTGGCAACCACTTAAAAGCGAAAAAAAAAGTAAAATAATCGTTGTTGTCAGCAAAACGATTAATTTTGACAAACAACAACGGATAATTTAAACGATTGGCGGTTTTATTCGTTTAACTAAAAAAGGAGTATAACAAAACCATGAATATAGGTCAAGTCATCATAGACCGCGACTACGCGGTGAGCCCATCGGATAGCGTACGCTATACGCTGGACAAAATGGCCGATCTCCGATTGGCACAGTTGCCGTTGGTAAAAGGCGACCTTTTTCTTGGCTTGATATCCTACGAGTCGTTGGCAGGGCTCGCCAAACTCAATAACAGCATCCAGCAGACTGATATCGCATACCAACAGGTACACATCTATGATACCCAGCACATCTATGACGCCATGCTTTTCTTCCAAATCCATCAGCTGGATGTGTTGCCGGTCATTGATGAACAGCACATTTATCTGGGGGCGGTGACTGCACTTGATTTGATCAATACCCTAAGCCAAGCCATGTCTATCCAGCAGCCCGGGGGGATTATCGTCTTGGAAATGGGAACCCGGGATAATGCGTTGTCACATATCGCTCACATTGTGGAATCGGACAACGCACAGATATTGAACTCCTATGTCCATACGTTTTCGGATTCGTCCCGCTTGGAAGTCACCATAAAAGTCAATAAATCGGACATCTCTTCGATAATCGCTGCTTTTCTGCGGCATGACTATACCGTTAAAGCCTCCTACAATGATGAAAATAGCCGCGACAACTCCCGCGACCGCTACGAGCAACTGATGAACTATATCAATATGTAATTATGAAGATAGCGGTTTATGGGAGAGAATTCCATCCATCGGTCGTTCCTTATGTGCAGCATTTATTTGATTCCCTAATCGCCAGAGATACCGAGTTGTGGATATACAAGGATTTTCGCGACTTTCTGGAGCAGCAGGTCAATTGCCCGCAAAAATTATATACGTATGCCACATATGACGAGTTGCCCCAAGACGTTGGTTTTATGCTGAGCCTGGGCGGCGATGGTACGATGCTGGCTGCGGTCGCTATCGTAGCCGATTCGGGCATCCCGGTAGCGGGCATCAATTTTGGCAGACTGGGCTTTTTGGCTGACATCAGTAAGGATGATATCGACCCCTCGCTTGAAGCTATCCTGATTGGCGAATACAATATCCAAAAACGGACGTTGCTGTCCGTACAATCCGACCAGATGGAGCTGTTTGGAGGAAGTCATTTTGCACTGAATGACATCACGCTTTTCAAGTCTGACAGCTCGGCGATGATTACGGTAAGTGCTTACCTCAACGGAGAACTCCTGAATGCCTATTGGGCAGACGGCATTATCGTAGCCACGCCCACCGGCTCGACCGCCTATTCGCTGAGTTGCGGCGGCCCTATTATTACGCCCGGTAGCGGCAACTTCGTCATCACACCGATTTCACCGCATAACCTCAACGTCAGGCCTGTGGTCATATCGGACGACATGGAGCTGGATTTGGAAATCGAAAGCCGGAGTGGCAAGTTCCTGTTGTCATGCGATTCCAAAACTACCTCCATATCCACCGATGTGAAGCTCAAAATCAGTAAGGCGCACTACCAGGTCAACCTGATCAGACTGAAAAACTACAGCTATTTCGCCAACTTACGCAATAAATTGCTTTGGGGTCTTGATGCACGGAATTATTAATATCTTTACCCCCCACATATATACCCTGCTGAATTGTGCTTCAACGATTGCTGATACTCATCTTTTTTGCCCATGCTGCGGTAGCCCATGCGCAGGAATGGGAAGCTGGCCTGCAAGGCGGTGCTTCGGGGTATATGGGCGACCTTAATCCGGAAAATCCGCTGGCCTTCAACGATTGGTCGGCCGGTGTGTTTATCAAATATAACTTCGATCATACGTGGGGCCTTCGCGGTAATTTCGCTTATGCCAACTTATTTGCACACGATGCTTATTCTAACGTCCAACAGCGGCAAAATCGATACCTCGGTTTTTTCGGCGCGGTCAAAGAGGCTTCGTTATTGGTAGATTTCAATTTTTTCAAATGGCTGCCGCAACGGGGCAGAATTGTATATACGCCTTACATTTTCGCGGGCATCGGTGGTATTCTGTTCGAGCCGAAGTGGCGGAACGCATCGGGAAATGACGTCAAATTGCGGCACTATTATACCGAGGGCATGATCTATCAGAATCGGGCGGTCACCATCCCATTCGGTGCGGGCTTCAAATACAACCTCCGGGGCCCATGGTCTATCGGAGTCGAGCTTGGATACCGGCTGGCACTTACAGACTACCTGGACGATGTGAGTGGGGAATATTTCGATTATGACGATTTGGGCAGTTATGCGCCGGTTCCACGCGCCGATTGGACGCTGATCGCCAACCCCAGCAACGCACCTATAGGTTCCCAACGCGGTGACGGACGCCCCTATGATTCGTTCATGACGGTAGGCATCACCCTGTCATACACCTTCTTCAAGGGCGGCTGTCCGGAATGGCGATGATCCCGTTCGAAAAATTATATTAACTTTGCGCCAAATTAACTGATGGATATCAAAGAAACGATAGATAAGGCTCGTCTCCCCCAACATATCGCCATCATCATGGACGGCAATGGGCGATGGGCGAAAGAGCGCGGCAAGCTACGCGTCTTCGGCCATCAAAATGGCGTGGCGGCTGTCCGCGATACCGTGGAGGGCGCTGTCGAAATCGGGGTTAAGTACCTGACGCTTTATGCTTTTTCCACCGAAAACTGGAACCGGCCTAAACTGGAAGTGTCTGCACTGATGGAGCTCCTTGTCAACACCATAAATAAAGAAACCAAAACCCTTATGGATAATGGTGTACGGCTCAATGCCATCGGCGATTTAACAAAGCTGCCTGCTAAATGCCGCCGCCAGCTACAAGAGGCGATGGAAAAAACAGCTGCCAACACCAATTGCACGCTGACTTTGGCACTAAGCTACAGCGCGCGCTGGGAAATCACCGAAGCTGCAAAACAGTTGGCCCGCCAAGTCCAGTCGGGACAAATCAGTCCCGACGATATTGACGAAAATTTATTCGCCCAACACCTTGCCACCCGGACCATGCCTGATCCGGAGCTCATGGTACGTACAAGCGGCGAACAGCGTATCAGCAATTACCTGCTATGGCAATTAGCGTATGCCGAACTGTACTTTATTGACAAAATGTGGCCTGAATTCCGGAGGATGGACTTATTTGAAGCCATTGTTGCCTATCAAAAACGCGAAAGGCGTTTCGGAAAGACCAGCGAGCAATTGGCAGAGTAGGGATGGTCGTCAATTAACTCAAAAAATAACCTTTTAACAAAAATTAACAACTGTTTGACGTACTTTAGCGGCGATAAATTAGATAGATGAAGCGGATACTCTTTTTTGTACTTATTACCCTATTGGCGGCAGAGACTTCCATTGCCCAGCAACGCGGAATACCCGTGGGTAATTCAGATGAATTTAGCTACCTTAACCCACAGAATTACATCATTGGGGGAATATCGGTAAGTGGTACGGAATACCTTGACAACGATGTGCTTATCACCATCTCCAAGCTGGTGGTCGGATCCCGTATTGAAGTGCCGAGCGACGCTACGTCGAATGTGGTAAAAAACTTGATGAACCAGGGCCTGTTTGACAACGTGGAACTGTATGCAGACGCCGTAAAAGGCGACTCCATTTTTTTCAATATACATGTCGTCGAACGCCCCCGCCTCACGCGAATCGATATTGAAGGGCTCAGCAAAACCCAAACAGAAGACGTCCGGAAGCAACTCAACGAAAACACAGGCAAAATCGTCAATCAAAACCTGATGAATACGACGCGAAATACCATTACCCGATACCTGAGTGAAAAGGGATATTTATACCCCGAGATCACGATGGCACCGGTGAAGGATTCTACCCAAGCAAACAACCAAATCCTCGTGGTAAATGTAGATCGTAACCGTAAGGTACGTGCACATCGCATCAATTTCACAGGCAATGAAGAATTTTCACAACGCCAGCTCCGCAAGTTTTTCAAGGGGGTAAGGCAGCGCACGTGGTGGCGCATCACGGGGCCGGGCAAGTTCAAAGCAGAGAAATACAAGGAAGCAAAAGAAAACCTGATTGCCAAGCTACATGATCGCGGTTATCGCGATGCTGAAATTCTCAGGGATACGTTCTATAAATACAACAACCGCAATGTCATTGTAGACATCGATCTCTATGAAGGCCCTAAATATTATTTCGGTAACATCACCTGGCAGGGAAATGCCAAATATTCGGATTCGGTGCTGAATGTTATCTTGGGTATCGAAAAGGGTGAAGTATTCAGCGAAGAAAAGCTGAACACCAAGTTGATGGGGCCCACCCGAAACAGCGACGACATCCTTTCGCTGTATATGAATGATGGCTACCTCACCTTTACGGTAGATCCGGTCCAAACCCGGATATATAACGACACCATCGATTTGGATCTCCGCATCTATGAAGGAGCGCAGTTCACGGTCAACAACATTATCCTCAAGGGTAATGACGTGACCAACGACCGCGTATTGCTCCGGTCCATATACACCAAGCCGGGCCAAAAGTTTTCCAAGGAGCTGCTCATGCGCAGTACCCGTGAAATTGCCCAATTAGGCAACTTTGACGAGCAAAAAACCAACCCGGTGCCCACCAACCTCAACCACGCTGAAGGGACGGTGGACATCGAATACAACGTAGCGGAAAAACCATCGGATCAGGTTGAACTGTCGGGCGGTTTTGGTGCAGGACAGGTCATCGGTACCTTGGGGCTTAACTTCAACAACTTTTCTACCCGGAATATTTTTGACAAAAGTGCCTGGAAGCCCCTACCCAGAGGTGATGGCCAACGGCTGAGTCTACGCGGCCAAACCAGTGGCAAACGCTATCAGTCTTACAGCTTCTCATTTTCCGAACCTTGGCTGGGCGGTAAGAAGCCGATCTATTTTGGGGTCAGTGCGTTTACCTCATCATCGTCCTTTGGAGGCTTTGACTACTGGACGGGGCGGCAAATCGTAGGCGACGCAGATTTGAACCGAATCTGGATGAACGGGGTCACCGTGAGCTTGGGTAAACGCCTCCAATGGCCGGACAACTATTTTCAGCTGAATTATTCATTGGGTTTCCAGCAATACAAGCTGCAGAATTATCCGGGCTTTTTGTTTGAAAATGGCACATCGTACAACATTAACCTTACGCAGGAAATCAGTCGTAATTCGGTGGATGCGCCGATATATCCGACATCCGGTTCGCATCTGCGGTTGACCATTCAGGTCACCCCTCCGTACTCAAGGTTCAACAACATTAACTATCCCACTGCGCCGAATGATGAGCGGTATAAATGGACAGAATACCACAAATGGAAATTTGACTCCCAGTGGTTCACCCGCATAACCGGCAAGTTAGTACTCAAGGCGCAAGCGCAGTTTGGCTTTTTGGGCACATACAGCAGCGTGACGGGCCAATCGGCATTTGAGCGGTTTAAGCTCGGTGGCGATGGGATGATGGGCTTTGACTTTTTGCAAGGCTCGGAAATCATCGCGATGCGGGGATATGCAAACGGGATGGTAATCCCTGACGGAGCAGATGTGAATATCGCGCGCAACTCGGGTAGCCCCATCTACAATAAATACCAACTGGAATTGCGGCACCCCGTGATGTTGAATGATCAGGCGACGGTATTCGTCTTGGCTTTCGCCGAAGGGGGCAATACGTGGAATAATTTCCGGGACTTCAACCCTTTCAAAGTACGCCGTTCGGTCGGTGTCGGTGCGCGTATCTTCCTGCCGATATTCGGGTTGCTGGGCATCGATTACGGCCATGCATTTGATCCGATACCGGGTGTCCCCTCGAGCACATGGCGGCAGAATTTCACGTTCAGCATCATGCAACAGATGGGCGGTTTTAATTAATAGAAATTTGATAACAAAAATGGAATTACTTTTGCAGTGATGTTCCAACACCAAAGTCATACAGTTATGAGCATAAAAAAAATAATAGGGGTCGTTGTCTTAATGGTCGTTACTTCGTCTGCGGCTTTGGCCCAGCGATTTGCCTATGTCGATTCGGAATATATCCTAAAACATATCCCCGAGTACCTTGCTGCGCAGAAGCAGCTGGACGCACTATCCGTACAATGGCAAGAAGAGGTAGATAACCGGTTTGCTGAAATCGAAAAGCTTTACAAAGCCTACCAGGAAGACCAAGTATTACTCAGTGAGGAGATGCGTAGGAAACGGGAAGACGAAATTGTACTCAAAGAACGAGAAGCACGGGAGTTCCAACGGCAGAAATTCGGTTTCGAAGGCGATCTTTTCCAAGAGCGAATCAAGTTGGTAAAACCCATCCAAGACCGAGTGGCCCAAGCTATCCAAACAATCGCTACCGACCAAAGTCTGGATATTATCTTGGATAAGGGCAGTGAGGTTACATTTCTGTACGCCAACCCCAAATTGGATAAAAGCAACGATGTGATTACCCGGTTAGGATATAAACCTGATCCGTCGCTTGCGGAAAATTAATCCGTTTCGTATCATTGCGGAGTTTTAAGAAAGTAATAAGTAAATAACGTATAATCACAGACAAAGGGGTATGTGATAATAACCCCCAACAACAAGTAAAATCAAAATGGATAGCATGAAAAATTTGTTTAAAGGTGTAGTGGTGGTAGGGCTGCTGTTTTTATCAACCGGACTCGTAAGTGCACAACAAAAGATTGGCCACGTCAATTCCAATGAGATCATCCAGGCAATGCCCGAGTTCAAAACCGCAAACGCGGAGTTTGAAAACCTTTCAAAAAGCAAAGAGGGTGAGCTGCAACAGATGGGTGCAGAATACCAAAAGAAGGTGACCTCCGCGCAGGAACTGCAACGCAACCGCAGCGAAGCCAACCGGGATTCCATCGACGCGAAGCTACAGACGCTTGGTGTAGAATTACAAGATATCGACCGGAGGATCCAAGAGTTTCAACAAGTAGCCCAGCAGGAATTGGAGCAAAAGCGCGAAGAACTATTTGCGCCAATCTTCCAGAAGGCCAATACAGCGGTACAAGCCGTAGCCAAAGAAAAAGGGTATGCCTATGTCTTTGACATCGCGGCAGCTGCCATTCCTTATTTCGCTGGTGGCGACGATTTGACTAATGATGTCAAAACCAAATTGGGAATCACAAGCTCGACGCCTGCAGCCACACCGTCTAATCAGTAAGCGAATATATACTAACACAATATCAGAAAGCGGAGCGCCCGGCGGGCACTCCGCTTTTTTTACGTTATCCCCCTCGGCAATCTTAAAATTCATCTAAATAATTTATTATGCTTGCATAGCATTTTAAATTCCGTATTTTCGTAATGATTAGATTACCCTGTGCTATATAATCCTATATGATAGGCCAGCTTATTTTCGGAGTACTATTCATTGGGGCGATGGCTCTGGCTATTTACAACGCCAGGAACATCTTCCGGAACATCCAGTTGGGACAGGATGAACGGCGGACGGACCAACCGGCGAAACGGTGGAAAGCCATGCTCCTTGTTGCTTTTGGTCAGAAAAAAATGTTTAAGCGGCCTTTCCCTGCACTGCTGCATCTTTTTGTGTATCTTGGATTCTGCATCATCAACATTGAGATGCTCGAAATCATCATTGATGGGCTGTTTGGCACGCACCGCGTATTTTCTCGCTTGGGCGGTTTTTACGCTTTTCTCATCGGCGCTTTTGAATGGCTGGCATTGAGCGTGCTTATAGGCTGTGTCCTATTCCTCACGCGGCGGAATATTTCCCGGCTAAAGCGCTTTTTCGGCATAGAGATGACCCCTTGGCCCCGGACAGATGCCAACCTCATCCTAATCGCTGAAATAGCCTTAATGGCAGCATTTCTGACCATGAATGCGGCTGATTATAAATTGCAACTGCTGGGGGCACCAAATTATGTGCGTGCCGGCGCATTTCCGGTGAGCGGATGGTTGCTTCCTTTATTGCCGGACACGATCCCGACGCTTGTCGGCATTGAGCGCTTTTGCTGGTGGTTTCATATCATCGGCGTGCTTATTTTCCTCAACTACCTCCCCTACTCCAAGCACTTGCACATCCTGTTGGCTTTTCCGAACACCTATTTTTCAAACCTGAACCCCAAGGGACGCTTTTCCAATATGGGTAGTGTGACCAACGAAGTCAAAGCGATGCTCGACCCCTCCTATACGCCGGAGGCCGCAGCTACGCCACTCCACTTCGGCGCGAAAGATATTCAAGATCTCACCTGGAAAAATTTGCTCGAAGCTTACACCTGTACCGAGTGCGGACGGTGTACGGCCGTGTGTCCGGCCAACATGACGGGGAAGCTGCTTTCGCCCCGCAAGATCATGATGGATACGCGTGATCGCATGGTAGAAGTGGGCAACAATATCCGTAAAAGTAAAAATAACGAACAAAAGGACGATGGTAAGTCGCTGTTGGATGATTACATCACGCGCGAGGAAATCTGGGCCTGTACCACGTGCAATGCCTGTGTGGAGGCCTGCCCGGTAAACATCAATCCGCTGGAAATCATTATGGAACTCAGACGCTACATGGTCATGGAGGAATCCCAAGCCCCTGCCAGTCTCAACACCATGTTCGGCAACGTAGAAAATAATGGTGCACCATGGAAGTATGCACAGGCTGACCGGGCCAATTGGGTGAAAGGCAGTTAACGGTAGGCGGTAGGCAATAAGCTGGTAGCTGTAGGCAATAAGCACAAAGCTCAAAGCTTGTAGCTTAAAGTATAAAGCAAATGAATGAACTCGAAATACCAACGATGGCCGAATTGACGGCAAACGGCGAGACCGCCGATATTTTATTTTGGGTGGGCTGTGCGGGCAGCTTTGATGAACGCGCCCAGCGCATAACCCGTGATATCTGCAAAATCTTGCATCATGTCGGCATCAAATACGCCATCCTCGGCACCGAGGAAAACTGCACGGGTGATCCGGCCAAACGTGCGGGCAACGAATTTCTGTTCCAAATGCAGGCCTTGACGAATATCCAAATTCTCAATGGGTATGAGGTTAAGAAAATTGTCACCGCTTGTCCGCATTGTTTTAATACACTCAAAAATGAATACCCCGACTTGGGCGGTCATTATGAGGTCATTCATCATACACAACTTATCCAGCAGCTAATAGACGAAGGGAAGCTGAAGGCTGAGGGCGGTGAGTCTTTCCGGGGGCGGCGGATCACCTACCACGACCCTTGCTACCTGGGACGCGGCAACAATGTCTATGAAGCCCCGCGCAAAGCTTTGGAACACCTCGACGCCCAACTCGTCGAAATGAAACGTTGCCGCAGCAACGGCCTATGCTGCGGCGCGGGAGGCGCGCAGCTATTCAAGGAACCTGAAAGGGGAACGAAAGACATCAACATCGAACGCACCGAGGAAGCGTTGGAAACCCAACCTGAAATCATTGCCGCAGCCTGCCCGTTTTGCATGATCATGCTGCGCGACGGTATCAAAAGCAAGGAAAAAGAACAGGATACCCAGGTTCTCGACGTTGCCGAAATTACGGCAAGGGCCAATGGGCTATAGTTTACGCACCACGCGCCATGTGGGTTTGATATTAGTTGATTTGGATTTCAAACGGCGAAGCTGGCAGTCCTTCTTTATTATACAGGTTGGGATTTACGGGATTATCGGCCCAGGCGTAGCGGACATACATCGGATCACCGACTTTCTCGCTCCATACCACTACCCGGTCTCCTCTTATTTCTGCCTTGGCCCAAACAAACTTCCTATCCGGCCCAGCGATGGCAAATTCGCTTAGTGCCCCCCCATCTCGGGCAACCAATCCACTACCTACATGGTCGAATGAAAGTGACACTTTATGCCCGTCTTTCTGGTACGACTGATACATCGGACCGGAGGCAACCAGGTCTTCGCCGTAAACAAGCTTCCGGGCAAGCAGGGCTAAGCGTTCGCCGACTTCCTTTTTCCTATCAGGATGGATGTCATTCCATTCCCCCAGATCAATCGCAACCGCCATCGCCGTTTGGGGGACAGCCAGCGCCTTGCGTTGGGATTCGCGCAACGCTGCCCAACTACTCTCGGACGGCAGGTAATTGTACTCCATGAAGCCGGGAAGCTGCACATACAAAAACGGTAGCATTTGGTTGCCCCATTTCGTGCGCCAGTCGTTTATCAACGCGGGTAGGCGCAGCACATAGTCGGCGTGCTGGCCTACATTGCTTTCGCCCTGGTACCACAGCACGCCTTTCAAGGCATAGTCAATTGCCGGAGCTACCATACCATTGAACAGCGCAGCCGGTTGGTTCTGGATGTTGATGCTGGGCACCGTTGCATGGTGATAGTCGAATACCTCCCCGACTTTATACTGCCAGGTGCCTTTTAAATCAACAGTGTCCTGGCCAGCAAAAATGCAATACGGCTTATCCGGCACGAAACCGCCCTTACCACCATGGTTGGTTACCTTGACGAGAAAACTATTTTTCCCCGCCTTCAATACGCCGCCAGGGACCTTATACCTGCGCTGCGGATACATATAGGTCGTCCGGCCCACCTCAATGCCATTGATCGTTAAAACGTCTTCATCTACAATCCGGCCGAGAAAGACCCCTGCGGGTTTACCCGCCATTGCGGCCGGAATGTCCACTTCTTTCCGGTACCATACGACACCATCCAAATCCCTGATTCCCTGATCTTCCCAATAACCGGGCACGTTAATGTTGCGCCATCCACCTGCGGACGGGACAAAGGACTTGCGCCTTGCTGCTTGTGCCGCGGCACGGTTGACGGATTGTACATATGCGGTATCTTTATTTTGCTGTATGGTGCCGTTGAGAGCTGGAAATACGCGCAGCCGCTCTTCACTAATCCAAGCTTCTATGGGCGTGCCGCCTACACTGGCATTGATGATACCAATGGGTACCCTATGAGTATCGTATATTTTCTTGGCAAAAAAATATGCGACCGCTGAAAATGACCGCACATCCTCCCCCATGGCCCTCGTCCAAGAGCCCGACGGAAAATCGTTTTGCGGTGCCAGCAAATCGGCGGCGGTTGGCACCAGAAATTGCCGGATCTCCTGATAATTGGCTTCCGCGATATCCGTTGCGTATGTTACATCGTGGATGTTCAGCATATGCACCATGTTGGATTGCCCCGAGCAAAACCATACATCGCCAACTAAGACATCATTTACCGTCACTTCATTGCCGCCCGTTATGGTCATCGTGTACGGCCCCCCTGCGTCAAGGGGCGGGAGTAAAACATGCCATTTTCCGTCGGCATCGGCGACCGCATCATATGTTTTGCCTGCAAAATCTACACGAATGTATTCGTCTCGTGATGCCCAACCCCATATCTTGAGCGCTGTCTCGCGCTGCAATACCATCCCGTCGCTGATTAAACGGGGAAGCGTGACGTCGGCCAAAATAAACGAGCAAAATATCACCTGAAAAAAAATAGACAATGCAGCGGCGCGAATGACATTCGCTAATAACATGTTTGACGCTCCTGTACTGCTCATGATGGTTTTAATAAAATTTGGTTAAACACACTGGTTACTTGGCAAGTATACGGAAAATTCGGTAATATTGCAATCGGTTGCATTCTTAGGAAAAGATGCACCTTGATTATTAACCATTTGACCTTAGTCATGATGAAGAAAAAAACCTATTTTTCAGTGTTGGCAGCCTCCGCTGGTTGCTCGCTCCTATTGGCCACATGCCAACAACAACAGCGACCCGCCCAATCAACCGACAGCGACCCGCTTTTTGAGGGAGCCATATCCCAACCCTTGGTATCGCATATTTATACCGCTGACCCCTCGGCCCATGTCTTCGAAGGTAAAATTTACGTCTACCCATCGCATGACATCGATGCCGGCACGCCCGAAAACGACAATGGCGACCACTTTGACATGCGGGATTACCATGTGTTTTCCATGGACAGCGTGGGCGGCGAAGTCACGGACCACGGCGTTGCATTGAAATTGGAAGACATACCCTGGGCGGGGAGGCAGCTATGGGCGCCCGATGCAGCATACAAAAACGGGAAATATTACTTTTATTTCCCTGCCAAAGACAAGCAGGATATCTTCCGCATCGGCGTGGCTACGTCCGACAAACCTTATGGCCCTTTTGTCGCCGAACCTGAGCCCATCAAGGGTAGTTTCAGCATGGATCCGGCCGTATTTACAGATACCGATGGCACATCCTACCTATACTTTGGTGGCATATGGGGAGGACAATTGCAACGCTGGGCTTCAGGCGAATATGATCCGCAGGGCTCATCGACAGACCTCGAAAACGATAGCCTGCCCGCCTTGACACCAAAAATGGCCCGACTGACAGACGATATGCTGCAATTTGCTGAAGCCGTACGGGATATCGTTATTTTGGACGAAAACGGACGACCGTTGCTGACGGGCGACCATGACAGGCGCTTCTTCGAAGGCTCCTGGGTACACAAATACCAAGGCAAATACTACCTGTCGTATTCGACAGGCGATACCCATCAATTGGTATACGCTACTGGCGACAGCCCCTACGGGCCCTTTACTTATCAAGGCGTCATTATGACTCCGGTAATCGGCTGGACCACCCATCATTCGATTGTAGAGCATGGCGGCAGGTGGTGGCTGTTCTACCATGACACCCAACTATCGGGTGGCAAAACCCATCTCCGCAATATCAAGGCCACCGAACTGCGGTATGATGGCGATGGAAAGATCGTGACGATTCACCCGTATGGTGAGTTGAGTACGCAATAAAGACATCACGCACGGGCGCCCCATTAGTCACGGGCGCCCAATCTCTTTGCGTGAAAAGCGTCGCTAAACGTCATTCGTAGTATAATAAGCTGTGGGAGATACGCCATACAGCTGTTTGAATGCGACGGAGAAGGTGTTCGCATCGGCATAGCCGACAGCATATGCCACCTCAGAAACACTCAAACCCTTATGGGTAATCAATTCAGCGGCCTGCTTCAATCGGATATTTCGGATCAAATCCCGGGTGGTTAGTCCGGTCAATTCCTTCAATTTACGATGAAGATGTACCCGACTAATGCCGATTTCATTAGCGATCATTTCGACACTTAATCGCGATTCGTTAAGATTCCGGTCAATAATACGGTGAACCTTTTCCAACAACTTTTCGTCGGAACTTTTCAGCTTGACTTTGGAAATAAATTCACCTTGAAACTGCGCTTCGCGCTCACTGTTTTTGACCAGCTCACGGTTCCGGATTAAGCTTTTCGCGGTTTTCAGTAGAACGGTCATATAGAATGGTTTGACGAGATAAGCATCGGCTCCTGCATCAAAGCCGTCTTCGGTATCCGACTCTTCCGCTTTGGCCGTCAGCAGAATGATAGGTACGTGTCTGACAAGCGGACAGGATTTTATCCGACCACAGAGCGTCATTCCATCCATGCCAGGCATCATCACGTCGCTTACTATCAAGTCCGGTGTATCTTTCAATATTCCTTTGTAGGCGTCTTCTCCATTATGATATGTGACCACGGTATAAAACGATTCAAATTCGCTTCGTATGTAGTCGCAAATTTCCAAGTCATCGTCGACGATTACAACTTTGGATGATTTCCTATGTTTCATCTCGTCCTGGTCGCTGTCAGCTATTGGTGTGATTCGAATTCGATCGGTCGTTCCAAAGTGGGTAGGACTGAATACCGGGATCTGGGATACATCGCCAATAGGCAACTGTAATTGGAAGCGGCAACCTTCCCCCGCTACATTTTCGACGCCGATGGTACCGCTATGCATTTCCATTAATTGCTTCGCAAGGTAAAGGCCGATGCCCGTACCATTTGGATGGTGATCCCGATGGTGCGGTGATTGATAGAAACATTCAAAAATCCGTTCCTTTTCGTCCTCATTGATAAACTGACCCGAGTCTGTTATTGCGATAGTCAGATATTCCGTTGCATCCATTCCAATGAACTCTGATCGCAATGAAACGCGAATAGTCCCCCCCAAAGGTGTAAACTTGCAGGCATTTGAAAGGATATTGATCAATATCTTATCAAAATGACGCGGATCAATAATGGCAAACAATTCACTTTCTGGGCAATCTATCTCCAGTCGGATGTCTTTTGCATCCAGCTGTTCTTCAAATAATAAGCAGACGGCCCTGGTAAACTGATTCATCTCCACACGCTCAAATCGCAGTGTCATCTGACGTTTTTCAATCTTCCGGATATCCATCAGTTGGTTGACCAAATCGAGTATCCGACGTACATTGCGATCCATAATGGTATATAAACGAGTCCGCTTATCGTCGCTTTTGTCTCCCATGAGCTTTTTCAACGGACTTACAATTAAGGTCAGCGGGGTCCGGATCTCATGTGCAATGTTGATAAAAAACTGCAGCTTGGCCTCGTTGACCGCTTCGGCTTGCTGATGGACCTGCATTTGTTGCTGTATGCGTCGCCGGTTTCGATAGGCCTTTGCAATGGCAACCGAAATCATAATCGTTACCAGCGCATACATCCATTTGGCCAATGTAGACTGGAACCAAACAGGGTGAATGATAATCCGGGCCTCCTTAATATCGGAAAATGTATCGTTTGATCGGGCACGGATGCGCAAGCGATATTCACCGGCCTCCAGGTTGTCGAACGCCAGGCGATTGTTGCCCGGTCGCAAAGCAAGCCATTCGTTGTTATTTAGTGAATACACGTATGAAACCCTTTCGGAGTCGTTGAAGTCCATCGTGGAAAATTCCACACTGAATGAATTGTCACGGTAGTCCAAATGGAATGTTTGCGCATGGTTTACCGCGGTATCCACAATCGCATAGCGCCCGGATTTCATACCTTTTCTCACCGCCTTATCACGCACGTAAAAATCAACAATGTTCACGATCCGTTTTTTATTTTGAATGTGGATTTCGCCTGGTCTGAAGTAAGTGACGCCGTGTATTCCTCCAAAATATAAATCCCCGTTTTTCGCCGCGAGCGAAACCTTGGTCATAAACTCGTTGCCCTGAAGTCCATCCCCGGCATAAAAATTTAAAAATCGGGATTCCGATACGTCCATTTTTGCGATTCCGCGGTTCGTACTTACCCAGATATCCCCGTTTGGGCCTCCCTCCACAGCACAGATGAGGTTGCTGGGCAGGCCGTTATCCATATCAAAGATATTCATTTCAAGGGTAGCAATATTGAGGCATACCAGTCCCCGGGAAGTACCCGCCCACAAATGCCCTTTATCGTCGTCATGAAGTGAATACACCACCGTGTTACTGAGCAACCGGTTGGTCCCAAACGCCGTCACAAAATTTTCATTTTCCAAATCCAAACAGGCTAACCCATCAAAAGTGCCGATATAAAGCTTATTATTTCTCGATAACAGTAGACAATTGATCCAATCGTTGGGTAGATAGTTGCTATCCGGACGGTATACCGTGCCGTCAACGGCGCTAAAATTACGGATGGTACCGGATTTCAAATCGAGACAGAACAGTCCAGATCCCATGGAGGCTATCCAAAGGCGCTGTTCCTTATCCTCCCGTAGCCCGTATATGCGCTGTACGTTATCTCCGTTTTTATCCACAAGCTCCGTTAAGTAGGTGCTTTGACCGGTGTGCGGGTTAAACTTTGCTAAACCATCCGAATAGGAGCCAATCCAGAGATCTCCATATGAGTCTTCATAAATGGACATAATAGTGGAAGGTACCGACCGTACTCCACCGCGGCACCCGTAATGCCTGCTCGAACCGCCATCTGGACCCAGGGCATATAGTCCGTCGTTATCAGTGCCAATCCAAAACGTGCCCTTACTATCCTCAAATATCGACATCACGCAATTTGAACCAATCAAATTACGGTTTACCGATTTATACCCGATATAGCCAAAGCTGTTTTTATGCGTGGGCAGCAAAAATACTCCGCGTTGGTACATACCCATCCAGATGTTTCCAGCATTGTCTTCGAGGATCGAGTTTATTTTTGTTGTATTGAAATCGAACGTCGTCATCGTCAGGTCCATGTCCTTAACCACGCCTGATTCCTCATCGTATAGTTTCATCCCCGCTCCGTTGGTAGCTATGTACAACTCATTCCGCGAACTGACCAGCAAATCTGCCACGGCAAGATCCCCTCCGCCACTATAATGTACCCGAACAAACGCATCGTCAATCGTGTTGTATCGGAATAGTCCACCGCTCATATTGCCGACGAAGATCGTACCGTATTTGTCTTCGCATATACTGGATACCACATTATTCTGGACTTTTTTAGCTGCAAAGTAATCCGTTAGTTTTCCGTCGCCGAACCTGAATAACCCGTTGTCTTCCGTCGCAATCCAAAGATTTTCTTTATGGTCTTCGAATATCCGGATGATCATATTGCTTGGCACCAGCCCTTCAAGCTTAGTACCCTCCCACCGGCCAGCCCTCTGTTGCAGTTCAAATATGCCGTGGCCCGACGTTCCAACAAGCATCTGGCCGTTTTTTCGTTGGACGATGGTCAAGACATGGGCAGCTATTTCCTGACCATTCTGAAGTTTAAGCGGGATATGGTGAAACGAATCGCTCGCGGCATCGTAGTATTGAACACCATTAATGTAACCTACGTACATCTGCCCTTGCTTATCCTCGGCAAGAACCAACGCCATATCGTTCAGCACGGAATGAGGGTCGTGCTCGTTGTGCCTATACACCTTGAATTTGATACCGTCGAATCTATTTAACCCATCTTCGGTTGCAATCCATACGTAGCCACTCCGTCCCTGATGGACGTCCGTGACCATGCTGCTGGAAAGTTCCGAGTCTACAGTAAAGAGTTTACCTGATTGGGCAGACGCACACCTCGAACATAGCAATGCGGCTGATAAAAAGAAAATGTATCGGAACATAACTTACGTTTTTGGTATATAAATGGCGTTCTGCGAATTTAAGTGTTTATTCGACAACTATCAACCGAATACCTTATAAAACATGATAAGTCTTGCCTTTTTGTGTAGCTATATCATATTCAAACACATCAGACACCCCATCGGGATATACTAATTGTTTGTCTATGTGCTGGTTTATTGCCGGCACATAAAAGAATGGATTTAAGTTTGCACCATCCGATGCCGCCTTCAGGTTAGCATATGGCATCGGCGCGCCCAATCGCAACCGGAGGTTTCCGCCAAGTTCAGAGCGTATAGTGAGCCGGGTAATCCGGCCATTCTTCCATGCTAAGTGTTCGATAACAAAGCCGCCAAGCGCGCGCAAACCACTTACCGATCCACTTGGTTTCCAATCATCAGGCAGGGCAGGTAATAGGTGAATAGCCCCATCGTGGCTTTGCAGAAGCATTTCGGCAATTCCTGAGGTACAGCCGAAATTACCGTCAATTTGAAATGGAGGGTGGGCATCAAGGAGGTTCGGATAGCTACCGCCTCCGTCCTTGTTTGTTCCCACCGGGCTTAACTGCTCCCGGATCAGCTTCCACGCACGGTTTCCGTCCAACATACGCGCCCACCAATTTACTTTCCACCCCATACTCCAACCGGTGCTGACATCGCCGCGCTGTTCCAAGGTCACCCGCGCCGCCGCAAAAAGGCCGGGTGTCCGAAACGGCGATATTTGCCGGGACGGAAACAGTCCGTACAGGTGCGAAATATGCCGATGTTTATCCTCCGGATCATCCAAATCGGCCAACCATTCCTGTAGCTGACCATGCCTGCCGACCTGCATCGGCGGCAACAAGGCCTGCTTTTCCTTCAACAAGGTTGCAAACGCCTCATCAGTGCCCAACACATCGGCCGCCCGGATGGTCGCATCAAATACATCAAAAACCAATTGGTTATCCATGGTCGTACCGGCGTCAATCGACACTCCTGGGCGGCTTTGGGGTGCGTTTTCGGGAGAGATACTGGGCGACACCAACAGCCAGCCATGCGTGGGTTCCGGTATAAGGTAATCGACAAAAAATGCCGCGCTTCCTTTTAAAACCGGATAAACATGCCGCAAAAATTCCAAATCCCCATGGTACAGATAATGTTCCCATAAATGTTGCGAAAGCCAAGCACCGCCCATGGGCCACATACCCCAGAATACACCGTCTACCGGCCCAGTAATACGCCACAGATCTGTATTGTGGTGGGCAACCCATCCTCCGCTTCCATACATCACCCGCGCAGTTTCCTTTCCGGTATCAGAAATATCCTTAATGAGGTCAAATAGTGGTTGATGAGTTTCCGGCAGATTGGTCCGCTCCGCTGGCCAATAATTCATCTGCGTATTGATATTAATCGTGTATTTGCTGTCCCAGGGCGGACTCATTTCCTTATTCCAAATCCCTTGAAGGTTGGCGGGTTGCCCGCCCGGTTGGGAAGAAGCGATCAACAGGTAACGGCCGTATTGAAAATACAGATTGACCATATCAAGGTCCATCCCCTGCCGGAACGCTGCCAATCGTTCGTCCGTTGGCTTCGACGAGGGAGACGGTTCGCCGATTTGTAAGGCAACCCGGTTGAATAGCGGCTGATATTGTTTGACATGTTCATCCACCAAGCGCTTATAGGATTTGCCGCGCGCATTGATGAGGTAGTTTTTTGCCCTTTTTGCTTCGTCGCCCCCTAAATCAGCGTAATGGATATGATTGGTGCCTATGCTGACGAAAATTGTGGCAGCATTTGCATCCGTAACATGGAGGCGCCCGTTTGTGGCAGTCAGTTTCCCTCCGCTGACTCGCACTTGGGCCAAGCACTGAAACCGAAGTGCCCCGCCCGGCACGGATTCAAAACCCCCGGTGGCCCCGCTAATACTACATATGTTACCGCTGCATTCGACAGTTGCTTCCGGCTGCGGCGTAGACAACGCAACATCAAAACGCAGCGACCCGCGCTTACTGGCCGTCAACCGGATAATGATCAGGCGCGCCGGATTTGACGCGAAATATTCCCGGCGGTAAGTAATCCCATCTATCTCATATTCTGTCGCCGCTATGGCCCGCTCGATATCCAGTTCGCGCCGGTAGGAAGTAGGCTCCTGATGGTCCGGAAAGATTAGGTGCAAACTGCCCACGGGCTGAAATGCTTGACCGTTCGACTTCCCGGCCATCATGGTTTGGTCCGCAAGTGTTTGCGCTTCGCGGTGCTTGCCTTCAAAAATCAGCTTCCTAATTTCCGGTAATGCGGCCAGTGCCGTCGGACTATCGTTCCGATTTGGGCTTCCTGTCCATACCGTACCCTCATTGAGTTGGATTTCGTCCTTTTCCACGTTGCCATATACCATGGCCCCCTGGAAGCCATTGCCAATGGGTAGCGCACGCAGCCAGTCGTCGCCCGCAGGGGCATCGTACCATAGCGTCAGTGATCGTTCTTGCGCAGCAGCATAACCTGTCACTACTACCAAAAGCAAAAAGAGTCTAAGCACCTGTTTTGTCATACACACGTGCGTTATTTTATTGGCCGGTTAACGCTTCGGCAAAAGCTGCATAAGCCGGCTTCCTGACATACCCTTCCGTCCACAATCCAATCGGCTCACCCGCCCGCCAGCTTGAACCTTGGGGACTATCCAGCGGACTCCAGACCGTAATGCCGTAACGCTGTGCCGGAGGAATCAGCTCAAAATACTTTTCGACCACGTATCGGTACATCTCCGCCTGTGCTTGATAATCTTGCTCGGTCGCCTGGGCTGTCGGCACGCCCACACCAATGTCAAGTTCCGATATTTTTATCAACTTCCCTGTAGCGGCCAACAGTTCGAACATCTCTGCTATCCGCTCCTTGTCATTGGATGTGCTGATATGCATCTGCGTACCTATTCCATCTACCCGTGCTCCCTGACTTTCGATGTATTTTGCATATTCAATCAGGCCCTTGCACTTATCCAGGCTTGATTCCAGGCCGTAGTCGTTGATGAACAGCAGGTCACCCGGCTTGCCATACTGCTCCGCCAACTTAAAAGCTACTACGGCATAATCCGCTCCTAAATAGTCCTGCCAATAAAACTCGTCGCTGGCCATGTCCGTTTTTCCCAGGCCTGTTTTCAACTGATAAGGAGCCGGCCAGTCTGACATGGGCTCATTGACCACATCCCATGCGTGTACATGGTCCTTCGCGACTTCCATCATGCCCGCTATCCAGGTTTCCAAAGCCGTTGTCAAAATCTCCTTCTTTTCCTCGGGGGTCTTTTCAATGATTTGATCGCCCACTCCACCGAAGCCTTCTCCGTACGCTGACACGCCTCTGGTCGACCCATTCCCCCATCCCGCCCATCCTTGGTCGGTCCCGCTCTCAAAATCACCGTTTGCAATCAAATTTGAAGCACTGTTTTTAACGGTTAGCGAAACATTGTCGATATACACCGTACCCACATAGTCTCCAAAACTGATTACAAGCCGGTTGCGGTCGCCTTTGGTTGTAGTAGTCGTAAATTCATATTCGTGCCATGCCGGACTTACCGCGAAAGTGCCGAAGCTATTGGACGAATAATCCGACGTAGACTGGACTTCAGCACGTATAGTCCCTGCTTCCGTGGCCTTTACGGCAAACTTCAGCACGTATTCCTGATTGTTTTCCAAATTCGGCAAATCATATGCTACCTGTGCTTCCCAGAAGTTTACCGCAGACTGATTGGTAAATGTATACGCATAGCCGGCATCTCCTCCGCCGCCCGACTCGGCTGTCCCGGGAATGACCGTTGGTTCTATCAGCTTATTGAGGTAAGCGGCATTTTGATTGACATGCCAGCACAGCGTATGGCCATATACGGATAAGGCTGCCGCGTTGGCCATCGCCAAGAAACCAGCCACGTCAGACAGGATGAGGCTGCCGTCGGCCTGTACCACTGCGCCGTGTTTCATTGCATAGCCCAGGGTTATCTCGTCAAAATTTCTGTTCATCAACCGGTACATCACCCCTTTTTGGACATAGCTGGAAAGGGAAGTCGCCCCCCCTAATTTGAACTGGTTGTGGACGCTTCTATCGATATACGACTTTAGCGCATCGTATGAATCAATATCCTCCTGCAGGACCACGCTCTCGGGCTTAACTGCATGGAAGGCAAGTGGCTCATACTCATTACAAGCGGCTGCCATGAACAACGCTATTGCCGGTAAGCCCATTTTACATAGTTGGTTCATCTTACTTTTGCTAAATGGTTAGATTTACTTTAATACGGGGGTAAATGTTTCCATTGATACCCCCCTGTTGCGGACGACCAGTGTATCCGTTGCGGCAATATGCATCTGGGGTAAATCGATCTCGTATTCCAGGTAAATCGCGTCGCGGTCCTGCGCTCCCCAACTGTTCTTTTCCCCACGCTTTACAAACTTACCGCTGCCCGATGCGGTGTATCCGGCCGCCGCCGAAGTCACGTTGCAGTTGCCATCCTCGTCAAACGTCAGCAGAATATCAGCTGTGACATTGACGCCGTCGACATCCGGAAATGCCAATGGGAACTCCACTTCGCCCCGGGATCGGGTAACCAACTGATTGACTTCGTCGTTCTCTATAAATTCGGCATGCCGAATAACCGTGCGGGTCAGGGAAGCATTTCCGTTCTTTCCGGTAATGACGTCTTTGCCCCTTCTCAGGTAAAAGCCATGCCACGGGTTGATATATTTCACCGCGTATAAGGTAAAGTCTTTGGGTGCCACCTCCCAATGCGCGGGGACACTCCGCTGCGGATTAGCGACTAACGGAACTCCAGACAGAATAGAGTCTGCGCCATTGACGCCCGTCATCCGTACCGGTACCACATACGTCCGCTTCAGCGCCAAAGGATCGGCAAAAAAAGCGTCTGTCAGCTGTACTTCCACGCCACCCGCGATTTCCCCAGCTGGAATGACCATGCGATCAGAAGCCAATGCATAGTAGTTTGACGGCATCGGTACCACATCGCCGTCGCCCCCTCCGAATAACAACCCCTGGCATAGCGCATCATCCACCACGAAATCAATAATGATATCCTTTCGTGTGGTATACACGCCTCCCGTGGTGGCCATGATCCGAAATTTGCCCTCGTTATCGAGCGTCGTATCAAAAATATCCTCCCCTAACGTAATGGTACGCACCGGGTACTGATAGGCAAAATACACAGTCTGGTAGTCAAAGTCCGGGAACTCCCAGTCGTCATTCTTACACGATGTGAAGCACGTGACAAGTATTACGCTGATATAAACTATATGTTTCATGTCTAAATGATTTATCTTCTAAAACAACCTCCAATTGACTCCGCAGTACTTACCACCCGTTATTTTGCCGTAATGCACTGAATTTCAATATTTCGCTATACGGTATTGGACCGTAAATCATAAAATCCCGGTACACCCGATCTTCTACATCGATAATTCGGTGATTTCCGTTTTCGATGTGGTCGCCCTTTGCTGTCTCGGTAAGGTTGGCCTTCCAACGGCGCAGATCCCAAAAACGGAATCCCTCAAAGCAGAGTTCCAACCTGCGCTCATTACGGATTAACTCCCGCATGGCTGCCTGATCTGCTTTGACCGACTCTAAATAGGCATCACCATTGTCGAGGCCAATCCCTGCCCGTTGACGGATAGCTTTGATTACGTCATAGGCGGAATAGTTATTGCCACCGGTAGCAGTCGGCCCCCATGCTTCATTAGCCGCTTCGGCATAAATCAGGTAAATTTCGGTATACCGGATATGCGGTTTGATGTGCCGTTGGGCGTTAACACTGGTTGGATTGAGGTTAACATCGCCCCGCAGCAGCTTACGCATATAATAGCCGGTACGTGTGGATGTCTCTACCCGGTTCAGCCCGTCATTGGTGCCTCCGTCTACTGCTGTGTAAATGGCCGTATTGTTGGCCCCTGCTGTACTTCCATTGACAATAATAAATTGCTGTAGCCGGGGATCCCGGTTTGCATAGGGTGTGTTATCATTATATTGTGCCTGTTCCGCAGTAATGGGATAGCCGTTGGCCATCGGAAATGCATCGACCAGGTTTTGGGTTGGGTTCAGCAATCCGGCTCCATATAGCGTGGGCGGGAAATGCTGCGCCTCCAGAGTGCTGCTTGTTCCTTCGATGTTTGTACGCCAGAGGATTTCGCGCGGGTTTACTCCAGACCCAAGCCCATCGATTTCGTTGCGGTTGTCGTACCACGTAACCCCGTTGGGTGCCAGTCCGGTAATCCCGCCGTTTAGATCGATCACTTCGGCCGCATAGTTCGCGGCATCGGCCCAAGTGGTGGTGTTCCCGTGGCTGAATGCCGGGCTTGCCGCCAGCAATGCCGCCTGTGCGCGTACCGCCCGCAGGATACGCCCCGACAGCCGCAAACGCATCACTTGTCCGAACACCCGGTTATATTCGCTGATCCCAATACCGAGCGAGGTGTATTTGGCCGGTATTGCTGACACGTTGCTGACATCTTCATAATCATGGGGCAGCAAGCCAAGTGCTGTCTCCACATCACTGTACAGCTGCTGCATACAGGCCTCGAACGTAGCTCTCGGCTGATTAAAGTCGGAAGACGGGTCTTCCGGTTCCAGCACGATTGGCACACCCAACAATTCGCCATTGGCGTCGCCGCCATGTGCCTGGAGCAAATGATACATGAACAGCGCCCGCAGTCCGTAAGCTTCCCCTTTCGTGCGCTCAACAAAGAGCTGATTGATTACCGGATCATCGGAAAATTTCACCATATCAACCTCCCTCAGCATCACATTGAGGTATTGGATAGCCGCCAGTGAATTTGTCCATTGATTCAGAGGGTTGTTGTTTGAAGCCCATTGCCCTGTGGCTACTGTATAATATGCATTGGCTTCGTCATTGGAAACGGCATTATCCGTGGCCATATCGCTGAAAGACCAGCCATTCGTAGGGAGCCGTGTATAGCCATTGTACAACAATCCGGCAGCGTACTTTGGCTCATCGTGGATGTCACTCAAATCCCGGTTGTTCCGGATGGCCGGTTCAAAAAGATCGGAACAACCCGATGCCGCGACAAGCACCACAACTACATATACAAGTTTCTTATTCATCGCTTTTCATTTTTTGTAGCTAACTAAAACAGCACCTTCGCGCCAACGTTAAAAAACCGTGTTTGGGGTGCACTTCCAATATTCAACTCCATGATTTTCCGGTTGGGGGAAATGGTCAGCAGGTTTGCCCCGTTTATATATACCCCAAGCTCGTTGAAAAAGCCATCACCGATGATACGCTTTGGCAACGTGTAGGAGACCTGTACCCTGGCCAGATCAAACCGGTCCGTACTGTAAAGCCAAAAGTCGGATGATCTGAAATTGTTATTTCCATTCAGTGTAGTCAACCGCGGATAGGTCGCCTGGCCGCTGGTTTCCGGGGTCCAACGCCCTCTCACCACCTCCGAATACTTGTTTTCGCCTGCAATCCAGAAATAGGAGTTGTCGCGCAGGGCATAAGCTCCTGTCCTGGCCATTCCCAGTACAAATACGGTAAGGTTGCGGTATTTTGCAGTCAGGTGTATCCCTGCGGTAAACGGTGCGCCGAACCAGCCACCCCGACCGAGATAGACCGCGTCTTGATCATTGATGACACCGTCGTTATTTTGGTCCTTGTATTTAATGTCACCGGGCCGCACCTGGCCGAATGCCTGCGTAGGCGAATTTTCAATCTCCTCGACGCTGCTGAAAAATCCTTCCGCCTGCAATCCCCAGATTGCATCCAGTTCCCTGCCTATCCTGTTCTGATAGCTGTCCTCAAAAATATCAGCCCTTCGGGTTGCTATCGCTTTGTAGTACGTACCGGTCAAACCCAAACTCAAATCCGCATTGCCGACTTTTTTATTCAGTTGCAAATCGAAATCAAAACCGGAACGCTCATCTTCGTCATAATTCACATAAGGAATGAAAGAAGACACCGGCCAGCCCGTGGTAAAATAACTCGGAAATAAGTTTCCGTTCTGGACAACCAATCCCTTCATCCGGCTTGCGAACCACGACGCGTTGAAGGATACCAGTTGGTTGAAAAAGGATGCATTCAGGTTTACGCTGACCTCTTCCCGTTTGGGAAAAGTCAGGTTGGGGTTCGCGCCACGCCTGGAGTCCGTTGTCCGTTCGCCCGCCGACATGTCTCGCCAGCCATACCATGCGCCACCTTCATCCCCGGCGTTCGCGTAAATGGCCTCATACAGGTAATAGTCGGCAATATCCAAATCGGTATGCAGGATCCCGCCTGATACCGACACCATCAGGTTGTCTATCGCCGATGAGCCAGCGATAAAAGGCTCGTTGCTGATCCGCCATCCAATCGTAGCAGTTGGGTTAAAGGCTTGCCGGTTGCGTTCGGGAAGCCGGGCTGAGTGGACCAAAGCACCATTGAATTCGGCATAGTAGGTACCCTGGTAGTTATATCCTGCATGTAAACCAAGGTTTGCATTGCTCGTCTTGTGGTAAACACCGGAAGTAGTCTGTTGGAAGCCTCCGGCCAGCAGCGTGGCCGAAACATTGTGCCGGCTATCGAACTGCCGCCGGTAGTTGAGCTGGCCTGATGCGGCGATTGTCTGCCTGAATGCACTGTTGCTGACATTCTGGGTGCGCGAACTGGCATCCTGGCCATAGCGGGTCAGGCTGCCGATCAGGTCGTCCCCTGCATAATTATTCCATACAGGCTCGTATACTGCGTACTCATGGTTGAACGATTGATTATAGGATGTTGCGTAGTCCATTCCGAACATCGAGCTGAACGACAACCCGGGCAGTACATTCCGGAGGTCAAAGTCTACCGCGGTATTGAACTGGAATTGACGGCTGGTGTAGGTGTTCGAACCACCTGCATAGATATCAGCAAACGGATTCGTCTGATCCAGTTGCGTTCCACCGAGAAGGTACCTTCCATCGATCAGATTACTGCTGAGCCCCACCAACCTCATCGACTCCTCATCGTCCGCTTCAATCATGCTTATTGGAATCAGCGGTGCGAACCTGTGCGGCCTTAGGGTTGCAGCACCGTTCCAGTAATCGGTATTCACCCCTTTTCCATTGTAAAAAATTGCGGCTGCGTCTACCTTGGCATCAATAAACTGGTTGATGTTCATATCTACATTGCCACGGATATTAAACCGCTCATTTTTGTTGTCAGCAGCCTGCCCGAAGTTCAGGAGCGTGCCCTCTGACCAGTATCCGAAGTTGGTGTAATATGCTGCCCGCTGGTTCCCTCCCGCTATTTCCACAGTGGCGTCATAGCGATTGTAGGTATTCTTCAGGTATTCGGGCGAATAATAGTCCACATTGGGATACCGGTACGGGTTGGCGCCCGCAGCATGGTGATAAATATCTTCTGCTGAATATAGCGCACCCAAACCATCGTTCAACCGCGCTTCGTTATATAGCGTCATGTATTCCGCAGACCCCAGGTATTGCGGATAGCGTCTTACGGTATGCAGGCCTGCATTTGCCCGTACCTCAACAGTCTGCTCAGCGGCCCGTCCTCGTTTAGTTGTGATCATCACAACTCCCTTTGCCGCGCGGCTGCCATAAAGCGCTACGGCCGCAACGCCCTTCAAAAAGGTTACCTGTTCGATTTCCGTGGGCATTACACTGCCTGCATCGCGCGGCACGCCGTCTACCAGCACCAGAAACGAATTATTCCCCCACAGGTTGCCGTGAAAGCCTGCAGCAAAAGCTTCCATTTCCGACAGGGAGTAGGTAAAATAATTTTTGTCCAGCAGTTGCGGGACGCCCACATAGGCCACTCCTCCCGTCAACTCGTGGGATTCGACTGTCCGGAAGGCCACCTGGACGGAATCACCTATATTCGCTTTGATGGTGTCCTGTGCTTGCAATGTCGCCGAAAACAGCGTCATGGTGACACTACACACCATCGCTAATCGTATATCTTTCATTGTCATTTCTCCATTTAATTTTCAGCATGCCATTACCAACCCGGATTCTGGTGAAACTCCGGGTACAACGTTACATCAGCGACCTTCAGCGGCAACCAATAATGCTTTTCGCTGAAATTACGCTCCAAAATCACTGCTTCCCTCAGGTTTACCACCCGGTTCTCTGCTGGATCTTCCGTATTGAACTCCCCGGCCCTATCAAATTCAATGGATGTCTTGATGGTGTATGGCCGCTCAATCAAAAGCAACCACCTTCTCAGGTCGTTGAACCGATGGCTTTCCATCGCCAGCTCAACGGCGCGCTCGCGGCGCAATTCGGGCAAAAAGGCCTCGGTTGACCCTAAAAATCTGGCATGCACCGGTTCAACACCAGCGCGCTGGCGGATGACATTCACCGCATCCTCAGCCGTCTTGGCAAAAGTCGAAGACTGCCCCGATGGCGAGCTGTACCCGACTGCTACCGACTCTGCATACATCAGGTAGATGTCGGCCAACCGCATATAAGGAATCATGATATGGAGCGCATATCCATAGTCGAATCCCCTGTCGATGTTGTTGGCCGTAATCGGAATGAACTTCCGGTTCACGTAGCCCGTTCGGCTTCCCGTACTGACGTTGCGGTAACTTCCTCCGGTGAATAGGTTGGCATACCGTTCTCCCGCCATGTTTGCCGGTATGGAGCCTTGCACCACTTTCACGCCATCAAAAAGTATGTTGTTATAAAACCGCGGATCACGCCCACGCCAGGGAAATTCCGGGTCGTAGCCGGACTCCGGGTCGGGCTTGGTAATGTCATCCGGAAGCGGCAGCCCATTGGCCATACCGTAAAAATTTACATAGTTGGCAGTGGGCAGGAACTTGATGTCACCGTCGCCAATGTGCGCTGGCAAATACTGTTTTGATGCGCCCCAGTTTGTATGGTTGCCCCGGTGGTAAGGTGGACGGAAAATAGCTTCTGTGCCACCAGGTATGGCCCAGTTCTGACCATAGGTGTAAAAATTCATGTGATAGTTCGCAAATGGCATCAATGCATATTGCGTCTGCCCGCTTTCCACCAATTGAAGCAGTTCGCCGAAAGCGTCCGCTGCCCGCCGGCAATAATCTGTATTGTAGGTTCGGCTGCCCGTAGACTCATAATTCATCAATGGGCTACCTGCCCAAAGCAGATTCTTGCCCAGGTAGCCCAACGCCATGATCTTGTTGGCGCGCAACGCATTCTTGCCAAGGGTTCGTCTGCCTGCCTCGGTATCGTCCCAATTGATGGGTAGCAAGTCCGCCGCCCGCCTGAAATCCGCCGCGGCTTTTTCCGCACATTCGTGGTAGCTCAGGCGAGGTTCACGAAACGGTTCGTCCGCCGGGAGTACCCTGTCAATGTAGGGAAGCCCTCCGAAATATTGGATCAACTGAAAATGAAACCATCCTCTGAAAAAAAGCAGTTGCCCCTCAATCAAGTTACGCTCCTCCTGTGTACCGTCGGTCAGCATATGCAGGTTTTCCAACCCCAGGTTGGTTTTACGGATTCCATACCACGCTAGTATCCAAAGTCCCTTGTCGATGCGATCCTGGTCTACACTACCCGAATTGTAGGATGTACGCACATAGCTTTTGTCCATCCAACCGGCTCCCCACCCATCATGTTCGACCTGCCATCCCCAGAAATCACCGTTTTCGATTTTCACGCCGAAATGGAAGTTGTTTGCTGTGGATTGGATTTCATCGTCGCCCCAGTTGAAGGAAGTGGTCCAGTAGCTGGTTGCAAAATTGGGCACACAATGGTACAACTCTTCGGTAAATCCCTGGAAATTGACAAAATTCTGGAAAGCAATTTCCTCTGAAATAATTGACTCCGGTGTCCGTTCCAGATAATGCTCACAGGAGGACACTACCAGCACTGCCGGCACCAGCAGGCTACGTATAAACTTGGATTTTATATTCATTATCATAACCATCTGTATTAAAAGGTAACATTGCAGCCCAGGTTCAACCGCCTCACGGTGGGGTACGCCCCTTGCGAAGCCCAGCCCGTGCCGGCGAAGTTAGATTCCCGGTCGTCGGGCATATCCGTCCACAACAACAAGTTGTTGCCACTGACGAATACGCGGAAATTGGCTACGCCAAGCCGTCGCGTCCACTCAGGTTGGAAACGGTAGCCGATTTCGGCATTTTTCAGCCGCAGGTAAGAGCCATCGTAGAAATAGCGGTGTCCGGCGTTGAACCCGGCGGTCAGTGTCTGCCACCGCAGCATGGGAACGTCCGCATGGATATTATCCTTCGACCAATAGGTTCCCTCTTCGTAAACCCGGTTTACCTGGCCTGTCAAACTGTTGAATACGACTTGCCTGTAAACGTTGTTAACGCCGTAGAATTGGAGGAATACGTTGAAGCCCTTCCATTCGAACCCGAGATTGGTGTTGTACGTATTCTGCGGTATACCTGAATACCCGTACGGAGCCGAATCAAATGCATCGATTATGCCATCCCCGTTGATGTCGAGGATATGGTAGTTTCCGGGCAATTTATTGGCATCGTTAGTATTGTGCGGCGTGCTGGCATAAAGCTCATCCCAAGAGTTGTAATACCCATGGCCGATGTGCGTGCGTGCTTGGCCGAGCTGATACCCCTGCTGTTTCTGGTAATCGTGCAGCAGCTGCGGATCATCGCGGAAAAGCACTTCATCCTTGGCGTGCGTCATGGCAAAATCGGCCCATATGCGGATGCCGTTGCTAAACGTATGGTTGAAGTTAAGCGTCAGTTCAAAACCTTTGGTCCGCATGCGGCCCAGGTTCGCCGCGGGGGCGTCCGTGCCGTAATAGCTCGGTACCGATCGATCGCCTGCCATTAGGATATCTTTGCGGTTATCCTGGAAATAGTCCAACCTTCCACCGATGAGGCCATCAAGGAAACCGAAATCAAGGGCAAGATTGTATTTATAGGCAGTTTCCCACCGAACTGCAGGATTGCCCACCATCGTTTCGCGGTACCAAGTGTATGGGCTGAATTCTCCGGCTTCACCAACCACGCCCAATTGAGACGCATCGCCATATGCCCACTGGTTCATGAACAGAAAGCGATCCGGACCGATATTATCGGCACCGACTTCCCCGTAAGATGCGCTGATCTTCAACAGGTCGAGGCCCTTTACCTTCTTCATAAACGGCTCTTCGGAAATGTTCCACCCCACTCCGCCGGATGAAAAAAATCCGAACCGATATTCGGGGGCAAACTGTTCCGAGCCATTGTAGGCTCCGTTATATTCGACCATGTACTTGTTGCGGAAGTTATAGGTTCCCCGGAACACCCAATCTTCGCGGTAGCGCGGCACCATGCTTCCGGTAGCTTCCTCCTGACGGCTCATCAAGCCCATCGCCGTGTAATTGTGGTCATTGGCAACTGTACCCGCATAGTTCAACTGCAACTGGTAGAATAGCCTACGCTGTGTCTGCCCGCCGCTTACGCTTCCGCCGGTAGGCGACCAAGCGGCCCCCTGGTCATAATAATCAAAGCCGGTTTGGCTGTCGAAAGCCTCCTTAAAAATGACCTGACCGGTCCGCGGATTGATCCATTTTTGCTGAAAACTGTTGTAAAGGTCATTTACACCCCTCCCCGTTTCCACGAAACGATTGTCTACCGCCAGCGTCCCTTTGAAATTCAAGCCTTTCAGCAGCATATCCAATTGTTGGTCGAGCACGAAATTGGTGGACAATTGGGCGGTGGTGGTATAGGATACTCCCCCGAGCGACAGTATTCTTATGGAATTCAGGGCTGCCTGCTCATTCGGTTGATAATAGCCCCACGTTCCGTCTGAATACCGTGGAATCAATGCATCGGGTGGATTCTGGTAGGCGGCGATCCAGAATCCGTATTCATTCCCTCCACCCCATGGACTTTTTCGAACGCCGTATGTACCACTAAGACTGGATTGCAGTTTGGTGGACGGTGTTAACTGGAAATCCAAATTACTTCGTAAGTTCAACCGATTGTAATCGTAGCCAGGTGTGTATCCGCGATTATTTTCAAATTGCCGGAACAAATCGCCTTCCTTTTGGTAATCGACGCTCGAGAAATATTTGGTGACCCTCGTGCCTCCCCGGATAGCAACGTTGGCATTATATGCCATCGCATAATCCTTAAACATCAGATCCTGCCAGTCGACGTTAGGGTATCGTTCGGCTTCTTCCTGATTAAGCGGCGAACGGTATTTATACCGAATATCATAAGGGATGATATCGTTCCAACTGGCTGGGTTCAATGAAAGCTCATATTCGATAGCCCGATTGCGAACACCTATTGCATCATAAGCATCCATCTTACCGGGTAGCTGCGAAACAAATTTGGACGTAGTGTTTACCCGCCCAGTGATCTCCGCTCTACCCTCAGCCCCCCGCTTGGTGGTCACGATGATGACACCGTTGGCGCCCCGGGAACCGAACACCGCTGTCGCCGACGCATCTTTAAGCACCGATATAGATTCGACCGACAAAATATCCATCTGACTGAAAAACTCCGGTCGCTCCACGCCATCCACCAATATCAATGGGTCGTTGCCGTTCCAGCTGTTTTGCCCCCGGATAACAATACGAGGGTTTTCCTCGCCAGGCATCCCGGTGCTCGCATGCGTGACCAAACCCGGCAAATTACCGGTCAACGCAGCCCCGAGACTGGAAACCCCGCCCGTTCGCTCCAATACCTTGCCGGTTGTTTGGGTGATGGCGCCAACCACCGTTTCACGCTTTTGCTGGCCATAGCCCACCACTACCGTTTCTTCCAGCATAATATCCGCACTGCTCAATACCACTTTGATGTCCGTTTCATTTTCGACAGCCAGTTCCAGCCGTTCCGACCCCAAATGGGAGACCACCAATACCTGCTTTCCACTGGGTATGCGCAAAACGAAACGGCCGTTATTGTCCGTCGCCACAGCGATACTTGTTCCCTTCACGGCTACCGATGCTCCTGCTATCGGCGTCTCAGCGGCATCCATTACGATTCCCTGTACCTGCCGGTAATCTTGTGCTGAAAGCTGGAGATAAATCATCACCAAAAAGGGCAACAGCCACCCCCCTTTTCGATGCGTATACCTCCATAAATCTTTCCAGCATTTAATCGGATAAAAATTTATGATCATGTTTATTCAATTAAGTTAGTCAATGTCAGGTCATTCGTTTCCATGGAGTGCAGCATCAAGACACTCTAGGTAAACGGTGTGTATTAGCGGTTCAATTACCCTTTAGGTATCAATTAGGTTTTAACATCACTTCATTGGTTTATATGGTCCAAAAATTCAGGTAGCACTATCTGTAGCACCAAGCGTTAGCTCACACGGGCCACCTTTATAAATGTTATTAAAACACTTTTTTAAACGGGAACAAAACGGCAAGCTCTCATAATCAAAGTCGAATAAAAGGTTAATAATACTTGGTTAATAATCTTCAGCCTGTGATTTTGAAACTGAGACGCAATGATAACACAGCAAAAAAAGAAAGCAAAAAAAACATGTTACATAAATCATCGGGCATGTTACATTACCACACAAACAACAGAAAATCAGCAATATAAATCAAATCTAAAAATCATTGATTGTCGGCAATCGGGTTGTACGATTCAAGATTAGTATGTAGGTTTGTAATTGTCTGTTGCCAAACAACCAGTCAGGCTGTCTGCGATTAAATGTATAAACCACAATAAATATCATCAAACCATGGAAAAGAAAATTGCCTTCTTGCTGTACGTTTCCCTTGGGCTAAGCCAAGCGCAGTCCCAAGAAATCCTACCCACTATCCCCGACTACTTTGACGTTGTCACAGCGGACATTATGAAAGGGAAGGTCGACACGATTCACTATCCATCCAAAACGGTCGGAAACGACCGGACAGCGTTGGTTTACACCCCTCCGGGATTTACCAAGGATGCCAAATATTCCGTACTGTATCTCTTGCACGGCATAGGAGGGGATGAGTTTGAATGGTTAACCAACGGCCAACCTCATGTCATTCTGGACAATCTCTACGCCGGGGAAAAACTGGCTCCGATGCTGGTTGTCCTTCCCAACGGCAGGGCCATGAAAAATGACCGCGCCGAGGGTAATATCTTCGACCGGGAAAAGGTGGCAGCATTCGCAGCATTCGAAAAGGATCTGCTTACGGACCTCATCCCGTACATCGAAGCCAACTACCCGGTTTACATGGACCGCGAACACCGCGCAATCGCGGGGCTATCTATGGGCGGTGGACAATCGCTGAACATTGGGTTGGGTAACCTCGATAAGTTCGCTTGGGTAGGCGGCTTTTCTTCCGCCCCGAACACCAAACCGCCGGTCGAATTGATTCCCGATCCAAAAGCTGCCGGCAAAGCGCTAAGCCTGCTTTGGGTGTCGTGCGGCGGCCAGGACAATCTCATCCGGATCAGCCAGCAGTTGCACGAATACCTCGACACAAACGGGATACCCCACGTCTATCATGTGGAAGCGGGCGGCAAACATGACTTTGCCGTGTGGAAAAAGGATTTATTTCGGTTTAGCCAGCTTTTATTTAAGCCTTAGCTTTACGGCTCGGTATCTAAGCGGCCATCACTTACTTTCCATCAAACGTATATGGAACACGCGCCCGGTCTCTCGGCCTGCTGCCGACTGAAACCGCACCGTGATGTATGCTTTATTCTTAACCAGCGTATTCGGGATGGGATATACGACATCCCTGAATCGTTGTTCGTCCCGCTCACCGGTTATGTCTTCCACGCCCAACCGTTGGCCATCGATCAGTATATCAACGGTTCGGCCTTCGGGTTCAGCCCCCCAATATCTCACCATCAATACCAGGTCCTGCCTACCTTTCGTTTCCAGCTCATATTGGAAATACCCCCCGTCGCGTGCACTCCGCCACGAAGCGTAGCGATGCCTGCCCGTATGGGATTGGTGTGTCTTCATCGCATGGTCTACCTCAGGCTGCTGTTCTCCCGGCGTAACCGCATCGATGGTTCGTCGGTCAAGTGCCAAACGCCGCTCTTCTTCCGCTTTCTTCTCGGCCACGATTTCGGCATAGCGCTCAGGTGTTACGGCCAGCCAATACATCATATAACGACTGTCGTGGATACGGTAAAACGGCTCCAGGACCAAACTGCTGTCGTTTTCGCGTTGCAAAAACTTCGGTACGGTATAGCTCATCGGCTTACCCACCATCGGTTGCATCGCCCTAAGTGCTTTCAGCAAAGTTTCGCGGTCGGCAATCAAGGCTGGGGCTTCAAACAATGAGACCAACGGACCGTGGGCGATGTGTGCCCAACGGTGATCGTCGGCGATCAACCCGTCAAGTCGGTGGTCGCCCACCCGCGCTCCCAACAAGATGGGGCCCCGCATAATGGCCACGTAATCCGGCACATCCGGCAATTCCTCAACGGCCATCTCCATGGGCATAGCCATCTCAATCACGTCCCCATCGTGCCACTCTCGGGTTATGGCAACGTAAGATGCAGGAGAAGCACCCGATGCATAGTTTCGTCCTCCCACATTGACCTGCATTTTCCCGGCGCCGACCCATCGCGGATACCGCACTAATACAGTAAGGTGCATAGGTTTATCTACCCTTACTGTCATCCTACTGGTCTCTTCATCCGGAAACCGCGTATCCTGGATAAGCCGCAGCCCCTGTTCTTCCCAGTTCAGTTCAGATGCGATAAAGAGATTGACCAGCAACGAATCACCCGTATAACCATATATCATTTCCCCGTATTTACCGTGGTTTTCCATCCCCGTACCCACGCAGCACCACATAGCGCTGTTCGGAGCCGAATAAACGCGGTAATGCGCCGGACGTGCAGGTGTAAAATACACATAGCCCCCATGCACGGGATGTTGTGTTGATAAGATGTGGTTATACAGCGCCCGCTCGTAGAAATCCATGTATTCCGCCTCGTGATCCATCCGGAATAGTCCGGCGGTAAGCCTCAGCATATTGTTCGTGTTGCACGATTCGGGACCTTCGCGTTCATATACGTAGCTGATGGCATCATCTTTCGAAGGAAAATGCTCGCGGCGGCTATTGCCCCCCAAGGCCAGCGAGCGATTATAGGCCACTGTCTGCCAGAAGAACTTCGCTGCTTCGCCATACGCTGGTTCCCCACCAAGCTCAGCTACCCGTTGGTAACCGACGGCTTTGGGCACTTGCGTATTCGCGTGTTTGTTATCCAAGTTGTCTATGCCCGCGGCCATGCTATCCAAGATTTCGCGGTGCGAAAACCGTTTGGCGGCTTCAAGGTATCTCCTGTCCCCGGTAATGCCGTACGCATCGGCATACACCTCATTCATGCCGCCGAACTCATTGGCTAGCATCGCTTCCATTTGCTGGTCATCAAGGTGATCGATGAGCTCCACCCCCCAGTCGCATAACTCCAGAAACATCGCTTTGGCCGTCTCATTGCCAGCGTAGATCCACGCATCCCGTAGACCCGCATAGGTCTTGTGCAGGTTATACCAGGGCACCCAGAATTGCCAGACGACCGCGGTATTGCCGCTGCGGATTTCGGCCCACGCCTCCTTTCCGTTGGGTACACCGCCCACATAACCATCGCCGTTATGCTCTTGGCACTTGGACAGCTCCGATATCATGTACTCCATGCGTTGTTTACACGCTGTGTCGCCTGTCGCAGCATAGTGGATTGCCAGCGCAGACAGGTAATGGCCGCCCACGTGACCGTCCAAACCAAGCCAGTTCGGGAAGCTCTCACCTTTCGGGGTCAATCCCGCTTCCTTGAAGTAAGGAGCAAGCAGCCGGTCGACATCATACGCAAGTAGTACCCGGGTATTCAGCTCGCAAGCCTGTTTAAAAGGGCCGTCCAGCAGCTTGACACGCTCCAAGGGAAAAGTTCTCCGATAGAAACTGTCTTGGCCGAACGCCGGACGGCACAAGCAAACCAACAATAATAACAGGTATATAAGGCTCCTCTTCAACACGTTCACTTATTGGGCAGAATGTCATTTACCGAAGTCGCGTACAATCCGATCAGCGCACCGGTAAATCCGCCCGCCACATTCGTCGATAAAATATCTCCCGAAACGGTGCCGCCCAGGTTTCTGAAGCCGCCTCCGCCCTCGGCGTAGTTGAACCGATAATCATTGCCTTCAGCGGTTACCTGCAGCCGTATCGGTTTGTCCAAATCTACCACTTCGCTGGCCAGTACGGCAGCGTTACCATCTTCGGTACGCTGCAGCACAATGTAGTGGTCGTCTCCCATTTTCGTCACACCGAACACGTAGTGGTAAGTCTCTTTCTGTAAACATACCAGTCCGGCCAGATCTTTTTCGGACGCGGGCGCATAATCCAACGTGGTCGTTGCGGTAAAGGCGTTGTGCTGTTGGCGGTAAAATAATGTCGAAGTCGGTTTGATTTCGTCGATACTTGTAGCAAACGGCGTGATGCGCAAGCCCTCTTTGGTCAAACGGATAAACCGCTCGCGAGGCCCCCTTAAACCAAACCACCGGAGGTCCAGCACATCACCCTTAAAGTCCTCTTCGAAGATGAAGTTACCGTTAGGGAAGTAACCATGCTCGCCGGTCTTGTTTTTTACACCTGCGGGCATTTTCAGCTTAGGTGACAACGGTTGCATGCCTTCCTTGAAAACCGGAAATTCCCCGGTCCAGTCGACGGGCAGTATAAACGTCTCCCGCCCCGTATTCACTCTGCCCTTTTCATTCGGCCGGATACCCAGAAACACCCCGTAGTACCGTCCGTCCGGTCCTTCCACCAAATCGGCATGTCCCGCCCAGTCTACCTTGTACGGCCTGTCTTTCGGCAGGTGGCGTTGCGATAATATCGGGTTTTCGGCCGCCGGGACGTACGGTCCCCGCGGTTGGTCGCTGGAGAAAATGACTTCGCTGTGGTTGTCGCCCGTACCGCCCTCCGCACACATGAGGTAGTAGCGGCCGTTCTTCTTGTAAATATGCGGTGCCTCGATCCAGATGGGCTTTTTGCTGATATCCACTCCACCATCTACGATGATTTTATCCGTACCCGGCACAACCTGATCTTTTTCCAAATCGTAATCCCAGATCTTGATGACCCGATGCCCCTGGTACTGCTCCTTTCCCTTGTCCGGCGCATCATTGTGTACCACGTAAGCTTTGCCGTCATCGTCGAAGAAAAGCGATGGGTCTATCCCATCGAAGGCGAGTTTAATGGGATCGCTCCATCCCTGATGGGGGTTCTTCGTTTTCACCACGATGTTACCGAATCCACCGGCAAATTGGGTGGTTATCATATAAAAGGTCTCGTTGACAGGATTGTATCGGATAGCGGGTGCATAGACGCCCATGCTCATACCTGCGGAGTCGACCTTAAGCTGTGAAGTCCTATCCAGCACATGGCCGATTTGCGTCCAGTTAACCAGATCGGTGGAATGGAAGATTGGTACACCGGGAAAAAAGGCAAACGACGAACACACGAGGTAGTAATCACCTCCTTTACGGGTGATGCTGGGGTCAGGATAGGTACCCTGGAGTATCGGCGAGTAAAACTCATCGGGTTCTAGCGGATGTTCTTTGTATACCTGATCGTCTCCGCGATAGTTAAAATTCTTGAAGACTACTACTTTACTAGCATCCTTTTGTTGCGCGAAAGAAGTCTCATACCGTAATAACGTCGCCGAAAACACTATCAACGACCCTAAAAATACCCATACGTTTTTCATGTATTCATCAACCAATTTAGTCATTAAATTTATCAAATACCCATTAGCGTAGACCCAAAGCGATGAATCGCGGGACGCAAAACTAACGAGGAAATGTCGTCGCTTACTTAAGGCTATGTTTCGTAAACACTCGAATATGTTACATTCCGTCTGAAAATCGCACGTAATCGACATCCACGAATCCGCCGGTTGCTTTTGTGGCATAGTTGAACACACCGTAGCGATATCCCATAAAATGAGGTAACGTATATTCCATCTTAATAGGCGACCCGATAGCAATCCATTGTTTCCCGTCTAAACTATAATAGAAATAGCCGGTATCCACTCGGTCTTTGAAATCACCTACGGCCTTGAAGTATACCATCGGCTGGCGCAGCGGGACACGCATCTTTTCTACAGGCCGTTCCGATTCTCCACTGACCATGACAATCGACTTGACGCCATTTTCCGATACCACTCCAACCCAGCCATATTTACGCTGAAGCAGCGCCAACCCAGCCGCGTCGCCATCTTTCATATGGGAGATATCAATGGCAGTTTCCGCGGAAGATTTCGGTCCAAATGTACGCTGTGTTAAGGTATTCCTTGCCTGTAAAATGGTAGTATCCAGCCGTCCGGTGGTTAGCCGAAGGTAACCCGGGCGCTCCGTCACCGACCACAGGTCATTATCCGGATTATGATTCCATTGCCATGCTAACGGCAGGGGTGGTTCACCCACTGTCCGCTCAAACTCGTCCGAAGCCACAATACCGGGCATTAGCCCTTTCGAGGCAGGGAGATCCAGTGTCTCAGGCACTTTCCCATCCACACCCAAAACAGGCCACCCATCTTCCCATCGCACCGGAACGAGGTATGGGATGCGCCCAACTGCACCGTAGTCGCGGAATAAATAAGCATACCACGCCCCTTCCGGCGTACTGATCAAGCCACCTTGGGCAACGCCCTTATCCTGTAAAACCACCCGCCCCTCCCAAGGACCGGTCAATTGTTCTGCCCGGTGAATGATCACAGTACGCATCCCACCTTGGGGCCAACTGATATTGAACAGGTAATATTTCCCCTCCACCTTGAAAAGCTGCGACCCTTCTGCAGGCAGCATGACATTGGGGCCGGACGGCGCGGTTGCATTTTCGATGATGACACGCTCACTGGTACCCCGCTTCAGTCCCGAAAGGTCTTCGTTCAATTCCAGCAAACGGATTTCTCCGCCCCCGTAGACCATATACACCCGGCCATCGTCATCGAAAAACAAGGAATTGTCATGGTAGCTTGGCGCGAATGACGATCGTTTCCATTGCCTTGCTGCGATATCCGTGGTCGAGAAAATATAGGTTTTTCCAGTAGTCTGCGAGAATGTAGACACATAATACGTATCATCATGGTATCGTAGGCTACTTGCCCACGAACCTCTACCATAGGCATTTTTTCCATTCGCCAGCTTTAGATCGTCAATATTGGCTAACGTATCATAAGCGTATCCAATGATTTTCCAGTTGACTAAGTCACCTGATTTCATTATCGGTACGCCTGGACTCAAATGCATGGTCGTGCTGCTCATATAATAGCAATTGCCTACGCGAATCATCGACACATCGGGAACATCAGCATACATGATTGGGTTGCGTGCCACCTCCTGTGCCGCAAGCCGTAAGGGTAAAAATCCGCACCAAATCAGCAAAAAAAATAAGGAACATTTGTTTAAATTGGTCATTATTGATTAATATAAAAGCACAAATTTAATTGGTGTTAAAAATACAATTAATAAATAGTATTTTTACATCAGTAATGCAATCGGTTGAATAATTAAAAAAAATGAAGACAGTCCATCTCCGTTTTCTCCTATGTTTAGGAAGCCTCGTATTTAACACTTACGCCGCACGTTGTCAAGCCGTACAGACCGACAGGATTCCATCACTTAAAACCGTATTCCAAGATGACTTTTTAATAGGCACCTGCCTGAACACGAGCCAAATAGCAGGCAAAGACAGTGCCGAGTCCAACTTGATCGAGCGACAGTTCAACGCCATTACGCCGGAGAATATCATGAAGGCTCACATCCTTCATCCTGCTTGGAATCGATTTGATTTTGAACTCGCTGACAAGCTGGTGGCCTATGCCGCCAAGCATCGCTTGAAAGTGAATGGACACACCTTGATATGGCATAGCCAATTGCCGGACTACATACGTCAGATAAATGATGTCGACTCTGTTCGGCAGTATTTCGTAAACCATATCGAAACGGTCGCCAGCCGCTACGACGGCCTGATCGAATCATGGGATGTCGTCAACGAAGCACTGAATGAAGATGGTACCCTGCGGAATTCTATTTTTCTTGAAAAGCTCGGTAAAAATTACATCATTGAAGCCTTCCGGCTTGCTCAAAAGGCGGCACCAAACACTAAATTATATTATAACGACTATAATATCGAACAGCCCCAAAAACGTGCAGGGGCTATTTCACTAATCAAATCGATACAAGCTGCCGGTGTGCGGATCGACGGTGTCGGGATACAGGGGCATTGGCGGGCCGATGATGTTCCAATGGAAGATATCGAAGAGAGTATAAAGGAGTTCAGTGCATTGGGTATCGAAGTGATGTTTACGGAGCTCGATTTAAGCGTATTACCCAATCCGTGGGATAGCAATATAGCCGATATTGGTCGGAAGGCGGCATACCGTGCCGAAATGGATCCCTATCCGGGCGGCCTGCCCGATTCCATCCAACACGTGCAAGCCCTTGCGTATGAATCCCTTTTTCAGCTATTTATCAAATACCGGGATAGCATCAGCCGAATCACCTTTTGGGGTGTTAGCGATGGTCAGTCCTGGTTGAATAACTGGCCTGTTCGTGGACGGACCAATTACCCGTTATTATTCGACAGACAGTTTAAACCCAAGGCTGCGTTTTACCGCGTAATTGCGGCAGGGTCAGTAAACTAAAAGAGGCTATCCGCATTACACGCCCGCACCAACGTTATTGTCGCCCGTACCATGGGATAAGTAATCGTTCCGGGTCCTCATCCAGAAAGGTCTATATCGGCTTACCCTGGCGACAGGCAAGCTATTAGCACTATCCGGTGGCAAAACCCATCTCCGCAATATCAAGGCCACTGAACTCCGGTATGATGGCGATGGAAAGATCGTGACCATTCACCCGTATGGTGAGTTGAGTACGCAATAAAGACATCACGCACGGGCGCCCCATTAGTCACGGGCGCCCAATCTCTCCGCGTGAAAAGCGTCGCTAAACGTCATTCGTAGTATAATAAGCTGTGGGACGGGCCAATTGCCCGTTATTATTCGACAGACAGTTTAAACCCAAGGCTGCGTTTTACCGCGTAATTGCGGCAGGGTCAGAAAACTAAAAGAGGCTATCCATTAATTGGATAGCCCCATTCGATCGGCATCCACACCCACCAGGACCGCTAATCATATCCCGGATTTTGATAGGCTTTCTTCTCGGCGTCTGTCATTTCCATGCCATCCAGCTGGCCTATCGGAATCGGGCGCAAGTAATCCTTCGGCTGGATATTGCGCGTAATCGTTTGTGGCGTATGATCGCCTTTATCGGTGCCGCAAATGGTATAGGTGGCAGCCCTGGTATGCCAAGTCTGCGTGCGCGCCAGATCGTACCATCGAACACCTTCACCGAAATATTCACGTGCCCGTTCATCGAGTATATAGTCAATCGTGATGGTTGCCGGTGTCGCTGCCGTCATCGCAGCACTGTTATCCTCGTTCTTTTCCACTGCGTTGTTGTTATGCCACCGCCATTTGCCCGCCCGGGCACGGAGCACGTTAACCAGATCACGGGCACTTTTGCCCCCCACGGTTGCTGCACCTTTCACCGCCGCTTCAGCAGCCACCAGGTAAAGTTCTGAAAACTTGGCAACGGGGAATGGACGGGTATACGTTACATTCATCTCGCCCAATCCGTTTCCATTGTCTGTCCGATAAGGTCCAAGCTTCCAGAGATTGGGATATACAATCCTACTGATTCCCTCCGGTGCAATCACCCAATCGGATCGGCCCGGTATCACGCCCGCACCGACGTTATTGTCGCCCGCACCACTGGGATACGTAATCGTTCCGGGGTCCTCATCCAGGAAGGTCAATATCGGCTCGCCCTGACCAACAGGCAAGTTATTAGCGTTATACACCACGGTGTGGTGTGCATCATTCGGATTCTTATGCCAATTGCCACGATACACCGTGGTGAACGTACCATCATAACGGGAGTCATTGATTTTGTCTGCAAACATATCGATGATGAGCTCATGCGTGGGAGCCACGCCTGTCCATGGGCGTCCCAGCGGCTGTACTGCTTCACGCTGAACGGAACTCATCGCTGCAAACGAACTGCTGCTCGTAGAGCTCCTCAGATCTGTATAGTTCCATGTCGGAAACCAGGGAGCGAAGCTTCCTGGTGAGTTTCCAGCACCCCAACCTGTAACATTATCCCCATTATACAGGTCGCTTTTTTCTGTATGGTCGGCATATAACAACATCTCGCTGTTGCGATCGTTCGAGCCCAAATTCACATCATAGAAATACGGCTGAAGTGCATATGGCCCGGGATTATCAATTGCCTCCACTGCCATATCATAGGCTTGCTGAAAGTACCACTGCGCAGTCTGCCCGTCCGGATCTACACGATCCGCTGCCGGGTAAGTCGGAATATTTTGGGGGTTTTCCAGCCACCAGCCGTAGGTCAGGTATGCTTTAGCCAAGTACAGCCGCGCCACGGTCTTGGTGACCGTCCCCGTCAACCGGGGTGCATCGGGCAAATCGGCTACCGCCTGCACCAAATCGGGAAAAATGGCCCTGGTGTACACTTCCGGCACCGTATTACGGACGGAGGTACGGGAAGTGGATGTATTGAACATCAATTCACCTGCCCCTAAATCCAGCGGTACCCCGCCGAATGTTTGCACCAACAAAAAATAGTCAAATGCCCGGAAAAAACGTGCTTCAGCAATCAGCTCAGCAGAAATAGTACCTACCTCAGCTGCATTTTCGATAATACCACTTGCGGTGTTGATGTTGGAAAACACCCCCCAAATGACACCATAGGGGTTGTTGGTAGGCGAAATGACCCCGACACCTGAAAAATCCGCATTTCTCGAATCGGCATTGACGTTCTGTCCCCAAGTAGCCTCATCGGTACCGGACTGGATACCCGCGTAATAATAACCGTGGCCATAGATGTATCGAAGGTGGGCATACATCGCCGTCAGTCCCCCCATTACCCCTTTTTCCGTTTTAAAATAATCAGGAGTATAAATACTGCGTGGCACCTCGTCCAATACCTTAGTACACCCTGCCACAGCGACCAACAATACGAGCCCTATCCGGCCGAAGAAATTTATATGAAAACGTTTCATGTCCTGTTCCTTTCTTAAAATGTTAAGTTAATACCAACCAAGTAATTGCGCGTAGTCGGTGTATTGGTACCGATTGTCAGCAACCTTCTTAAGTTCCATGATAACGGAACAGCAGCATTCTCGTTGCCGAAAGAGTTCGTTTCCGGATCCATACCCGACAAATCGTGGTAGGGCGAAAACATGACAAAAGGATTTTGAGCTGTGAAATAAACCCGCAAGTTATCAACACCGACCTTATCTAACCATTTGCTGCTGTCAAAATTATAACCTAGCGAAATGGTACGGATTTTCAGGAACGATGCATCAAAATAGGACAGCGAATTCAGGTACTTTGGTTGATCACCGCCAATCCCACCTGGCTTTGGGAATCGTGCACCCGTATTTTCTGGTGTCCAGTAATCCGCCTTAATGTTGCCTCTTCTTCCTGTAAGAATATTCAAATAACCGTTTGCACCATAAGGTGTAGCGATCAACAGCCCACCACTTTTGAACATACCCACCACACTTAAATCTAGCCCTTTATAGGCAACCCGGGTATTAAAGCCTCCTTGAAAATCCGGTTGCATACTCATGATTTGCCGGTCGTCCGGACCGATGATACGGGTAGGAGAACCATCCGCATTAAATTCCCCGTTGTACTTCACTTTCACCATCCCGACGTTTCCACCAGGTTCGTATTGTTCCAAAAAAGGATCTCCTTCCTGCCATAGTCCGACGGCTTCGTAGTCAAAAATTACGTCGATGGGGTATCCTACAAACCACCAGTTGCCTTCGTCCCTCGTCTGGCCAGAAGCAAGTGACGTCAATTCATTGCGATTGAGGTAAAAATTCACCCCGACATCCCATGACCATCCATTGTGGTTATCCAGAATGACACCATTCAATGCTGCTTCAAACCCTTTATTCTCGGATTTGCCCACGTTAGCCATGTAGCTGCCTACACCAGACGTTTGGGGCAAACCTACCCTGAACAGTAAATCGTCGGTCTTCGTATGATAATATTCGAGAGTACCCGACAGGCGGTTGCCCCATAGACCGAAATCTATTGCATAATTTGTTGTGGCTGAAAACTCCCAACCTAATCCGGCATTCGGCAATTCAGACACATATAAGCCCGTATCAAATGTTTCACCGAAGTTATAAGGCCGGGTCGATAAAAGTCCGAGGGTTGAATACGGGTTTATTGACTGGTTAGACGTAACGCCATAACCCAAGCGAATTTTCAATTGGTTGACAATAGGGGAACCAGTCAGAAACGACTCGTTATGCAGGTTCCATCCGACGGAAACAGCGGGGTAAGACACCCACTTGTGCCCAGGGGCAAGCCGTGACGAACCATCGTAGCGAAAGCTAGCCGTCATCATGTACCTGTCATCATAAGAATACATGACACGACCCATGCCAGATATCAGGCCGCTTTTTGAATAATGTTGCTCATCAGGATTGATAATGGGTTGTTCGTTTGCACGGCCAAGGTTATAGAATTGGAATGCATCCGCAGGGATGTCCCGCGCTTGGACAAAAGACCGCGTGTACAGGTTTTCCTCTGCAGCATACAATCCCGTCAGGTTAATGTTATGCTTTCCGAAACTGCGATCATAAGTCAGTAAGTTCTCAACAATCCAATGTGTGGTGTTTGCATTGCTCAATGTGGCCGATGAAGGGGTAGTAGCCAACGATTGGAACACCCCTTCTCCTGTGTACGAGCCGCCCTTGCTTTGCCGGTAATTCAAGCCTACATTGATACGGTATTTCAATCCCTCAACCTTCGGAATCTGCACCTCGGTATAAATGGTATTGTAGGTACCCAATGCGCGTGTTTGGTCAATCCAGGCATCGCCCAAACCTTCGATAATATCCCTTGAGTACACCCATTGATCTTCCATCGGCATGCGGATCACCCGTTTCCAGGATCCGTCCTCATTGTAAGGGTTGGCAATAGGTGAGGAGTTTAATGCACCATAAACACCAAGGTTATCACCATTATTTACCGAATAATTACTATTAGTTGTAAATCCGATTTTGATGTAATTGCCAATTTGCTGGTCTATAGCCGCATTCAATGATACCCGATCGAAGTATTGGCCAGGCAGTACTGACTGATCCTTGAAATAACCGACATTGAGCTTGTAGCTCCCGGTCGCTGTACCGCCCAACACATTAAGGTCGTGGCTGCCCGTGTAGCCGTCTCGATATAATAGATCCTGATAGTCGACATTTACATCTTCGGATTCATCCAACCCATGTGTTGTATATACTCCCGCATCTGCACGCAGCTTCACAAATTCCGGTCCATCCATCATGGGGTACTTGCCAAAAATATTTTTCAGCCCCTGAAACCCAGAATAAGAAACGCGCGCCTCCTGGCCCGCACCGCCCTTATTCGTAGTGACCATAATTACGCCATTGGCTCCCCTTGACCCATAAATAGCCGTTGCAGAAGCATCCTTGAGGATGTCGATACTTTTGATATCGTTTGGGCTGATATCCTGAATGGAACCTGCAAACGGGATTCCATCAAGCACAATAAGCGGATCGTTGCTGGCGTTAAGCGAGCGCGTACCCCGTACGCGGATCTGCATCGCCGCGCCCGGCTTTGTAGACGTCTGCGACAATTCTATCCCCGGTAAGCGCCCTTGAAGGGCTTGTGTGATATTGGCTGAAGGGACTTCACGCAAACTTTCCCCGCCAATCGAAGCGACCGAGCCAGTTACCGACTCTTTGCGCTGTGTACCGTACCCCACGACAACCACTTCTTCTAAGGCACTTGACTCTTCCAGCAATGTCACCATCAGTTCTTGGCCAGTCTGTCCAACCTTCACTTCTTGCGTCGCATATCCAATATAACTGAATACCAATACACTGTTTGCTGGCACACGGATGGTGAATCGACCGCTATCGTCTGAGGACGTACTTGCTGCACCATCATCGGAGTGGATGGAAACCCCACCCAATGCTTCCCCGGCCTCATTTACAACGCTCCCGGACACACTGATGTTTCCAGCCTGCGCCATGACGTACGTGGAATAAGAAAACAAAAACAATAATAGACAGGCGGCTCTGATGGCTTTTCCCCGCCACCGCCGCAATCCCGATTTGTATACGCTTATCATACTGTAGGATTATTGGTTAAATAAATTAGTTAAATTGCTTTTTAGAATTTGTTTTAGCCGTTTTCCCAAACGCAAAAATCAAACGTTGGCATGCGAATCTTTTAAAATGACCCCACCACTGAAAAGCTAATCATATGGATAAGGTTTATATGTCCTCCTGGACCCTTGGTTATTCTTTCTGGGAGTAAAGGTAGAAATAAAAATTAATTAATGCAACCGATTGCAAAAAAATATTTTTTTCTTATTTTAGCCGAACCATTTAATGAACCGTATTTACAAACAAATGAGTACGTCCAACGAGAGAAAAGAAGTAACCATTTACGACATTGCGGAGGCCCTGCATATATCGGCCGCCACAGTAAGCCGGGGACTCAAGAACCATCCGGCCGTAAAACAGGCTACGAAAGACAAGATTTTTGCCCAGGCCGAGCGCATGGGATATCGCTTCAATACATTTGCCCGCAACCTCCGGACAAAACGCACCTATACAATCGGTGTCATTGTACCACGATTGAATAGCATGTTTATGTCTGATGTCATCGCAGGTATGGAAAAAGTTTCGAATGAAGCAGGCTATGAATTAATCATCAGCCAATCACTGGAGACCATGGAAAAGGAAATGAAAAACGCAGTCACGATGTTCAACAATCGGGTAGACGGCCTTTTGGTATCCTTGGCCTACACAACGACCGGTATTGATCATTTCAAACGTTTCATGGACAAGAATATCCCGTTGATTTTCTTTGACCGCGTCTTTGAACATCCCAACTGTCCGAATATTGTTATCAATAATCATAAGGCCGCTTACGAACTCACGTCTTACCTTATCCACCAAGGCGCAAAGCGTATCATGCATATTGCAGGCAATCTCAACCGGAACGTCTACAGCCAGCGCTTCAAGGGATACAAGGATGCCTTATCTGATAATGGCATTCAATTTCAGGAAGATTGGCTCATGGTCAAAAACCTGAGCGCAGAAGATGGCATACATACCGCCAAACATATCTGCGCATTGACGGAACGGCCTGATGCCATCTTTGTAGCCAACGATACCTGTGCGGTGGCTTGTATGCAGGAATTGAAACGTAATGGTGTACACGTTCCGAAAGATATGCTCGTCGCCGGGTTCAACAACGATCCGATCGCGACAGTCGTTGAGCCCAACCTCACCACGGTCAATTATCGAGGGCACGAAATGGGAGAAATGGCAGCTAAAACACTCATCAATCTGCTAAATGGAAGCAGCGAACAACATACCGCGGCAACCATCGTGCTGCGCCATGAATTGATAATACGGGATTCTACCCAACGAGAATAATTAAATTAGTCATGAAATAAACCGATTATGAACATCACAATTCGCATTTTACTGTTTCTTGCCTATGTTTGCTGCCTCAATCTCCCCATTGCGGCCCAATCCGGTTATCGGCTGTGGCTGGATTTCAAACCACTGCCCACCGAAACGGCTGCCGACTACAAACGGCAGCTTAAGACCTTACTTTTCCCGGTGGCAAATCGAACAGATAGTATTGCCAGACAGGAGCTGCTCACCGCGGTGAACGGCTTGCTGGGGGAAGGGCTGAAATCGGTCGACACGCTCCAGGAATTCGGCACGTTGGTCATAGGCACACCCGCCACGCTCCCCTGGCTGGCCGGTGAAGCCATCGCGGGGCATCTCCAGCACATCGGCGACGAGGGATATGGTATCCATTATACAGCCATCAAAGGCAAGCCTACGACGGTCATCTTTGCCAATACAAGCAGCGGCATATTATACGGCGTCTACGCATTTCTTGGAGTTTTGCAACGCGGCGAGGACATTTCGCAGCTTGCCACCACTACCCAGCCCAAGATTGCTTTGCGCCTGCTCAATCATTGGGACAACCTCGACCGCACCGTGGAGCGCGGCTATGCAGGCTTCTCCCTGTGGGACTGGCATCGTCTGCCCGGGTACCGCGATCCGCGTTATACAGACTATGCACGGGCTAACGCCTCCATCGGCATCAACGGTACCGTGCTCAATAATGTGAATGCCAACGCGCTCATGCTCACGGCACCTTACCTCGAAAAAGCGGCCGCGCTAGCCGACATCTTTCGGCCCTATGGTATCAAGGTATACCTGTCGGCGCGTTTCAGCGCACCCATTGAACTGGGTGGCCTTGCTGACGCCGACCCGCTCAACCCCGAAGTGCAGCAATGGTGGAACGACAAAGTAGCCGAGATTTACCGCTATATTCCCGATTTTGGCGGCTTCCTCGTGAAGGCCAATTCTGAAGGGCAACCCGGCCCCCAAAACTATGGACGCAGCCATGCCGAGGGAGCCAATATGTTAGCCGACGCCCTGAATCCCCACGGCGGCGTGGTCATGTGGCGGGCATTTGTCTATGAAGATACGGAGCCCGAAGATCGTGCCAAGCAGGCTTACAACGAATTTAAACCACTCGATGGCCAATTTCGTGAAAACGTCATCGTCCAAGTCAAGAACGGCGCCATCGACTTCCAGCCGCGCGAGCCATTTCATCCGCTCTTCGGCGCCATGCCCGGCACGCCGCTGATGATGGAATTTCAAATTACGCAAGAATACCTCGGTTTTGCCACCAATCTGGCCTACTTGGGTACACTGTTCAGTGAAACGCTGCTGGCCGATACATATGCTCATGGCCCACATTCGACCGTCGCGCGCATAATTGATGGCTCATTAACCGGGCAAAAGCTCACAGCCATGGCGGGCGTAGCCAACACCGGCACAGCCGTCAACTGGACAGGGCACCCTTTTGCACAAGCCAACTGGTTTGCCTATGGAAAATTGGCCTGGGACCCCGATACCGATGCCAGTGCAATTGCCGACGATTGGCTACGCCGCACGTTCGGCAACGACGCTTCCCTTATCGGCGCCTTGCTGCCGATGATGATGCAATCGCGCGAAACCATCGTCAATTACATGACTCCCCTTGGCCTCCACCACCTGATGGGATGGAGCCACCACTATGGCCCCGGTCCCTGGATCAAGGACAAGCAACGGGCTGACTGGACATCGGTCTATTATCACCAAGCCAACAAGGATGGCATTGGCTTCAATCGTACAGCCTCAGGCAGTGACGCCCTGAGCCAATATGCGCCCGAAGTACAGGCCCAGTTTGAAGACCCGCAGACCTGCCCTGATGAATACCTCCTTTGGTTCCACCACCTCCCGTGGGATTTCCGGATGAAATCCGGCGAAACGCTCTGGGAAGCACTCTGCCATCACTACTACAGTGGTGTGGAGGAAGTAGCCGGCATGCGGGCGGTGTGGAAAGCACAAAAAGGAAAAGTAAACGACACCGTTTTCGAAGAAGTCAGCGATTTACTGGCCATCCAGCACGAGGAGGCCATGCTGTGGCGCGATGCCTGCGTGCTGTATTTCCAGCAGTTTTCGGGCATGCCCATCCCTGATGGATTGGAACGGCCGGAACATCCACTGGAATATTACGAGAATTTGCAGTTCCATTTTGTGCCGGGGATATAGTCTTCGGACAATCAACGGCGCCCTTTGTCAATTGTATGACCCTAAAAATAAAAATGATGCAGTTTCCCCCGATAACATACGGATTAAGAAGCCTAATTTATGCAGTTATCTTTGCAGGCTTGTTTTTGTTTGCCCCCTGCAAAAATTCCAACAGCCAAGAATTGCCGAGGCAGCGCATTGGTCTCAATGCAGATTGGCGGTTTATGCGGTACGATGCCAATCCTGACTCATTAGCGTACGATACTCGCCTAGAAATCACTGAACATAATGACAACGTTGTGGCAGACACCAAACCTACGGAAGCCATAGCCACAAATGCGTCGGACGATGTGCTTAAAAAATGGATTTTACCCACTGCAAATGATTTCATCAGCGACCCAGCGAAAAAGCATCAACGCCCGCCAGGTGATCCCGGAAGGGGCTTTCCTTTCGTGCAATATGATTTCAATGACCAGGCTTGGGAGTCGGTCGACCTACCCCATGACTGGGCCATCAGTGGTCCATTTTATACCGAAGCCAACCCCGTAATCGGCGGGGGAATGGGACGTCTGCCGGTGCATGGTGTTGCCTGGTACCGTAAAAAATTGGACATTCCCGTCACTGACAAGGGCAAATCCATGTATCTCGATGTAGATGGAGCCATGTCATATGCGATGGTTTGGCTTAATGGACATTTGGTAGGAGGATGGCCGTATGGTTATAATTCATTCCGTTTGGATCTCACACCATACCTCAATCCCGGCGGAGAAAATCAACTGGCAATACGGTTGGACAATCCTCCGCACTCCTCACGTTGGTATCCGGGGGGTGGCATTTACCGCAACGTATGGCTAACCAAAGTAAATCCAGTACACGTAGGCCAATGGGGCACGTTCATCACCACCGAAGCGGTATCGACCTCGTCGGCTACGCTGAACCTTTCCTTACAAATTGAAAATAAATCAATATCCGATCAGCAGGTCGAATCAGTTACGGAAGTATATGTGTTAAATAGCCTTTCGAACCGCGCAGAGAATAGTGTTGGCACGTTTCCACGTTCAACCATCACCGCACCAAAAGGAGAAAAGGTGATAATTGAGCAGTCGCTCTTCCTGAAAAATCCAAAGTTATGGGGGCCGCCTCCCACACAAAGGCCCAACCTTTATGTAGCCATTACACGATTATATAGCGGAGGTAAACTGATAGACGAATATGAAACGCGTTTTGGCATCCGATCGCTGGATTTCCATCCTATAAAGGGCCTCTTGGTAAATGGTAAGCCCGTACGTATACAGGGCGTCAATCAGCACCATGACTTAGGTGCGTTGGGGGCTGCGTTCAATATTCGGGCAGCGGAGCGACAATTAGAAATGCTTCAGGAGCTCGGCTGCAATGCCATCCGAATGGCACACAACCCACCCGCACCGGAATTGCTGGACCTTACGGATCGTATGGGATTCCTGGTAATCGATGAAATATTCGATAGCTGGGAACGAAAAAAAACGCCCTTGGATTTCCACCTGATCTTTCCTGATTGGCACGAACCCGATATACGGGCCTTTGTTCGCCGGGACCGCAACCACCCTTCCATTATCGCATGGAGCTTCGGCAATGAAGTGGGCGAACAATATACCGGGGAAGAAGGTGCCGCTATTGCAAAAAAATTGCACAACATTGTGAAAGAAGAGGATCCCTCACGGCCAACCACCGCATCGATGAATTTTGCCAAACCGGACATGCCCTTTGCAAAAGCCATGGATATCATCAGCCTCAACTATCAGGGCGAGGGCATACGGGATGCGCCAGCGTATGCTCACCTGTCGGGTATCAAGACCTCGCCACTCTATCCGGCGTTCCACCAACAGTTTCCCGACAAGCTGATTGTCAGCAGCGAGACGGCCTCCACCCTCAGCACACGTGGCACGTATATCTTTCCTGTTTTCGATGGCCTAAATGCGCCCGTGAGCGACAGCGTTGGTGGCGATCCGGTATCCCTTCAAGTCAGCGCTTATGAACTTTATACAGCCGCATTCGGCGCCTCACCCGATAAGGTGTTCTCCTCCCAAGACGAACATCCTTACGTGGCGGGCGAGTTTGTCTGGACCGGCTGGGATTACCTTGGCGAGCCTACCCCCTACTATTCCGCCCGAAGTTCGTACTCGGGGATCATTGATTTAGCAGGCTTCAAGAAAGACCGCTTCTATCTGTACCAAGCCCGCTGGCGGCCTGACCATAAAATGGCTCACATTTTGCCGCATTGGACATGGCCCGAGCGTGTAGGAAAGATTACTCCTGTGCACGTTTTTTCGGCGGCCGATGAAGCAGAACTGTTCCTGAACGACAAATCACTCGGCCGGAAAAAGAGAGGGCGTTATGAATACCGTTTCCGTTGGGATGATGTTGTTTATCATCCCGGCGAACTCCGTGTAGTAACCTATAAAAACGGACAACCATGGGCCGGCGACACCGTGAAAACAGCGGACGACGCCAAGGGGATGCGACTTATCGCGGATAAATCCCATATCATCCCTGACGGAAAAGATTTGGTTTTCCTGACCTTACAAGTTGTCGACAAGGACGGTCTTCCGGTACCGCGTGCCGACAACACTGTACAATTCGAGCTGTCAGGTTCGGGAATGATCGTTGCCACGGACAATGGCAATCCGGCCGACATGACCGCATTCCCTACAACCCAACGGAAGGCGTTCAACGGACTTGCCCTTGCTATCGTAAAGGCAAAACCGGGTGCTACCGGTCAAATCACCGTCACGGCCACATCAACGGGATTAACCACAGCAGAGACAACCATTACAATTCAGCAAACTGATAGAAAATAGAAGACATGTACCGTATCATCTTGCTTATCGGATACACTTGGATAGCCCTGGCAGCCCATGCCGCCAACCCGGGATTTCCCCTTGTAAGCAACCACGTGGCAGCCAACATCATGGTCGACAGCAGTGAGCACCGTAGTGTACTCCGGGCAGCAGGGGATCTGCAGCTGGACATCGAGCGCGTCAGTTCGGTACGACCTACACTCAATGGCAAACATACCTCCACCGCGATCATCATCGGCACTGTCGGAAAATCGCGTATCATTGATAAACTGATACACTCCGGCGCCATCAATGTAGCAGACATCGTGGACCAATGGGAAAGCACGCTCATCGAAGTGGTAGACAACCCCACTCCCGATATTGCCCAAGCACTGGTCATTGCCGGCAGTGACAACCGGGGTACCATCTTCGGAATCTATGACATCTCCTACCAAATAGGGGTATCGCCGTGGCATTTTTGGGCTGATGTACCCGTAAAAAAAAGCGATGAGCTGTTCTTCAACACCGAAAGGGCGATCCGCCACTCCCCCGCCGTCAAATACCGGGGCATTTTCATCAACGATGGGGCTCCCGCACTGGCGGGCTGGGCGGAGAAGTACCATGGCGGCTTCACCCACACTTTCTACGAAAAAGTTTTTGAGCTTATCCTGCGCCTCAGGGGCAACTTCCTGTGGCCCGCCATGTGGGGCCGGGCATTCAATGATGATGACCCGCTGAACCCCGTGCTGGCCAGCCAATATGGTATCGTACTGGGCACTTCCCACCATGAACCCATGGTGCGTGCGCACGATGAATGGCGGCGCTATGGCGCCGGACCGTGGGACTACCAAACCAATAAACATGCGCTCCAAGTATTCTGGAAAGAAGGGATACGGCGGATGGGCGCCCACGAAAACCTGGTTACTATCGGTATGCGGGGCGATGGAGATGAACCCATGACCGAAGGTACAGCCATCGAGCTGCTGGAAACCATCGTGGCCGACCAGCGCCAAATTATCGAAGAAGTAACGGAAAAAAAAGCAACGGCAGTACCTCAGGTATGGGCGCTGTATAAAGAAGTGCAGGACTACTATGACCATGGCATGCGGGTGCCGGATGACGTGACCCTACTACTCTGTGACGACAACTGGGGCAACATCCGCAAGCTACCCAAGCTGTCCGATCCGCCGCGATCCGGTGGCTATGGCATCTATTACCATTTTGACTATGTCGGCGGTCCTCGCAACTACAAATGGCTGAACACAAATCCCATCACCAAAGTATGGGAACAGATGAACCTCGCTTACCAATATGGCGCCACCCAACTGTGGATTGTGAATGTTGGCGACATCAAACCCATGGAGTTTCCCACGGAATTTTTCCTTGATATGGCCTGGTCGCCCCAACGCTGGGACGCAACACAATTACAGGAATACACCGTAGCATGGGCCCGCAAGCAATTCGGCGGTACCCATGCGCAGGATATCGCGGATTTCCTTGCGCAATACACCAAATTTAATGGTCGCCGCAAACCGGAGCTGCTCGATGCCGGTACTTACAGCCTCCACCATTACCGTGAATGGGAGCGTGTGGCGGCCGACTACAATATCTTGGCCAACCGCGCCCAAGCGGTCAACGACCAGCTGGCTCCGGAATACCGCGATGCTTATTATCAGTTAGTTCTTTTTCCCATCCTCGCCTGTGCCAACCTTTACGAGCTCTATTATACCGTGGCCAAGAATACGTTTTACGCCTCCCAGCGACGCGCGGCAACCAACACGGTGGCCGAACGGGCCGAGGTGCTGTTCGCGCGGGATTCGCTGCTTACCCACCAGTACAACAATGTGATGGCCGGCGGCAAATGGAGCCATATGATGGACCAGACGCACATCGGATACACCTATTGGCAGCAACCCGAAAAAAATGTGCTGCCGGAGGTGCAACGCCTCACGTTGCCTGCCGAAGCCCGAATGGGCGTCCATGCCGAAGGGCAAGAGCTCCACGAACGGCAGGAACAGGTTTTGCCCGAGCTGGACCCCTATTTCCGCGACAGTGCCTACATCGAAATTTTCAACCAAGGAGCAGACGCCTTCTTCTTCCAGGCGGCGTCTTCAGCCGATTGGGTACGGCTGTCTGAAACAAGTGGCACGATCAGCGATGAGCTCCGATTATGGGCGCATATCGACTGGGCAAACGCCCCTATGGGCAACCATGCCGCGACTATCCACATCAAAGGGGCAGGACAAGAAAAACGCGTGACCATCCGGATACACCATTACACACTCCCTACGGCCACACATGCCAATACCTTTATCGAAAACAGCGGTTACATTGCCATGGAGGCACATCATTACAGCCAAGCGGTCAACGCTAATGGTATCCATTGGCAGGTACTGCCGGACTACGGGCGCACGGAGTCAGCCGTCACGGCGATGCCCGTCACAGCGGCTTCCTTGCCTTTGTCCGAAGGAAGTCCGCATCTTGTCTATCGCTTCCGTAACCACAACACCGGCGATGCCAAAGTGACGCTGCACGTGTCGCCTACCCTCAACTTCAGTGGTGAAAACCACCTGAGGCTGGCGGTGTCCATAGATGGGCAGGCGCCGCTGGTGATCAACATCAACGAAGATGAATCTGAAAATGCATGGAGCGAAGGAGTCGCCAACAACATCAAACGCATCGTCTCTCACCATGCTTTGGCCAATAGCGGCGAACATGCGCTAAAGGTATGGTTCATCGACCCGGGTGTGGTATTGCAACGGGTGGTCATCGACCTCGGGGGCGAACAGCCGAGCTATCTGGGGCCACCCGAAAGCTGGACCGATCGCTTACGCAGCCGGAGCAACGCCTCCAAGTAATAGTAGTCGCCATAATTAATGGATGCATGTCATCCTTGACGAGCAGCAACCAACTTTATCACGCGTCTATCACCGCAATTAAGGGCTTACGGCCCGCCATGTAGAATATTGTAAAAATAATTTCGAATCATTCTAAATAAATTTAACTTTGCGGGACAATGTCACGTCCCGAAGATCATACTACGCCACATGCAACCCCTAAAGGCATCGGTGCTGAGGAGTTTGAGCAGTTGTACCGTGCACATTGGAAAGCGGTCTTTGCAGTCTGTTACCGTTATGTTCGCGATGTGGATTCGGCAGCAGACCTTGCCCAGCACGTATTTGAGCTGGCGTGGCGAAAACGGAGCATGCTTGTTGCCGGATCCGATATCGGCAAATACCTTTGCCGAGCTGCCAAGTTGGAAGCACAATCCCACTGCCGTCATGCCTCCCATAGAAAGCAGTTGCTGGAAATGCACTCGTGTACGCTTTCAGGCGCGACAAACAACACGGAGGACGATGTCTTCTTCCGCGAGTTGACGCGTACCGTTGCAAGCTTGGCCTCCACCCTCCCGGCGAAGAGCCGGGAAGTATACCTCCTTCATGAAGATGGGCTGGACAAACGGGGCATCGCGGCTTCGATGGCCATATCTGAAAAGAATGTGGAGTACCACCTCTACAAAGCCCTGGGCTACCTTCGCGAGCGATTGCGACGAATCCACTGATTCATTATACAACCATCCTGCAAATCAAAAAAACCAAAAAGATCTCCGATCCGGTTGAGGAAAATACCCGACTTAGGACGTGATGTTAATGACGGACGCTTAAAAAGACAGTTCGCGAACTATTACATGAAGATCACGCAGGAGCTATTAGATAAGTATTACCTCGGCCAGTGTAGCCCCCAGGAGAAAGAAGCCATAGAACAGTGGTTGTCCGAAGACGAGGAAACGGCAACGGCTTTGCCTCCGCATGGAGCGATGCAACATCTCGAAAATCGCGGCTGGGCTTCCTTCGAAACGCGGCATCCGGAGGTCCGAGGTCAGGCACAAAGACCTACCTGGTCTATACGGCGGACGGTCGCCATAGCTGCCACCCTGCTGCTAGCCGGCATACTTTTTCTTTATCTCCAGCCTCGCCTGCGCCAGAAAGCCGACACACTCAAGTACTACGCTTATTCCGTCCCGGGGGGAAAGAAAGCCACCGTTACGCTATCGGACGGTACCCGCATACACCTCAACAGTGGAAGCACGGTCCGTTATCCCGAACGTTTTGGTGACAGCGTCCGTTTGATAACATTTTCAGGCGAAGCGTTTTTTGAAGTGGCGCGGGATGCCGCCAAGCCGTTCGTCATCGAAACCGGGCGCAGCATTACGCGGGTACTGGGCACGGCATTCAACCTCAGGGAGTATGATAATGACAGCGTAACCACCGTTGTGGTAACGGAAGGCCGGGTGAATTTTTCCTCAAAGCACGAGCGCCACCTACAGCTTACGCTCACGGCAAATCAGTTGGGCAGGCTTGATAGGACAAGCACACTCCAGCAGCAACCGGTATCAACAGATACCCATACAGCCTGGAAAGATAATCGATTGATATTCGACGACCAATCACTGGACGAAATTGCCCACACACTGGAGCGTTGGTATGGGGTGCAGATATCCGTCGCATCGCCCGCGCTGGGCAGACAGCGCTACACGGGCGAATTTGACAACTCTTCGCTTCAAAACATATTAAAAAGTCTGGCATTCGCCATCCGATTCCAGTATCAAATCAATGGTTCCGACGTGACCATTACACCTTAACAAATTGAAAATGATAGACGACCAATCCCCGCCCTGACCGATCGATATTAAGGAAGCCCAGCACCCCATCGCCAAACGTTGTGCTGGGCAAGTATCATCAATAACGTGAATTATTAATTATACCACCAACAAAAATATGCAAACGGTAGCAAGTTACCAGAAAAACATCTTTAAATATTGGGCGGATAAACTCGGGTTGAACTACGCCCTCGCCATAACCACCGCCATCTTCTTCGGTATGTCTCTAACCCACAGCGCGCGGGCTCAGGAAAACATCCTTTCCAGGCCGGTGACATTACAGCTCTCCAACGTAGCTTTAGCCGAAGCCCTCTCGGCCGTGGGTAAGGAAGCCGGTGCTTTTATTGCTTATTCCACCACCCAGCTCGATACCCAGCGTAAAGTCTCTGTCATGGCCAATGGTACCCCGCTCGGCGAGATCCTCGGCGAGCTGCTGGGCAAGGATTTCAGTAAACTGTTAGTGGAAGGCAACCGGATTACGATACAAGCCTCATCGGGTAAAGGCAAGGTCACCGGCCTGGTACAGACGGCCGATGGCAAACCCGCCTCGTACGCGACGGTAGGTATCCAAGGGTACCCTAATACGCGAACAGACGAGCAGGGGCGCTTCACCTTGCAAGGCATTGAACCAGGCCGTCAAAAAATCAACGCGAGCGCCGTTGGCTACAGTTCCACCGTGCAGGACATCGTCGTGGATGCCAACCAAACCGCCGACATTACGTTTACACTCCAGCAGACAGGCCAACTCTCGGAGGTCGTCGTCACAGCCAGCCGGGTACAGGAAAGCATCGATGAAGTGCCCTCGTCTGTAACCATCCTCAATGCCGCACAAATTGAGCAGCAAGCCAACATCAATAACTCCATCAGCGAAATCCTGGGCTTTACGGTCCCCGGCTTGGGCCCTTCGACCAACAAAGCAACCAACTCGGGCCAGACACTCCGCGGCCGCAGTGTGCTGGTGTTGATTGACGGCATCCCGCAGTCGACACCTTTGATGAACGGCGCACGCGATATACGCTCCATCGATCCGGCCGTTATCGAGCGGGTAGAAATCATCAAAGGCGCTACATCCATCTATGGAAATGGCTCTGGTGGTGGCATCATCAATTACATCACCAAAAAGCCCGACGGCAACAAGAAAATCAGCGGCCAGACCACCGTGGGTACCAACGGGCATCCCGGCCACCTTGCCAACACGGTCGGCTACCGCCTCTCGCAGGTACTGCATGGTACCATCAACCAGTTTTCGTATGTAGCGGGGGGCACTTACAATTACAACGGCGTATTCAAGGATGCCGAAGGCAACGTACTGGCGCAAGACGATGGCCTGAGCCAAACGTATTCCTACAATATCTTTGCAAAGGCAGCCTACCAGTTCAATCCATCGAGCAACCTGACGCTCTCATACAATATGTTTAGGAGCCTGCAGGAGAGCGACTACATCAATCAAAACGGTGTCTATGGCCAGCAACCTTCTATCGGGATCCCGGGCGAAAATCCGGGCGCTCCGGCGGGTACCCCACAGAATCACAACGCATTCATTACTTACCGAAACGATGCATTGCCGTTGAATACGTTTTTGGAGCTTACGGGGTATTTCCAGCGTTTTCTTTCCACCAACCGTTATGTGGAGCGCGCCAACGGCTGGTACGGGCCCGGCCAGACCCAAATCAGCTCCAAGAAAAGCGGCCTGCGGCTAAACCTCAATACCCCTTGGGGAAGCAGTCTTATTAAAGGCAACGTCGTCTATGGATTGGATTTGCTTGGTGATGTCACCAGCCAACCACTGTTGGATGGCCGTATCTATATTCCAGACATGGACATGACCAACTTTGCTCCGTACGCTCAATTGAAGGTAGACATTGCAGAATACCTTATTTTTAAAGGCGGTGCTCGCTATGAAAACGCCAAGGTGAAGATAGCAGACTTCTATACATTGGCCACGGGACCCAACGGCGAAGGCAGCATTCCTGTGACCGGAGCAACGCTTTCGTACAATGCAACCATGTTTAATGCCGGCCTCCGCTATACCAGATTCGATGCATTCAACCCCTTCATCAGTTTCTCACAAGGTTTTGGGCTCAACGAGCTGGGCCGTATCGTCCGCAGTTCGCAGGAAAGCACCCTCACACAACTGCAGACCGACCCTATCATCACCAACAACTACGAAGCCGGGGTAAGTAGCCGATTCGGTCTTGTCCACCTTACCGCGGCCTATTACATCAGCACTTCCAAGCTGGGGGCCAACCTGGTTGACCGCGGAGACGGCTATATGATGCCCCAGCGTGCACCCGAACGTGTGTATGGTTATGAATTGACGGCCGATGCATATTTACTGCCAAATCTAACCATAGGCGCTACCTACGCTTACGTCGAAGGGAAAGCCGAATTGGAAGACGGCACAAAGCAGTACCTCACCGGATCGCGTATTGCCCCGCCCAAGGCAACAGCCTATGTATATTATGCACCCGTCGACCGACTGAACCTACAGCTATTTTGGGTACACACCGGCAACCGCGACCGGTTTGAACCGTTGGATAATGGCACTTACCGCTCGGCGGAAGGCCCGACAAAAGCTGTCAACCTGTTCAATCTGAATGCATCTTATCGATTCAACCGGGCGCTGCGGGCAAGCTTGGGCGTGGAAAACTTGTTCAATAACGCTTACTTCCCATTTTACAGCCAGTACAACGCGCGCGATGAGCAATATTACATGGGCAATGGTGCCAAGGCCAGCTTGAATATCAGCTATTCTTTTTAATTATGCTCAGTAGATTGAACGGGTGGTTGCATCTATGGCTCGGCTTGATTACCGGCCTGGTTGTCTTTATCGTCAGCATTACTGGCTGCGTCTATGTCTTTGTCGACGAGCTCAAAGCAACCTTTTACAAGGAGCGGTTGTTCGTGGAACCGACGGGACAGCCTGTAAAACCCCTATCCGAGATGTTGGCCAACGCCAAGCAGTCCCTGGGCCCTGCATACCGGATTAGCCGGCTTGATATCCATCCGGCATCAAACCGTTCGTGGGTTTTCCGCGCACTGGAGACTAACCCCGATGGCATCGGCCATCGGGGTTATTACCGCTATTACTACCGGATATATGTCAACCCCTACAGCGGAGAGGTCATCCATGTAGAAGATGCAACTACCGAGTTCTTTCAGCTGATACTGGATGCCCATATGCGCCTGCTGCTCGGGCAAAAGATTGGCCACCCGATTGTGAGTTATTCCGTACTGATTTTTGGCTATATGCTCATTAGCGGGCTCATCTTGTGGTGGCCGAAAAAGTGGACCAAAAAAGTACTTCTGCAAGGACTCAACGTCAAATGGAAAGCGTCATTCAAGCGGGTAAACTATGATATGCACAATGTCCTCGGGTTTTACGTGCTTATCCCGGCGTTGGCACTGGCGATTACGGGACTGGTGTTTTCCTTCACCTGGGTAGACCAGTCCCTGTATTTTCTATTCAGCGGCGGTCAGACCAAGGTGGCACGTAACATCCCCAAATCTGCCCACCAGCTTACGCCATCTCCGGTACCACTCGATTGCGCGCTGGTCGATGTCCTGCAAAAGCACACATCGGCCGATATGATTTCCATCCGGTTCAATGAAAATCCGGAAGCACCTTACGATTTCCAGATCCGGAAGGTAAAAAGCCGAACATATCATTTCGAATGGTCATACTATGATCGCAATTCGGCACAATTGCTGTACAGTTATGGCACCGACGACCTCAACACTGCCGAAAAAGTACGCGCGATGAATTTTGACCTGCACGTAGGTTCGTTCATGGGCATGCCCGGCAAAATCCTGGCTTTCCTGGCTTCGCTAATCTGTGCCTCCCTACCGATAACCGGTTTCTTCATCTGGTACAACCGCAAGTGGGGGAAAAGAAGAAGACGAGCGCATCGCCATCATCACAGCGACCCCGAGGGAAGTGGCACCCGTAAGCAACCAGCATAAATCCGTGCCAAAAAAGATTTTACGAATGATAAATAGCTACCTGATGCGTGCTCAGCGGGACGAGCTTTCACGGACAAGCAAGTGCGGCTTCAGGACGATTTTTTCTGGTTTATGCTTGTAATAGTCGCCTTTTTTAAGCAGTTTAAGGAATAAGCGCGCCACCTCCTCTCCCATTTCCACCGTGCACTGATCGACAGTGGATATCGTAGGGCTCACCAGGTTAGTAAATGCTTCGTTGGCGAAGCCGACGACACCGACATCCGTGGGAATACGTTTGCCAGCAGCCTTTAATTCCTGCACCACCCCCATTGCTGTGAAGTCTTCTAACGTAAATATCGCATCGAAATCAATGTGCGCAGCCATCAATTCACGCACGCATTGGCGCCCAAATTCCAGGGAAAAGTCTCCTTTGATGATCAAATTTTCGTCGATAGGGAGTCCATATTGTTTCAAAGCGTCCAAGTAGCCACGCAAACGTTCGTTGAAAATATTGATATCGCGGTATTGGTTGATATGCACAATCCGGCGGTAGCCCGCCTTAATCAGATGCTCGGTAGCCATAAACCCACCTTGGTAATCATCGATAGTGACCGAAGGCACATCAAGCCCCTGCGGTACGCGATCAAAAAAAGCCAACGGTATATTCCGGTCCCTGACCTCACTATAACTGCCATTGCCTTCCGTCTCCAAGGAAATCGAAGCGATGATGCCATCCACGCGCGAGCGAAGGAACGTTTCGATACCGCGGGCTTCCTGTTTGATGGACTCCTGCGATTGAAAAAGCAATATGGTATAGCCATTTTCGTTCATCACCCCCTCGATGCCATGCAATACCGAACTGAAGAAACTCACATCCAAGCGGGGTACGAGCACCCCGATGATTTTTGTTTTGCCGGAGCGCAATGAAGAAGCCACACGATTGGGGCGGTATCCCAACCGATCGGCCGTCTCACGTACCGCCTGTTTCGTGGCGGCGCTGATGGCCGGGTGGTCATTGAGCGCACGTGCTACCGTGGAAAACGTAATGTTAAGTTCTTTCGCGATATCTAAAATCGTAATTCTTTTCAAGCTGAACCGGGTTAAATGGCTAATAAATCGTTTTGCAACTAAACAAAAGTAGTGATAGATTTTGGAATTCTAAAGGAATACCCTATCTTTATGCCAACGTTAGCATTATCCATGAAACCTAGTATAAATTTGCCATGTTACTATTAGGCATTGATATTGGCACCTCATCCATTAAAGTATCAGTGGTGGATGCCGAAACCCAGACAAGCATTGCGTCTACCCGTTATCCAGACGACCATGAAAACCACATCCTTTCGGTCATCCCCGGGTGGGCGGAGCAATCTCCCGATATGTGGTGGGAACAGGTATCGCTGGCCATCAAAAAACTTACCACCAATGCGTCATTCAATGCGCATGACATTGGTGCTATTGGCATTGCCTACCAAATGCACGGTCTGGTCATTGTAGACAAAAACGGCGATGCGCTACGCAACTCCATTATCTGGTGCGACAGCCGAGCCGTAGCTATCGGCGACAAAGCGTTCGCCAAGATCGGCCACCAGCACGCCCTTGAGCACCTGCTCAATTCGCCGGGCAACTTCACGGCGTCAAAATGGGCGTGGGTGAAGGCAAACGAGCCGGACACCTATGCCCGGGCCCACCAGATCATGCTACCCGGCGACTACATTGCCCTCAAATTGACGGGCGAAGCCACCACCAGCATCTCGGCCCTATCTGAGGGCGTCTTTTGGGACTTCCAACTCAATCGGATATCCGAAGACATTGTTCGGTACTTCGGGTTTGACGAATCGATCTTCCCAATCATCAAACCCCTGTTTGGCGAGCATGGCACCCTGCGCAGCGAAGTGGCTGCGCAATTGGGCCTCAGGCCGGGTATCCCCGTATCCTATAAGGCCGGCGACCAGCCAAACAATGCATTATCCCTCAATGTACTGCAACCGGGGGAAGTCGCGGCGACGGCGGGCACCTCGGGGGTTATCTACGCGGTCAGCGACCAGTTAGTTTACGACCATGCTTCGCGTGTGAATACCTTTGCCCATGTCAACTATACGCCGGAAACGCCGCGGACAGGCGTATTGCTCTGCATAAACGGTACCGGCATACTCAACCGCTGGGTAAAAGAGCATTTCGGGCACGGACTCGACTACCAGCAGATGAATGCACTCGGCAAAGCAGTAAACCCCGGCAGCAATGGCTTGAAGATCCTGCCGTTTGGCAACGGTGCCGAACGGATACTGCATAACAAAATACTTGGCGCGCGGTTTATTGACCTCGATTTCAATGCCCACGGGCGGTCGCAGGTCTTCCGTGCCGCACAGGAAGGCATTGCCTATGCCTTTCGCTATGGATTGGACATCATCCGCGAAAACGGCATGAATCCGGCCATCATCCGGGCGGGACAGACCAATATGTTTCTCAGCGAACTATTTGCCGAGATATTCGTGGATGTGACCCGTGTACCGGTAGAGTTATACGAAAACGACGGCAGCGTGGGCGCAGCCCTGGGTGCAGGCATTGGCTCGGGCATCTTCGCTTCGGCGGAAGAAGCATTCAGCAAGCTGAAGGCCATCAAAACTGTAGAGCCGCAAGCGTCGCCCCACTACGAAGAATTTTACCAGGAGTGGAAGCAGTTGCTGGATGACCAGCTGGCCAAGGAATTAGGAGAACCAACTCATCATTAACGATTAACTATTAATAATAAAAACATGTCAAACGTACTTATCGGCGAAAAAGAATATTTCAAAGGTATTGGCAAGATCCAATATGAAGGCCCCGCATCAGACAACCCATTGGCATACCGGTGGTATGACGCGGGCAAAGTTATTGCCGGCAAAACCATGGAAGAACACCTTCGGTTTGCCGTAGCCTATTGGCACTCATTCAATGGCAATGGCAGCGACCCCTTCGGCGGACCTACACTATTTTTTCCCTGGGATGAAAACAGCGATGTCATCCAACGCGCAAAAGACAAAATGGATGCTGCTTTTGAGTTTATCACCAAAATCGGCATGCCCTATTATTGCTTCCACGATGTCGATATGGTCGACTACGGCGATAATGTGGCTGAGAACGAGGAGCGGCTCCAGACGCTGGTCAGCTATGCGAAGGAAAAGCAGGCAGCCAGCGGCGTAAAGCTACTATGGGGTACCGCCAACCTGTTTTCGCACAGGCGGTATATGAACGGGGCTGCGACCAACCCGGATTTCGCCGTGGTTGCACATGCCGGTGCCCAAATTAAAGCGGCATTAGATGCAACCATCGCCTTAAATGGTGAAAACTATGTATTCTGGGGCGGCCGCGAGGGTTACATGACGCTGCTCAACACGGATATGAAACGCGAGCAGGAACACCTCGCCCGCGTGCTTCACCTTGCAAAGGATTATGCCCGCAGCCAAGGGTTCAAAGGCACATTTTTCATTGAACCCAAACCATGCGAGCCCACCAAGCACCAATACGATTATGATGCCGCTACGGTTATCAGCTTCCTACGGCAATATGATCTGCTCGGCGATTTCAAGCTGAACCTCGAGGTCAACCATGCCACATTGGCCGGACACACCTTCCAGCATGAATTGCAGGTAGCCGCTGACGCGGGGCTGCTCGGCTCAATCGATGCCAACCGCGGCGATTACCAAAACGGTTGGGATACCGACCAATTCCCAAACAACATCAACGAGCTTACCGAATGCATGCTTATCATCCTTGAGGCAGGAGGCTTTGCCGGCGGGGGCATTAACTTCGACGCGAAGGTACGCCGCAACTCCACGGATCGGGCAGACTTATTCCATGCACACATCGGTGGTGCAGATACGTTTGCGCGTGCGCTCATTGTGGCAGACAACATTTTACAGCAATCCGACTACCGGAAACTTCGCGCCGAACGCTACGCTTCCTTCGACACCGGAAAAGGCAAGGATTTCGAGGAAGGCAAACTGACTCTCACCGACCTCCGCAATCTTGCGGCGGCATCCGGCGAGCCCGAAACCATCAGCGGCAGGCAGGAGTTTTACGAAAACCTGATAAACCGGTTTATTTAGCCAACAGTGGTCGGTGGTCCGTGTTGCTGATCACCGACCACCGATTACCTAATCCCGGTACGCACGGGATCACCAATTGATGAACACAACATAGCATGCCGCATCCGCACCATCTCTTCGACAGCTTAGCTGCGATGAAGGTGAACATCAAAGTACCCAATCTGGTCGCCTTGGCGCAAGACAAAACCCTCTCGGTGGAAACCCTGCACGATATATGTTATGATCGGAAGCATGGAACCATTGCCTTCCGGGCGGCTTGGGTACTGGAATATATAGCGACCCATCATCCCGAGCGGTTTATGCCCGTATTCGGCACATTCATGTCCCGTTTGCCCGAACAGCAAAACCACAGTTGCCAGCGTCATTTCACCAAAATATTAATGCATGTCACCCGCCCGGACGCTCCCGCACTTTATCAGGAAGCCCGCGGCACAATAAACGGAGAGCAAGTAGTAGACACCATCTTCAGCTGGCTCATAGCCCCCCGCACGCCGGTAGCTGTGCAGGTTAATTGCATGGACATACTCTTCAACATGCGCAACGAGTTTGAGTGGATCGCGGAAGAACTGGCACAGCAAACCGCCTTTCTCATGAAGGACGGCTCAGCAGCCTTACAAAGCCGGGGCAAAAAAATATTAGCCAAGCTGAGCAGGCCATCAAAGCTTTAATTTTATGCCCACCGTCAACAGGCCGTAGCTGTCCCGCTCGTTGGGGAAACCATCCATACCTTGGTCCGCCGCTATGTTCAGCTGGCCATTTACGTTGATGTACCACATGAAGGTGTCCATTAAATAAGGAGCCATTCTGCTTAACGGGAAATCCAGGCCAATGTCTGCATGGTAAACGTATCCAAAACGCGAGCCGTTCGTATACGTTTCCACCGCTGTGCTCCGGGTGAAATTATACATGCCGCCAAATCCCGCCCCGATATATGCGGTATTGATTGCCTTTTGGAGGTATGACTTCCGGTACATGATCCTCCGGTCGTGATCATTCTGGATAAACATGAGCGGGTGGAAACGGACACTTGCCAATCCGGTGAAAAACAACAACGTCACCGGATAGGGGCTGATGCCATCGCCTTGGTCCCCACTTCGCAGCATCCCTTCCTGCGCTTCGATGCTGACACTTATCCCGTGGTGCAGAAAATAGTCGCCCCTGACAAAAATGCCTCCGCCCAGCAACCTACTTTGCAGATCGCCCGAAATCATCGCGGGCCCTCCCCCGGCAGACAGCGCATATCTGAAATAAGGCACGGGCGACTCATCCCCAAACTGAGCTTGGGCAGACCCCGTTCCGATGATAAAACAACATGTAAATAAGAAAAGTGTGATTCCAGGTAGTTTCATATATCATAGTAAAGGTAAAGGAATTTTTCGTTTTAAGCCACTAAAGATAGGCCTACTTTTCATCATGTTCAAATTTTCATCCCAATAATTTGTTTTTTAGCGGCAGTGATACTTGCCTTGGCAGGGCAATGCATATAAGTCTCATCAGAAAAGCGTATTCCCTTTTGTGTGATGTATTCTCCCCAGGTGTCTATAGGCTATTTCTGTACATTCGCGCCCCCTGGAAGTACGCATCAAGTACCCTTCCTGGATAAGAAAAGGCTCGTAGACCTCTTCAATGGTTCCCTCATCTTCGCCCACCGCAGTTGCTATGGTTTTAAGGCCCACCGGCCCACCCTTGAATTTATCAATGATGGTGATTAGGATACGGTTATCCATCTCATCCAGGCCATGCTCATCCACATTGAGCGCATTGAGCGCATATTGCGCAATAGGCGTATCGATTCTGCCATCCCCCTTTATCTGGGCGAAGTCACGCGTACGCCTCAGCAGCGCATTGGCTATCCGTGGCGTACCTCGGCTCCTGCGGGCGATTTCATAGGCACCTTCTTCGGTAATGGGTGTACGGAGGATGCTGGCCGAACGGAGCACAATGGTCGTCAGCAACTTGGCATCGTAGTATTCCAATCGGGCATTGATGCCGAATCTTGCCCTGAGCGGAGCCGTGAGCAACCCCGAACGCGTAGTAGCGCCTACCAAGGTAAACGGGTTTAGGGTAATCTGTACAGAACGTGCATTCGGGCCGCTTTCGAGCATGATATCTATCCGGAAATCCTCCATGGCCGAATAGAGGTATTCCTCCACCAACGGGCTTAACCGGTGTATTTCGTCAATGAAAAGGATATCCCCTTCTTCAAGGTTGGTCAGCAGGCCGGCAAGATCGCCCGGCTTATCCAGTACCGGACCTGATGTAATTTTGATGCCCACGCCCATTTCGTTGGCGATGATATGCGAAAGGGTGGTTTTCCCCAGCCCCGGCGGGCCATGGAGCAACACATGGTCAAGCGCCTCACCCCGCAGTTTAGCCGCCTGTACAAACACCTTAAGGTTTTCCAATATTTTCTGCTGGCCAGTAAAATCTTCAAAGGCCTGCGGGCGCAACACCTTTTCCAGTTCGCGCTCCGAATTTGACAACCTATCAGGATTTGGATCCAAATGCTCGTTCATCTTTTTTATGTGCTGTATAGCTGTAGGCTGCATGCCTTAAGCTCCCCGCCTGTCGCCTATCGCTTATACGTCCTAAACCAACTCTGCATCTTCATCTGGATGACACCAAAAAAAGCCTCGCGGAAGATGCGCGTGCTCATCTTGGAAACACCTTCCGTGCGGTCGGTAAAAATAATCGGTATCTCCACGACCTTAAACCCATACTTTATAGCCGTGAACTTCATTTCTATCTGGAAGGCATAGCCTACAAACTTAATCCGGTCGAGCGAGATAGTCTCCAGCACCTCCCGTTTATAGCACACAAAACCGGCTGTCGCATCGCGCACGGATATACCCGTAATCAGCCGTACGTAGCCCGAGGCAAAATAAGACATCAACACCCTGCTCATCGGCCAATTGACCACGTTGACGCCCTTAATATACCGCGATCCGATGGCCATATCGGCGCCCGATACGCACGCCTGCCGAAGCCGGGGCAGATCCTCGGGATTGTGCGAAAAGTCGGCATCCATTTCAAAGATGTACGAATACGCCCTTGCAATACACCAGCGGAAGCCATGAATATAAGCCGTACCCAAGCCAGACTTTCCATCCCGCTCCTCCAAAAACAGCCGTTCGGGAAACTCCGCTTGTAAATGCTTGACAATCGCCCCCGTCCCATCAGGCGAGCCATCATCCACGACCAAGATATGAAAAGCCACCTCAAGCGAAAACACTTTGCGAATGAGCCTTTCAATGTTCTCTTTTTCGTTATATGTAGGAATAATGACTACGCTATCTGACACTATCGACTGAAATTTGGCGATAAAGGTAACGATTATCGGCAAAAGGTTGAACACAAAAATACCGTTACCTTGCCGGGCAAGGTAACGGTAAACTTAAGCGGCGATACCGGGGCTAATGGATGCCGTGCATCATCCGTTTCAGCAACGGCGAGAATAGCACCAGTATCAACCCGGCCACCCCCGGAATCACCGCAAAAATGAGGAAAAATGTCGACAGCGAATATGCCTCGCTGATACGGTCGATCAAACTTCCAGACATACCGGCCAGCCAATTGGCGACAGCGGTGCAACCAAACCACAGGCCGAAAATGAATCCGGCAAAACTCTTAGGAGACAGCTTGCTCATATACGACAGCCCGACGGGCGAGATGCACAATTCGCCCGAAGTATGGAAAAAGTAGGCCAGCACCAGCCACACCATGCTCACCTGGGCCGTGGCTGCACCCTGCGGGATATCCCGGCTTCCATAAGCGAGGGCCGCAAAGCCGATTCCGAGGAGCACCAATCCAATGGCAAACTTTACCGGCCCGTTCGGGTTGAATACCCGCTCCCACATCCTGCTGAAAGGCGTAGCCAATGTGATGATAAAAAACGAATTGAGGATTTGGAACCAGGAGGCCGCCACTTCCGTTTCCACCGCATTGAATTCCCGCTGCACTTTCCAGATACCCAGGCACCAGATAACGGCAAAGCTCAATGCCGTAAAAAAAATCGATATCGGATACTCCGCAAAAATCTTCTTTGCCAACGAAAACAGTACCAACGTCACGATAAGCAGCGGAAAAATCGTCAGGATAGCATCTACCCATTTGAACGTCAATGCCGCATTGCCGCCCAGCACACGCTGGGTATAATCTTTCGCAAAGATGCTCATCGAGCCCCCCGCCTGCTCAAACGCCATCCAAAAAAAGATACTCGACAAGCACAGGACAACGATGACGATCAGCCTGTCGCGCACCACACGCTTCGACACCTTTTCGGCCGGTTGCTCACCGGCGACCCCTGTTTCAGCTATCTGATCCGCCTCGGGGGTATCTTTCTGGCGGTTGCCCAGCAAACCAAAAATCCGCTGCGCGTAATAAAACTGCAACATGCCAAAAAACATGAAAATCCCTGCCAAACCAAACCCATAATGCCAACCGATTTTTTCGCCGATGTAGCCGCAGAGCAGCATGCCGAGGAAAGCCCCCGCATTGATGCCCATGTAAAAAATGGTGTAGGCCGAATCTTTCTTTGCACTGTTATCCGGATACAGCTGGCCTACGATAGACGAAATATTCGGCTTGAACAGGCCGTTGCCCAGAATAATCAGCAACAATCCCAAGTAGAAGAAGCTCGAACCAGTGCCTTCCAAAGCCATGGAGGCGTGGCCCAGTGTCATCAACACCGCCCCGATGATGACAGCCTTGCGGTATCCCGTCAGCCGATCCGCGATAAACCCGCCAATCAACGGGGTCAAATAGACCAAGCCGGTATACCACGCATACAGTTCCATGGCACTTTCCCTTGACCACGCCCAGCCCCCGTTGGCCAGCTCAGATATCAAGAAAAGCGTCAATAGCGCACGCATCCCATAGTAGCTAAACCGTTCCCACATTTCGGTGAAGAATAGCACAAACAGGCCTACCGGATGCCCAAACACCATCTTCGTATTGACACCGTTCTTAATGAGGTGGTTATTTAGTTGTTCATCTTGCTGTAATTGTTGCATAATGTGATGTTAGGTATTACTCATTCGCCATATTCTGCTGGCATGGACTGCAAATAAAATAAAGTTTTTGCGATTTACAGGGAATAAAAGAAAAATATTGGCGGCAGCCCCCCGACCTTACTGGCCCGCAAAGCCACTTTTGGGATGGCTCTTGATGTTTTTCGGGTCGTTGTACCCATCATCAAGAGGACTCGGCGGATTGATCAACGGAATATCCGAAACAAACTCCAGGCGGCCCTCGCCCAACTGCCACGCATCATAGGTCATATCCGGCCCATAGTGTTCGTATTGCTGCTCATATTGCACCTCTGCCGGGGCCAGGTGGTCCAAAACGATGCGGTGCTCAGCGCTGTCGAAATCCATGTACATGCTCGCTTGCTTGCTATACCGGTAAATCATGCGCGTATGCCGCTGCGTTTCCGTGCTGCCGAAAACAGCTTTGCCCAGCCGCGCGCCGCCATCCGTCAGTTGGAGTACATCGATGACCTTCTGCGTCAAACCAGGGGTATGCCCTTTCCAGCCCAGCAAAATGTAATCCTTTCCGAGCGGTATCATGCGGTAGTACTGCGCACCATACCAATTATCCGCCGAGGTAACGGATTCCTCGGGATTTTCGATTTCGTACGTCTTATCCAGCAATGGATATAGCTTCAGGGTACCGTCCGGCGTGTTCAGCTGGATAGCGCCATAATACAGGTACGATCCATCGTTCAGCTGGATATGCCAGGAGAATATCCGGAACCGATCATCCGGCGCAGTAAGTATAGACACCATGTTGAGCGAATCGAACCCGAACGAATAAGAATGCGGAATCTTCAGGGCAGACACCAACGTTTTGACGAAGGTGAAATTTGCGTCCAGCCGGTCGGGCTCGCTGGGCTCGTTGTACATGATGTACCCGAGTTTTGCGAGGCTATCCTGCAATGCCACGAGTTCGCCGCGGCTGCCGGGCTGGCACCACGCCTGAACTGCCCAGCAGTTGAGGCCTATCATCAACAAAAGAAACCGCTTCATCACCACGTCGCCCATTCGTCATCCAAAAAATCAAACTCGTTCCACAACCAAAGCGCTCGCTCCGCCCCCGCCATTGCAGATACCGGCGGCCCCTATCCGGCCATCATGCTGTGCCAATACCGAGAGCAAGGTCACGACAATGCGCGCCCCCGATGCACCCAACGGATGGCCGAGTGATACGGCACCCCCATTGACATTTACCCGGTCGGCATGCAAGCCGAGTTCGCGGTTGTTGGCGATGGACACCACCGAAAACGCCTCATTTATTTCATAAAAGTCTACTTCCTCGGCGCGGAGACCAGCATGCTGCAACGCCCGCGGTATAGCTTTGGCGGGTGCCGTTGTAAACCATTCAGGCGCCTGCTGTGCATCCGCATAACCGCGTATGCGGGCCAGCGGCTGCACGTTGAGCTCACGGAGTTTCGTCTCGCTTACCAGCACCAACGCCGCAGCCCCGTCATTTAGCGTGGAAGCGTTGGCCGCGGTCACCGTTCCATCCTTTTTGAATACCGGCTTCAACGCCGGTATTTTTTCGAAGACAGCCGTGTGGATTTCCTCGTCTTCATCCACCAGCGTCACTTCCCCTTTCCGGCCCGGCACCTCCACGGCGACGATTTCATCACTGAATTTGCCGGCCGCCTGCGCCGCCTGCGCCCGCTTATAGGACTCAATGGCATACGCATCCTGCTCTTCCCTACTGATATGGCATGCGGAGGCGCAAAGCTCCGCCGCCAGTCCCATATGAAAGTCGTTGTATACATCCCAGAGGCCGTCCTTGACCAAGCCATCCGTCACCTGCCCATGTCCCAACCGGTAGCCCGTACGCGCCTTTTCCATATAGTAAGGCACATTGCTCATGCTTTCCATGCCGCCGGCCACCACAATATCATTGATACCAAGCGCAATGCTCTGCGCCGCCAGCATGATGGATTTGGCTCCGGATGCACATACCTTGTTTACCGTCGTAGCCGGTATATCAGGCAGCCCGGCAAACTTAATAGCCTGGGTAGCAGGTGCCTGCCCCAGACTTGCCGATAGCACATTGCCGATGAATGCCTCCTGTATTTGCGCAGCTGAAAGCCCCGCACGCTCCACTGCCGCGCGGATGGCAACACCCCCCAACTGCGTGGCCGACAATGCGGATAATCCCCCGCCGAAACTTCCGATGGGTGTCCGCACCGCCGAGACAATATAGACGTTTTGCATCATGACAATCGTTTACAGGTGCTAATTTACAAAATACACACTGGAAACATCCGCCCAATCACAAATTTGTCCGGAGATGTTTTTTCTTCTTGCAATTTAAATCAACCTGCAACAAATGTTAGATTAATCTAAATTTTGTATTTTTGTTTCGGTATGAGGAGTATACATATCGTTTTCGCAGCGTTACTTGGGATATGGGCGTGCTGGTCTTGCCAGCGCACTACAGACCGCAATGCCGGCCGCACAAAGCCTTATATCCTGGCAACTACCGGCATGATAGCCGATATGATGCAGCACATTGCCGGCGATTCGGCAGATGTGGAAGCGTTGATGCATCCCGGTGTAGACCCGCATCTTTACAAGGCAAGTCAGGGCGATCTGCGCAAATTGCTGGATGCCGACTTCATTTTTTACAACGGCCTGCACCTGGAAGGGAAGTTAGGCAGCATTTTGGCTAAGCAAAAGCGAGTGAAACCGGTCATTGCCGTGGGCGAGGGTCTGCCGGGCCTGATTTCGATCAATGAAAGCACGTATGACCCCCATATTTGGTTTGACGTATCGCTCTGGAAGGCGGCCACCCGCCATGCCATGCAGCAGCTGGCAGCGCTCGATAGCAGCAACGCCGCATACTACAGAGCCAATGCCCAGGATTATATCAGCCAGCTCGATACGTTGGATGCATGGGTACACGCGCAAATAAACACAATTCAACCACGCCGCCGGGTATTGATCACGGCCCATGATGCGTTCAGTTACTTTGGCCGGGCCTATGGCGTGGAAGTACGCGGATTGCAGGGCATTTCCACCCTTTCAGAATTCGGCTTACAGGATGTCTCTGCGCTGGTGGACTACATCGTCGACCATCAGATACCGGCCGTCTTCGTCGAAAGCTCGGTGTCCGACCGGTCCTTGAAGGCCGTACTGGCCGGCGTGCAGCAGCGCGGACGGACGGTACACATCGGGGGCAGCCTGTTTTCGGATGCCATGGGGGCACCCGGTACGCCTGAGGGCACCTATATCGGCATGGTCAAGCATAATGTAAATACAATTGTAAAAGCACTGGCCGGCGAATAATAGAAGCACCGTTCGACGGAGCGGCGGCCAGGATTACCAAATAACAGCACCTTATGATTATACATGCACAAACGCCCGTACTTGAAGTCCATGACCTCACGGTAACGTATGCACGCAAGCCCGTGCTTTGGGGGGTAGACTTCACCTTACCCGCCGGCTGCATCGCCGGCATTGTGGGACCAAACGGTGCAGGCAAGTCCACCCTGCTTAAGAGCATCATGGGCTTAATCCCCGTGTCGAGCGGTTACGTGAGGTTATTTGACCATCCCTTAGACGAGGTGCGGCACCGGGTAAGTTATGTGCCCCAGCGCGAGTCGGTCGACTGGGATTTTCCCGTATCGGTCCTGGATGTGGTACTCATGGGCCGCTATGGCAAAGTAGGCCTTTTCCGCAACACAGGCGCACGCGACCGGGCCATTGCACAGGATTGCCTGGATAAGGTGGGGATGGCCGCATTCGCCAAACGGCAGATTTCGCAGCTTTCCGGCGGCCAGCAGCAACGGGTTTTCCTCGCCCGGGCATTGGCCCAGGAGGCAGACCTGTATTTGATGGACGAACCCTTTGCCGGCGTGGATGCCGCCACCGAACAGGCCATCATCAAATTGCTGCGTGAGATGGCGGCCGCCAAGAAAACCATCGTCGTCGTACATCACGACCTCCAATCTGTGCGCGCCTATTTCGACTGGTTGGTGCTGCTCAATATGCACCTGGTGGCGGCCGGCCCTACCGAGCAGGTCTTCACCGAGGAGATGATGCAGCAAGCCTACGGCGGGCGGCTGAGCCTGTTGTCACAGGTGAGTGATGTGATGGAAAAACGAGCCTTCCCCAGCCGGGAAGATTAATATGGAGGAAGCCATGCAAGATATAACCGATTTTTTCTCATTTTCCGACCCCAATGTGCGATATGTCGTGCTCGGCAACATCCTGTTGTCAGCCAGTGCGGCCATGGTGGGTGCTTTCATCCTGCTTCAGAAAAAAGCGCTGGTCGGCGACGCCGTGTCGCACGCCGTCTTGCCGGGTGTCTGCACGGCGTTCCTCTTTTCAGGCAGCAAAAATACGGCGCTCATGCTGGTGGGTGCCTTTGCCACGGGCTGGCTGGCGCTGATCACCATTGACTATATCGCCGCAAAATCAAAAATCAAGAAAGATGCCGCCATCGGCCTGGTATTGTCGGTATTCTTCGGCGCAGGCATGGTGATGATGACCTACATCCAGCAGTCCGGCAATGCCGCGCAAAGCGGCCTTGATCACTTCATCTTCGGCAATGCTGCCACGCTCGTCGGTACCGACCTCCTGGTCTTCAGTGTCCTTGCCGCAGTACTGCTCCTTGTCGTGGGGATATTCTTCAAAGCGTTTGCACTGGTCGCGTTCGACAGGCCGTATGCCGAGGCGCTGGGTTATCCCGTACGCAGGCTCGATTTGCTGCTGACGAGCCTTACCGTACTGGCGGTAGTCACCGGCATTACCGCCGTGGGCGTCGTGCTCATGGCAGCGATGCTGGTCACCCCGGCGGCGGCCGCTCGGTATTGGACGGACAACATCCGGCGTATGGTAGGTATTTCCGTAGCCTTCGGTGTATTCGCCGGCTTTGCAGGTGCTTATATCTCTTACGTTGCCCCGGCCATGCCTACCGGTCCGTGGATGGTGGTGGTCTCATCCACCATTGCCTTTTTTTCATTCTTCTTGGCCCCCCGGAAAGGCATTGTGCCGCGCCTGTATACGCAGCACAAAAACCGGCAAGTGATTACCGAAGAAAACACGCTGAAAATGTTTTACCACCTCGGCGAGCGAAACAGCCACTTTGACGGGCAGAGAAGCCTCGAGGAGCTGGCCAGCACCCGTGAAGTCAACAAAACACTGCTTAAGACAGCGCTTCGACGGCTGGTCGCCAAGGGGCTGTTGGTCGTCCGGGCCAACCAATGGGCGCTGACAGCCGCGGGCTATCAAAAAGCAATGCGGGTGGTACGGCTGCACCGCCTGTGGGAACTGTACCTGACCAAATACATGGATATCGCTTCCGATCACGTGCATGACGATGCCGAGACGATTGAGCACATCCTTACGCCCGAACTGGAGCGGGAGCTTGAACATCAACTGGGGTACCCCGATAAGGACCCGCATGATACGAAGATTCCCAAGACGTAACGCAATGAACGCAGATGACACCAATTAAACGAACTGACACGGATTTATCATGATAGCTTTTTGGATTATACTTACGGGCGCATTGGTAGCCATCACCTGTGGACTATTGGGATGTTTTTTGATTCTCCGAAAAATGAGTATGGTGGGCGATGCGATCAGCCACGCCGTATTGCCGGGCATTGTGATTGCTTTTTTGCTGAGCGGAAGCCGTGAGACGCTGCCCATGCTGCTGGGGGCAGGCGCCACGGGCATGCTGGCCACGTTTCTCATTGAGTATTTCCACCGGCGGGCCAACCTACAGACCGACGCCGCCATCGGCGTCACGTTTACATTCCTGTTTGCCGTGGGCATCATCCTCATCAGCGCATACGCCGGCCAGGTAGACCTTGACCAAGATTGCGTATTGTACGGCGAAATCGCTTACGTCCCCATCGACCTATGGGTTACGGAAGGCGGCCTTATCTTGGGCCCCCGTCCGGTATATATCCTGTCTGCCGTGCTGCTCGTAGTAGCCCTGTTTATCAAAATAGGCTATAAAGAGCTCAAGCTGACGTCTTTTGACCCCGCCTTTGCCTCGGCGCTGGGCATTTCCACGGCCCTTTGGCATTACCTGCTCATGGCCGCGGTATCCCTGGCTACCGTCAGTTCCTTCGAGTCAGTCGGTGCTATTTTGGTGATCGCCTTCCTCATCGGCCCGCCAGCCACCGCATACCTGCTTACGCACGACCTGAAATACATGTTGGCCATCACCGCCGCGTTGGGTATTTTCATCGCGTTTACCGGCTATTGGACGGCCTACTGGCTCAACGCATCCATTGCGGGGTGCATGGCGGTGGTCACCGGCATCGGTTTTGCAGCCGTGTTTGCGGCACAACGCCTGATGAAAACCAAAGGAAGCCCAGCCGAGCCCACAAGGGCCATCGGCTAGGCTATCTTCTTACTGGGCCTGCGTGGGGAAGTTGATCATCCAATACACGCCAAATTTGTCTTGGAACGATCCGAAGTAATCGCCCCAAAACATATCTTCCATGGGCATTTCGACTTTACCTCCGGCAGAAAGCCCATTAAATAACCTATCGGCCTCCTCCCTACTATCCGGTGTGACGGAAATGTAATTGTTGTTGCCTACCTGCAAGACGTGCCCGGCAGACGGCAGGCAATCCGAGGCCATCAGGTACTGGCCATCACCGATGGGTATGGATACGTGCATGGCCCTGCCCTTCTCATTATCCGGCAGCTGATCCCCTCCGGGGGCATCGCCCATGCGCTGGACAAACAATTCGCCGCCGAAAACCGACTGATAAAAGCGGAACGCCTCTTCCGCATTGCCATCAAAATTCAAATAAGGATTGAGTTTCATCTGTTTATTATTTGTTTTTAGTTGTCCCATACCGGGGTTATTAATTTAGAAATTGTGCCGTTCTAACGACACAAAGGTAGGCGATATCGCCGCACGCTGTGAAGGGAAAACGAGCCAATCATAAGGGGCGATCGTGACAACTTTGGACATGCGTAGCCAGCCTCCGGCTGCGAAAACAGCACAATTAGCGCAAAAGACAGGAAATTTGAAAAACATTTTGCGGAATACGGATTAATAGATACATTTGCATCCCCGAATCGGGGAATCGTACTTTACAATAAGCCCAGGTGGCGGAATTGGTAGACGCGCTGGTCTCAAACACCAGTGGGGCGACCCATGCCGGTTCGATCCCGGCCCTGGGTACAACCAAGAGTTGTATTAAGAAGCTAACATGTCTTTAATGAACGTGTTAGCTTTTTTATTTTCAGCCTTTTAAAAAAGTGTGTCAAAAAGTGTGACACTTTTATCTAAAAATCAGCTAAACTATAATCCGTGTATTTACCGTGTCCTACTGAATAGGATTAAACGCTAACAAGGCCCTGCTGTATATGGCGGGGTTGTGTTTTGTGCACTACTTTCAATGATGATGGTGACGAATGTTAAATCGGTCTGTTAGAACTAACCCCCTTGTTCGGGTAAGGTTTTCAACAGTTCCTTGGCAGGAACCTCTTTAATTTCCCCGTCAATTTTCACCACGAGACTGCCTCCTTTCATGGCGGTTTCCTCGGCAAGTTTACGCAATGCCTTCTGTACGCCATAAAGTATCCGCTCCCCAAAGGAGGTATTGGGTGAAAATGAGGATGTATTGATATCGTCAAGTGCCATTGCTCTTCCGCTGTATAACAGACCAAATTTCGTCATTAAAGATTACTTTTCCAAATCCATCATTTTGGGCGATGATTTCCGGAACCAAATCCATATTATCCACTACCATCCATTTATCGCAATACGGAATATACAAATGCACCAAATTGTAAAGCCCTCGGTGGTACCGTCTCGTCACCACATCGTCGGGGACGTCGTGGCCTCCCTCTGACACCCGCATAGCCACCCTTTTTATGGCTTGACCGGGTGAATCCAGCCAAAAAAACACAAGTATAATGCTGTAGCCTTTCTTTTTGGCTCCTTTGATCAATGACACATAGCTACGTGTAGCTAAGGTAGTCTCAAAGGCAAAATCCACGTATTCATCTATAAGTTCACGAATACGCGCAAGCATAATCCGGCCCGCTTCCAACGCCACGCTTTCGGGATTGAAAGGAGAAAGGCCTGCTGCAATGTTATCGGCGTTTACAAACTCCCTGCAATCCAGTATTTCCGGCAATATGGTATAACTGGCCGTGGTCTTCCCCGCCCCGTTGCAGCCAGCTATGATGTAAAGATTCGGCATAAGGAGCGTAAGTTACAATATAGACTGACAAGTTACAAGCCGCTCTATGGGGAGGAAAGACCAAAGCCATCTTTCAAAATCCGGCCCTGGGTACGAGAAAGTCCTATTTTTTGCCCGGATATCCCACATGTTCAATTTTACTTATCTGAATCACTGGCTGAATATTGGTGTAATTTTTAAAGTCAGCGACGATTACATCCCTGTTTTGCGCTACGGCATTGCTATATGCTGCGACATCCGTAATGTAAAAACACCCTATGGCTACAAAGGGTGCCTGATCATTCGGCGTACGGCCAGCAACGCCCTTATTAATTTCATAAAATTCCAAGTTTTCGCCTAATAACGCAGCCACCATGGGCATGTGCTTTTTTTCATAATAATCCATGTCAAAGGTCTTACCTTCCCCATTTGGATAAAATATCTCCACTTTGAACATCCCAACCTCCGGCGTGGGCGCAGGTTTAAGTTGGGTAGATTTAAAACCCATAAAACCTGTAAAAGCAAGGATTAGCGAAAAGAACGTGATGTTGCTCATTATCTATCAGCTTTAAATGTTTCGTTAGGCACTTACGGTGTTGCGCCCGCAATGGGCAAAAAAAAGCCAGAACCGCTGCACGCAATCGGCAGTTTGCTCGCTATCCGGCTCGGCTATTTCCAATATGCGTTTTCAGATTCCTTAGACCGCAATGGCAGCTACTCTTCGTACAACAGCGTAGCGTTGTACCCCAAGGCACTCAATGCATCCGCTATTACTGAGCTTTTCAGGTTAATTGCCTTCACAACCAACAAATTGTAAATGGAATCAAAATCAAGCTCCCATTCCTTGATTTCTGAAAACCTGTCCAGCATGGACTTGATGCGGCTGAACTCCTTAGGAGAATCGATGTCTGTCATAAATTTTAAAGTCTCCATGGCTTAAAATTTAAGTTTACCCTGTGGTTTATAACTCCTTAATAAGGTTTTCGGTCCCTACCCGGCAATTTTGCTCTTCTTACCGAGGATATCAAATATAACAAATATTTGATTAATCAAAAAAGATTATGTAAAAAATATCCCGTGGCGCTCCCGCGTCATTCCCGCCTCCGCTTCCATGCCTCATGGAGCCCTTTTACATCGGCCTGCCATGTTGGCAACAGCAAGACCATGATGGTCTCCTCAATGATATCCAGCGCGGTAACGGCCACCGCGACATAAAATAACCCCTGAGAAGGCGAAGGCTGGAAGAATGCAAGCACCAAAAAGATGCCCTGAAAGACGGCCGCAACTTTGGCCAGGTAGGTATGGAAGCTGGTGGCCCTGCCATATTTAATAAAAGCGAGCGAGAGCTGAACCAAAAAAAGCAACAGCAGGAGCAGCACCCAGGCATACTCCTGTACAATGAATGGCCAGTGCCACACCAAGAGCCCCACGATGGCCATCAAGACCGTCAGGTCATCCGCGATGGAATCCAGCTTTGCCCCCATCACGCTCACCACCTTATACCTCCGGGCGAGGTAGCCGTCAATCGCATCGGTAAAAAAGCTCAATGCGAGCAGCCATTTAAACACATCCTGCTGCCCGGTTAAGATAAAAAGCAGCAATACCGGCGCGGCTACCAGGCGATAGTAGGTGATACCATTGACGATATGATAGGCATTTTGCATGTCACATCAAAGGTCGGGAAAATTACCCAACGCATCAACTCAGGCAAAAGTCATCGGGGTTTCGTATCTTGGCTCGTGTTTTTATCCGAGTCACTCTTTCAAGCTTTGGAAGCGGCAATCAAAGCCACGGCGCCCGGCGATTTCCGCATCCAGCGGGTCGTGCCCGTATCCGGCGGCGACATCAACCGCGCGTACCAGCTGCAGACGAAATCGGGCCGGTACTTCGCCAAAGTAAATGATGCCCCACAGGCCCCCCAAATGTTCGTGGCAGAGTCTACAGGCCTGGCCATGCTGCGGCAGACCGTCGGTATCCGCGCCCCGCAGCCGTTCATGGCCGGTCAGGCGCATCGCGATGCTTTCCTGCTCATGGAATGGATAGATGCAGCGGGCAAGCACAGCGAAGCCGGGCAAGCGGCATTAGGCCGCATGCTGGCCGCCCTGCACCGCCAGCATCGCGAGACGTTCGGGCTTGACCACGGCAATTTTATCGGCCGGTTGCCCCAGGCCAACACACCTTCGGCAGATTGGGCGGCATTTTTCATCGGCCAGCGCCTGCAAAAGCAGCTGGACATCGCCCAGCATACCTACGGCGAAGCCGGCCTGCAGGCGTCATTCGACCAGCTGTTTGCCCGCCTGGAATCGCTATACCCCCAAGAGCCCCCTTCGTTGCTGCATGGCGACCTATGGGGCGGCAATTACCTCGTGGACGCGGCAGGCCAGCCGGCATTGATAGACCCCGCCGTTTATTACGGCCACCGGGAGGCCGATATCGCGATGACCAAGCTGTTCGGCGGATTTTCCACCGATTTTTATGCAGCATACCACGAGGCATACCCTTTGCAGGCAGGATGGGAAGCCCGTGTGAATTTGTGGAACCTCTATCCCCTGCTGGTACATCTCAACCTGTTTGGAGCGTCTTATCTTGGCGCCATTCAGCGTAGTTTGAAGCAGTATATTTGATTGGAGCAGTATACTTGAGCGGCTATCGCCCGCAGGGGCCACACGCAACTTATTTACCGCAGTGCCAGCAACCATCGCCCATGCAGCCATTCCAGCGGTTCAGCCCGCTCCCGTGGGGCCGGCAGTTTCTCCGGCCCCGGCATATCCCCCGGATCAAATTCAGGCCCGCAGAAACTGATCATGCCATCGCGCTCATGAAATATCGCACCTGCCTGCCGGATATGCGCGTAGATTTCGTCCACGGGCATTTGATAAGAAACCGATGCCGTGATGGTCAAGCTATCGGGGATGCAGATGGTACTTCTGACTTCTATCCCCTGCCACCGGCCTATTTCAGCGGCCACAAACTCCGTAAGCGAGGCGTTTCGGTATTTGTTACAGAAAAAAGCAAAAGCACCAATACCCCAAATGCGCGGCCCTGCCCGGGGAGGGCGAGGGCCTGCGCAAAGGTCTGCACATAGTAAGTTTTTCCGGTGACGGCTTCGGAGCTCAGACCGGACTTGTACTGCACTCCTACTGGACTTGAACTGGACTGGTACTGGCGCGGCCAGTACGAGTCCAGTAGGAGCTGGCTCTGAGCTTGCTTCAAGCTCGGTAGCCGTCTCCGAGCAGGTTCTAACACAAGCCCACCTCATCCCGTGCCTGTCTATATTTGCACTTGTGCCGCTGTATTGCCGCATATACTTCGCTAAAACGCCGCTTTGGGGCACTTTTACCGAAGTATATGCGGGGCATAGGCGGATTGGAGCCGAAGGAAGGGTAGGGGAAGGTGGGCTTAAGCACGGCGCTGGCTTAGCTTTCCGAAGATTAAGCGCATCGGTGTCCGACCTTCTTCTGCCCGTGTTCTGCGATCTTCCGTACGGTATCCGGGCTTCATCCGAGCTGTATCCGTGGTTTTCCCACATACCGCCCGTATACCGCCCGATAAATTCCCGGATAACGGCAGGAAAATGGCAAAAGAAAGTATGGAGAAAAGCAGGATGTGTTCGCAAGCTTTCTGCATAAATATTCCGCTTATCAGGCGCATTTTGCCGGTGCATATGGTGATTAGTTTTATTCGCTTTAGGCAATAGAAGCCCCTTAAGCGTAAAATTTGCTTCATCTATTGTTTGATTTTGGGTGTAAAGACGAATGAATAGACTTGAGTTTCTATACAACAAAAACGGCACTGCCAGAGGCAGCTACTACCCGTAGGTAGCACCAGGAACACAAAACCGCAAGTAGACCCGGATCAGCAGGAATAAATAATTAACCGACCATCACCCATGACGCCGCCGACAAAATCGCCGATTTGCTTGAAAAGTTCATCGAAGAAGACCGTGCCAAAACGGAATCCATCGCTACGTTGAGCAAAGCGGTGCTGGACCTGGCGGAAGAAGTGAAAAAGTTGAAGGGCGGCAAGTAATGCAAAACCTAAATCTATGGAAACTGTTGTAGCCGATGTCATAGCCATTATCGAGGAAGGCCGCAGAAAAAGCGATTAATGCCGTAAACACAAGTATGGTGGAAGCATATTGGCTTACGGGTAAACGCATCGCAGAAGAAGAATTACAAGGCCAAGAACGCGCTGAATATGGGAAAGCTATAATCAAAAAACTTTCTGATGCTTTGACGGCGAAATACGGCAACTGCTACTCTCAAACCGCTTTGTATGGTTTTCGAAAATTCTATGCCACATACCCTGAGGAGAAGATTTTGTACACAGTGTGTACAAAATTAAGTTGGAGTCATAATAGACTCATTATGAGAGTCGAAAACCCAAAGCAAGAGATACTATCTCCAAGAAGCATACGCTCAGGATAACGCTTAATTACATGGACAGCGTGGCCATCGTCATGGACAGGTAGTAATTTGCGCAGTGCAATGCAGCCAACAATAGGATTTGTTTGCTCTTTAGTGTCTCAAAACTGCCTGTTGTGACAATCTCGTAGTCGTAATTCATTTTAAGCCATTTCAGGTGCGGCTTCATCACCAACAGTTCCTTACCTTCGTGATCTGACAATGCAAAAGATTCCTTGAATAATCCGCGATGGTCAAAAACATAGCCTTGCTCGTCACCATTGAAATAGGTCCGCAGGACGATCTTGCCTTTCCAGCCCATGCTGAATGAGAGCAATACGTCATCTCCGTCCCGGATTTCAACCAATGTTTCCCAGAAACCTTTTGGCTCAACGGCGTAGGTTGCATCGGCCATGGTAATGACTGCATTGAATTTATACCAACTACGGTACAAAAGGCTCCCGATGATGCCGCCGTCTTTTCTTACCTCAAAAGACAGTCCGTTAGTCGATTTTGCTTGATAAGTTGCCATAATTATCCTTGTTTCAGTGTTTCCATCTCGGCAATTGTTCTTTCCAGCTTGTTGAACACACGGCCATACATCAAGCGGACATCCCATCGGTAGATTTTATCCGAAAAGTAAAAAACGGCCAAGGTTGCCGCGGCCACGATGATGCCCGCAATTAACGGCATATCGCCCCCTCCCTGCCTATTCCACGCCGACCATCCCGTACTGACGGCAATCAGAAAGTACAGGGGGTACGAAAATCGCGCTACCTTGACACTCCGCGCGAGTACATCCCTAAGCCATCGGTCGAACGACCGGAGGTATTCAAAACTGGTGGCTCCCTGGTCCAGCGATTTGATGCCATCGATTTGCCGCTTGTTGTACCATGCGGTAAGAAGAAGCAGTATAGCTGCTGCAACGCCCTGCCAGATCACCTGCATGAAATAGCAAATCACCGGTAAAAGGACCACCATGACGACGATCATCACCAAGTTGACCTGGAATCTCCTTTTTATCCGATCGACCAGGTGTATGGATTTCCGGTTGTACAGGTCGTTGACACTGGGCGCAACTAAGCTCTTTTCATGTAAAAAGCCCTCCTTCCAAATTGTTTCAATTGAATCGTTCATTGATTATTTTCTTTAAGCGTTCTTTGATTCTGTTTATTCGGACACCGATGTTGTTGACATTTGTCCCGAGCACCTCGGCTATTTCCCCGTACGATTTTTCTTCCAGATACAGCAGGATCAACGCCCGGTCCACTTCCGACAAATGCCTGACGGCGACGTACAATTGGTTGAGCTGCTCATCTGCAAAGGCCCCGTTTTCGACTGTCACCACATCGGGCAACGCATCGGATGAAAAATAAGTATGTCCCTTGCTTTTCTTCCTTCTGAGCAGCGTCAGGCATACATTCAACGCAACACGGTAAACCCACGTAGACCAACTGCACTGCCCGCGGAAATTAGCTCTGCTCCGCCAGATTTGCAGGCAGACTTCCTGGTAATAATCTTCGAAATCTTCCTGCGAGGCCGCATAAGCCCTGCAGATCTTGATGATGACTGCCGCATAGGGTAAAATCGACGTCCGGTAAAAATCGTTGCTCACGTTCTTTGCTCTGGCATTGAAAACTGTTCTTTTCGTTAGTTAGTGGCTAAATTTAAAAAATCATTACACCTCCGTGGAGATGTATTTGTTCGCCTCGATCAAGCAAGCGCCATCATCCCCCGGGATCAAGATTGCTCGTGCCCTTATTCAAATCTTGTATGCGTACACTCATACTTATTCTTATCTTTGCACCGTTTTTTAAAATTGACAGTTCATGGCATTACAGTGCGGCATCGTAGGCCTTCCCAATGTAGGCAAATCCACGTTATTCAACTGCCTTTCAAACGCTAAGGCGCAGGCAGCTAACTTCCCTTTTTGCACCATTGAGCCCAATGTAGGGGTCATTACCGTGCCGGATGAGCGGCTGAATAAACTGGCCGAACTGGTAAAACCGCAGCGGATAGTGCCCAACACCATCGAAATCGTGGACATCGCCGGACTGGTGAAAGGTGCCAGCAAGGGCGAGGGCCTCGGCAACCAATTCCTGGCCAACATCCGCAACACCGATGCGATTATCCACGTATTGCGCTGCTTTGATGATGGCAACGTGGTGCATGTGGATGGGTCGGTCGATCCGGTGCGCGATAAGGAAATCATCGATACCGAGTTGCAGCTGAAAGATTTGGACACGGTGGTGAAGCGCATCCAGCGGGTTGAAAAACAGGCCAAGACGGGCGGCGATAAAGAAGCAAAGCGCACATATGAAATCCTGTCTGCCGTCAAAAGCCACCTGGAATCTGGCAAATCCGCCCGCACGGCCCCGATTGCCAAAGAAGATTTTGAGTTTATCAGCGACCTCTCGCTGCTGACGGTAAAGCCGGTCCTATATGTATGCAACGTAGACGAGGCGTCAGTCAACACTGGGAATGCACATGTAGACCGCGTACGCGAAGCCGTCAAAGACGAAGATGCCGAAGTACTCATCATCTCTGCCCAGATTGAATCGGAAATCGCCCAGTTGGAAAGCTATGATGAACGCCAGCTCTTTTTAGAAGACCTCGGCCTCACCGAATCGGGCGTAAACAAACTTATCCGGGCGGCGTACAAGCTCCTGAACCTGGCCACATATTTTACCGCCGGCGTGCAGGAAGTACGGGCATGGACCATCGAAAACGGCTTTACAGCGCCACAGGCGGCAGGCGTCATCCACACAGACTTTGAGAAGGGCTTCATCCGCGCCGAAGTCATCAAATACGACGATTTCGTCGCCTACGGCTCGGAAGCAGCGGTAAAAGAAGCGGGGAAACTGGCCGTTGAAGGCAAGACCTATATCGTGCAGGATGGCGACATCATGCACTTCCGCTTCAACGTATAGCGGGCCCGGCACTTCCGCTTCGTAACAATCCTGTTTGCTTTCATTGTTTTTATTGCGATATCAACCAAAATGCGATAAGATTGCAAGGCAAATGGCCGGATGACGGCTATTACGCAGTGAGCAAACTCGAATTTGCCCCTCAACAGCGGAAACAACACAAACATTTTATTAACTAACCATGAAAAGTACAGCGATTACTTTATTTCTCTTGGTCTTTTTCTCATTTTTGACCAAGGGCCAGCGTTCACTCGTGGAGGTATGGCCTGAATCAGACACCACCACTACCTTCTACACCGTCAAAGGCGAACGATCAGGCATCAGCTATTTTAAAAAACATCAATTTGAGGAAGTGGAGTATGTCCCCAAGGAGACATTGACATTTGATAAATTCCACACGCCTGATGTCATTTACCATTGGTATAAAAAGTGGGCGGATCAGTATCCGGACCTGATTGATTTTTATGAAGTGGCCCGCAGCTTTGAGGGCAGGCCCATCTACCAAATGACGCTCACCAACAAGAAAACCGGTAAGGATACCGATAAGCCGGCGGCTTTCTTTGAGGGCGTGAGGCATAGCGGCGAAATCACCAGCAGCGAAAGTGTGCTGTGGCTTACCAAGCACCTCATTGAAAACTATGGCAAGGATCCGCAAATCACCGAATTGATCGACACGAAAACCATCTACCTGAGGCCGGTAAACAATCCCGACGGCGTCAATATGTACATGCACACCGCTCAGCGCAACCGGAGCACGACACGGCCTGACGACAATGACGGCGATGGGCTTTTTGACGAGGATCCGGAAGAAGATTTGGATGGCGACGGCGTCATCTACCAAATGCGGAAAAAAGCCGTGGGCGACGAGCTGAAACGCGCAAACTACGTCATCGATGACCGGGATGCGACAGGCCAGCTGATGAAACGTGTCCCCGAAGGGGAAGGCGAATACCTTGTCTATACCGAAGGCATCGATAACGATAAGGATGGCCGGTACAACGAAGACGGCATCGGCGGATTGGACCTGCACCGCAATTACCCTGAAAACTGGCGTCCCGAACCCGGAATGGATGCCACAGGCCGTGGCTACACCCAACGCGGCGCGGGGCCATTCCCGTTGAGCGAAATAGAAACCCGATCGGTTGTGCTGTGGCTGCTCTCCCACCCCAATGTTTCGGTGGTCAACTCGATGGATACCAGTGTGCCCATGCATTTGAGACCGCCTTCTACTTCAAAGAGTGCCGAAAGCATGTTTCCGGAAGACTTGGCAATCTATAAACACATGGACAGCCTGGGCTTGTCATTCACGGGCTATCCATGGGCGGGCGATGTCTACGAGACTTACGCTACGCGCAACGTTGGCGGCGCCGGGGATCCGCCCAAGCCTAATCCCCTATTCGGCCATGGGCCGGACTTCGGGTATTTCTATTACGGTGCCATATGGTATGGCGACGAACTGTGGAACGGCGGGCGCCATGAGGACCTGAATGGCGATGGAGAAATCGATGCTTATGATGGATACTTGTGGGACCAGCAACATAATGGCGGCAGGGGTTATAAGCCGTGGACCAAATTCATGCATCCGGACTTGGGTGAGGTGGAAATAGGCGGTGCCCACCCCAAGTTCTTTTCCCAGAATGCGCCGCCCAGTGTGCTGGAAAAATGGGCGAAAAATCAGGCGCTGTTCAACCTGGCCATGGCGCTTGAGCTGCCTCAGCTCCAGTTTGACGACGTTGCGGTAAAAGCGCTGGCCAACAACGAGTACGAGGTGACCGTATCGTGGACCAACACGGGGAAATTGCCCGTCGCGCTGGAGCAGGCTAAGCTGGTGAAAATCGTACAGGAAGACCGCGTCATCCTTGAAATGGACCGAAAGCTCTTAAGCGGCAGCGACGAAGCGGCAGTGATGATTGTTAGCCCTGAGACGCGCGACAAGACCATCTATGCGGGCTACACCGGCGCCGGGGAATCCAAGACGGCCTCCTTCAAGGTACAGCTGAAACAGCAGCAACCTGTGAAAGCGACCGTCAAACTTTTGTCTACAAGGGGTGGATACCTGGAACGGGAAATCACCATCGGCAACTGATATGATAGCCCCCGCCACAGCGAGGTAGTTCAAACCCGGCCATCGCTGCTGTTCTCAATCTTAAACACACAAAAAGCACCTTAACGGTGCTTTTTGTGTGTTCCTGAAGGGATTTGCTGCGTCCCGCTGCCCCACTCTCGTTTCCGCAGCGAGTAAGTTCGAACCCCCGGCCGACCCTTCGTTTTATTTACTAACGATAAGCCCGGCGATCGGTTGCAAGTACCGAACTTTCTCTCTTCGAGACTAGTTCGCAGCGACCGGGCGTCTTTAAATCTATTTAGACATGGAAAAATGTCATCTAACCAATGGGGCTGCGAATCCCACAACCAATCAACATCAGGGTATCGATCCTCAAATCAACAGGCAACTTGCCGGGATGGGATTCCATTCCTATCAAACGGAAAGAGGTTTAACCGTCCACAAAAGGCACATCGGTAATTTAGGTGTTTCTATAAAAGGCAAGGCTTGTACGGGCCGAATTGTCTATAACATCCGTAACCATATCTATTCATGCACCTTACAGGCTTTCATGGTCGAGAACAGGTACCGTATTGACAGGTCGGTATTTGAACTTTGGCTAAGGGGCGATTATACCCCACTGGAATAATTTTAGTTGAAAAAGTGGAATATTTTTTCGCGTTTTGGAAAACACACTTCTACGCAAAAAATATGCGCACTAATTCAAGATATTTATGCGTTAGACATTTTTGATGCACAAGTATATTTGTTGAAAAACAAATACCTTTTTATCAGCCTGTTGTGGCATTGATCAGCCTTGACACCACATAAAATAGCATTTGCACAACTAGCTTCCGAAATACCAAGCTCATTAAAGCGTTTAGATTGTAAAAGTGAACTCATGGAAAGAATACCATTTGACGACCTGCCCAATGAGGTAGCATTACCGAGGCAGGAAATAGCTGAATTGAAAGCGATTGTGTCAGAAAAGTTGGCCACGCCGGAAGGATACTAGCCTGACGTCACCATGGATGTTCAGGAGGCCGCCGAATGCCTAAGGTGTACGCCGGACAATGTTTACAAAAAGGTGAGAAGTGGTAGCCTTCCACATTATCGTAACGGCAAAAAAATTCGGAACCTAATACCCAAGCTATCAATAAAACCATTTAATTTGTATAACGCAGGGGGGAAGCCGTCGATAGGTTACACTCTAAGTAATATACAACAGGATTAAAACCTATGCTGCGAAATAATAAACCCCATCAACTCAACGACGGAATTGCTTTTTTTGGTCGACACAAGGATTTCAGTCCTTTCCTCCAAAACAAAAATCACCAGCATAAGGATAACCGGCACTCGAAATAATTTGCATAGCAGTAACTTATAAGTTACCTTTGTGTCGTGAAAGTCAGGGAAGTCATTGCATTCAGGAACTACTTTGAGGATTTCCTCAAGGGCCAGCCACAAAAGGTGCAGGACAAGATTTTCAAGATTATCGAGGCTATTGAGACGCTGGAGCGTGTGCCGTCGAATTACCTGAAGGCCATGACCGGAACAGATGGGCTATACGAGGCAAGGATACAACTGGGCTCAAACATCTGGCGAGTGTTCTGTTTCTTTGACGGTGACCGGTTAGTCATATTGCTGAACGGTTTCCAGAAGAAAACACAGAAGACACCGAAGAAAGAAATTGATAGGGCATTGAGATTGATGGCTGAATATTACAAACAGAAAAGGAGCAAATGATGGAAACTAAGAGCTGGAAAGACATCAAGGATAGTGTTTACGGTGCCAAGGGTACCGAAAGGAGGGACACGCTGGAAAGGGATTTCGAGGGGTTCAAGATCGGCTTGTTGCTCAGGAAGGCGAGGGAAGATAAACACCTCACCCAGGCGGAACTTGCCGATTTGGTGAACCGTAAAAGAGAATATATTTCGAGGATCGAGAACAACGGGAGCAATCTTACATTGAAAACCCTATACGACATCGTTGAGAAAGGGCTCGGTGGTAAGGTGAAGATTTCGATAGAGGTGTAATCCTACGTCCGGTCAATAAGACGTCGAAACCCCATCCAGCCGGACGGGATTTTTTTCGGTTAAAATTTACAGCCTCACGGCCATACATCAAAGATACGGAATTATCGCCGGAAATACCCGCCATTAATCAAACCGACAACAAAACCGACAACGATATAACGAAAAAAGGCCATTTAAGGCCTTTTTAGTGTTCCCGAAGGGATTTGCTGCGTCCCGCTGCCCCGCTCTCGTTTCCGCAGCGAGCAAGTTCGAACCCCCGGCCGACCCTTCGTTCTCATCCCTTGTAAATACGAAAAAGCCATCTTCGCAGATGGCTTTCTAGTGTTCCCGAAGGGATTCGAACCCCTATCTTCAGAACCGGAATCTGAAATTCTATCCATTGAACTACGGGAACGGGGATGCAAAGATATTCAAAATTTCGAAATCTAAACAGCCGATAATAAGTTTTTTCCTTTTAACGGATCGCCTACTGCTGACGCTCGACAGGTTGAAGCGTTGTCGGGCCTCGTTTGACCACGCGATCTACCCGATACATGAGAAACAAGCTCAATACCGAGATCACCACCACCACATAACCGAGTGTATCGTAATTTTCGAGCGGGCTGAAACTGCTTTCCTGGATAACGATTTTGCCGGCCACCGCAGCGGCTATACCGCCAGCCAATTGCTGTAACGACGCGTTGATGCTCATGAACGCACCCCGGTCTTTCAACTCGGGCACGGCGCTGGTCAGCGCGGAAGAGGGCACCATCCGCCCCATCACCCCCGCCATCATCAGTACGTTGATGGCAATGGCTATCCACAGCGGTGTGACCGAAAGGTGGGTATACCAGATACACATAGCCATCATCCAAAGTGAAGCCATGACAAACAACTTGTACTTGTCTACTTTATCGCTGATGCGACCGATGAAAGGCATGACCACCAGTGTACTGAGGCCAGACACCATAAAAAGGATTGGCAATTGATACTCCGTGATGTGCAGGTTGTTTACCGCAAAAGCACTACCGAAGGGCATCATCATAAAGCCGCCCACGGACAGCAAGGCGGTGGCCATGAATCCTATCCGGTAATCCCGCTGTGCAAAAGTATGCCATAAATGCGCGAAGGCAGATCGTTCGTTCTTGACTCCCAAATGCGCCGCGACTGGCTTCAGGTAAAACACAATGACAATGGCAATGATGACACCTAAAACGGCTACCATCAGGAAAGGGGCCTCCCACCCCCAGCCATTTGCTATGTAGAGTCCAATGGGTATGCCCAATACCTGGCTTACGCCGAAAGCCATTTGTATAAAGGCCATCACGCGGCCACGCTGCTGTAACACAAATAAATCAGCCACGATGGCCATGGATATGGAGCCAATGACCCCACCGAAAAGACCGGTAAAGATGCGGGCAGCCACCAAGAACAGGTACGTGTGGGCTATCCCGCACAACAACGTGCCGATGACAAATCCGGCGTAAAAAAACAGCAGCAGCTTTTTGCGATCAAACCTATCTGAGAAACCGGCGGTAAGGAATCCCGAGATACCGGCACTGAACGCGTAGGCAGATACCGCCAAGCCAAACTCCGAAGGGCTCAAATGCATTGATTTCATCAAAATGTCTCCCAATGGAGACATAATCATGAAATCAAGAATGATGGTAAACTGTGTGATAGCCAAGATAATGACTACCAGGGTTTGATAAGGGGTAAAGCGTGTTGCCGATTCTGGTGTTTTCATCGGCACAAACTTAATGATTATTGTCGGTGTTATTTCCCTTTCCCTTGTGCCATGGCTTTTACCGTCTCCAAGATAATACCGATATCTGTTTTTATGCTCATGGTAGACAGGTATTTCAAATCGTAATTAACCCGTTCGCACATTTGATTTACGTTTTCGGCATAACCGTAATGCACCTGTCCGATGGACGTGATACCGGGCTTCAGCCGGAAAAGTTGCATGTATTCGGGCTTCCTTTCTTTGATTTCGTCAATAAAATGGCGGCGTTCGGGCCGCGGGCCAACGATGGCCATATCACCTTTCAGCACGTTCCAAAACTGGGGCAACTCATCAAGGTGCGTTTTGCGCATAAACTTCCCCCACTTCGTGATCCGCGGATCGTCATCCGAAGATAACTGCGGCCGGCCATCCTTTTCGGCGTCGACACGCATGCTCCTGAATTTGTAAATATAAAAGGGCTTTTCGTCCTTACCGATACGCACCTGGCGGTAAAATACCGGCCCCCTGGAGGTTGCTTTTGTAATCAGCATCAACACCACAAATACGGGTAATCCGGCAACCAGCACAACTGAGGAAAAAAGGATATCGAATACTCGTTTAAGGAAAATGGTTTCCTGATAAACCAATAGCTTTCTCTTTACACCCTGCAGGTCTATTCGGAAAGTCGGCTGATACGTTATCAACTCGTATAGACTGTTATCGACTTTATATGCTATCTGCTGAATTTGATTCTCTCTTACCATCGCTTTATCTTTTAATCAACATTGGTATAGATGCGAATTGAGTGCCATCTTTTCCAAAACCAGCAAATACGGCCTTTTCGGGCATCTAACGCAGCTTCAGCTGTGGAACCGTCGATAGAAGTGGGGAAAAATTCTACAAATCTGGGTATGGGTATCCCCAGCTAATGCCAATAGCCTTTATACATGGAGAAGGCCCGCCGCCAAGCTTTTGGCAGCCTCCGGTAACCAAGGCCAAGCTTATAGCCCAGCCACTTGGCTGCGAAAGAGCAGCAAACCTTAGGGAGCAGAAATGGATTGCGGCGGCCTATATAACGGATTTCGGACTTCGCGTAGCGGAATCCTTCGCCACCGGCGCGGCCGAATGACTCGAAGATCCAACGGTTGTCGCTGTGGAACACGCCGATATCGAAGTACCGCTCAAATTCCTCGCCGATGCGGTAGTCATGCGAATGGTATACACAGGCATCGCCCACATACGCCATCTTCCATCCCTGCAGCAATAGCCTCCCGGCTATGATAACGTCTTCGCCCATGATAGTGCCTAACGGGAACCCGCCTACCGCTTCAAAAGCAGTGCGCCGGTAGGCAGCAAAAGAATTGGAGCAGGATATCGTTTTAATGCCATATTTCGGGGCGTCGGCGAGCGCCCGTACCTGGCTTTCGGCGGGATAATTAAACAACCGGGCATGCGCCTCCATAAGTGTGGCCCCTGCATGGGGGAGCTGCCGGCCATAGGCCATGCCTATCTGCGGATCGGCAAACGCCGCCACGATATTGGCCAGCATATCCGGATGGGCCGGAATCGCATCCTGCGTGAGGAATACATAGATATCGGCATCCGGAAAATTGGCGATGGCCCATTGGCGGGTACCGCCGTGGTCAAACCCTTCCGGGCCAAGGCCAATGACCTGAAAACCTTTTTCCCGCGCGAGCTCGACCGTCCGATCGTCCGAACCGGAGTCGACCAGTACCCGTGTCGCTATGGGATAGGTCTGCCGCGCGAGGGCATCCAGCAGGGTGGCAAAACGGGACCCGGCATTCAATGTCGGTATGTATAGATTCACGTTCATGGATACCTATGGTTGTGTTACCTGTTCGTCAAGCGCATTGCGCGTCAGCTGGAGGCCCGGTGAACCGGCATCATGCAGCGCTGCTCCGCCGGAAGACACGAAATTACTGTCTATCACGACCTGGTGGGCTGTTTTGCCAATGGCAATGGCTGCGTTTTTTTTGTTGGTGATGCGGTTGCCTTTCAGGAACGCACTGCCGACCTTTACGAGCAGCAGCGCCCCCGCGTCATGCCCGCTGATGAGGGTATTGCCTTCGAACCTCAAATTTCCTTCCATGTTGATGTTTACCGGCCCGCTCTCGATTTCGTTTTCCTCCAACAGCAGTGAATCAATACGGATATCGTTGGGCAGCAGGGCACGGGTGACCCGGTTTGTCTTGAGGTGGAGCACACGGCCATCGGCATTGGCCAATAATCGCAGCGTCGGGAAGGTATTGCCTTCCATGCGTATACTGTCCCACCGGCCCACCAGTTCGAATGCGCCGTCGGTAAGGTTCCGGTTGGCGGTAATCGTTCCGCATCCTTCGACATAGAGGGCCGGCCGGTTGTTGCCAAAAGCCCGGTTGCCGCTCAGGGTCACGTCAGAAATACCGATAAGTGTGCCGATGCCCGACCCATCCGGTGTAGACTCACCGCTCACGAAACCATTTTTCCAACTGTAATTGCCGGCGATGAGCGCCCGCACCGGCATCACCACGCCATGCGCACGGTTGTTGATATCAATCGCATCGGCGGCATTATACTCGAGCCGGTTGTTCGTAATCCGGTAATTTGTGACGAGCTCAGCCGAGTTGAAGGCAACCTGTATGCCGCTCATGCCATTGTGGTGGATGTAATTGCCGTCTATCTCGATGTCGCCGCTATCGTGGACGAAGATGCCGTTTTCGCCGTTGTGATGCAGCTCATTGCCGGACACCGTCACCCCTCTGCTGGACAGCACGCGTATCGCTGTGCCGGGATTGTAGGATTTTGCCGATTTACGGGCAATACCGTAGTGGCTGACCGTGCTGCCGACAACGCGGCAGGCTGAGCAGCTGTACCACAGGATACCGGGGAACGAACGCCTGTTGGTGGAATCGCCCGCGATATGGCTGTTGGCAATCGTGATATTGCTGCATTGTGAAGCATATATCGCTTCATTGACGGTCTCGGCACGAAAAGAAAGGTAGATATTGGATACCCGATGCGCCCGGAACAAGGGGGCGTCTGAATGCTGCTTTTCAACCGAAAATGAATCGGACAGGGCCTTCGGTTGCCGCAGCACGCCCTCAGCTACGAAATGTACATTAGGGGCGAGGCGAAGTGTGCGGACCAGGTAGTCGCCTTTGGGCAAATAAACCGTATCGCCCGGCGCAGCTTCATCGATAACCGCCTGGATGGCCTTCGAATCGTCTGCTTTGCCGTTGCCCCGGGCGCCGAAGCTACGCACATCCAGCCGCCGGCCCAGCCCTGGCTGCTCCTCCCCTGCGGGCTTCTCCTGCCCGCAACCCGCCAGAAAGATACCGGTGCAAACGATGATTGCCGCAAATGCCGTTTTCAGCGAAAGACTTTTATGATGCATATCCTTATCATTGATTTTCCAATAGTATCGACCATGTTTCCGCCGCTGTTTTATCCCACGAAAACTGTGCGGCACGCTCAATCCCCCGGTTGCGCAACTGGTGATGCCTGTCCGCATCCGCCGCAAGCTGCTCTATCGCTATTGCAATGGCTTCAGGCGAGCTAGGATCGACGCACACTCCTGCATCGCCCGCTATCTCGGGCAGGGCGCTCACTGACGAGGTGATCACAGGCGTGCCCGAGGCCATAGATTCAATCACCGGCAAACCAAACCCTTCCATCAGCGAGACAAACAGGGTGGCATATGCGCCCTTGTATAAGGCTGGCATGTCTTCCTCGGCGACAAACCCCAGGAAACGCACCCGGCCTTCCAGCCCGAGCTGGCTGATATGCCGGGTCAACTCTTCATCAGGATGGCCCGAGAGGTAAAACATAAACTCCTGCGGTATACGCGCCCGCGCGAATGCCGACAGCATGGTGGGGATATTCTTATTTTTGCGACGGTTGCCCACATACAGGAAGTACGGCCGCTCTGAGACGAACGACCGGGTATTTTCATGATACCGCATATCTACGCCATTGTATACCACGGCGATACGCTGCTCGTCGATGCCCAGCAACTCAACCAATTGCCGTTTGCTGAAATGCGAAACGGTAATGATTTTTCTCGCCCGTCTTGCAAGCCGCGCCAGTACCTGCTGGTAATACAGCCGATGCAGGGGGGTATAATAAAAAAAATGCATCAGATCATGGATGGTGAACACATAGGGGATACGGCTGTACAACGGAGGCATAAATGAGGGGCTATAAAACACGTCTGCCTTGGCGCTGCTGATCGCTCGTGCCAGCATCAACGGCGTAAACAGGTTGCCCAGCCCCATCTGGCTTTGTACGAAAACGGGAGATACACTGGCGGGCATACGGGCCATTACTTCACGATACAACTTGCCGATACCTGTATCGCCATCCCACCGGCTGTCAATCAATACGCGTGTCTGCATCATACGGCCCTCCAATTCAATTGCTTCATATCAATCGGCCGGCTGCACCCCAATAGGCACACCAGCACAAGGTATAGGATGATGTCATTGTCATAACCGGAATACAGGATCATCATAATAGCCAGCAGCGGCAGCCAGGCCACCCACCAGAACACCCGGTTGGGCTGCTGCCGGTGACAGAAATGGAAAAAACATCCCAAAAACAACACGTACGAAAAAAATCCGATGACGCCAAAGTCAAGATAACAGCTCAGGAAAGTGTTGTGGATGTGCGGTTCGCCGTGGTAAAATTCGGCATGGCGGCCAAGGAATGTGCTACCGGCCATAAACCCATTGCCCAACGGTGAAATAGCGGTGAAATGCTGGAAAAACGCCTTCCAGTAGACCAGCCGTACACCCATGCCGTCGTTAGAGGCGGTAATATTATCGATGCGGACAACCTTTTCTGCAACAAACGGCAGAACCGACAGGGCGGCCAGGGCGAGCACCATCCGCCACCTTACCGCCGCCGCGGCCCACAGCAGGCAAAATACACCCAGAAACAAGGCCACCACCGGCGTGCGCGAAAGCGAGAGCCAGGCAAGCACCAGCACGGCCGCAATGCGCCACCATACGATGGTCCGTTGCCTCGCTACAGGCAACAATATGTAGACAAAGCCGATCAAGGCAATGCGCGCACCGAACATGTTCTTATCATCCAGCCCCCAGAAATAGTGCGAGGGCCGATATAGGGCGCTCCCATGAGCCGAAGTGGGTGCCCCGCCAATCCAGCGGAAATCCGCAGCGTAATGATAGCTTATCAGCTGCAACAACGAAAGGCCAAGCGCGATGTGAAGCGTGATATCCACCCAACGCAACAGGCGACTATTGTCCCGCTGTATCACCCATCCTACCGCGAAATACAGGTAGGTAAAATTGACAGGCAACTTAAGGAAGTTGGTCATCTCCCGTTGGCCCGCAGGCATGTTCATGAAAAAAATAAACGAGGCGTAGCCTGTGAAGACGAGCAGAAACCACACCCAAGCATGGCGGAGCAGCGCCGGGGTATCAACGAAAAATGACAATGATGCCAGCAAAAATACCAGGGGATACCCCTTTACCGGCACGAAAACCGCCAGCAGGGCCATACAGAACAACACTTCACAAAGTGCGGCGCGATGCACAGCTGTTATGGTTTTAGTATGTTGTATCATTGGCCGTTATCGTTTGGAGTACCTGTTCGTACTCATTTACCATGCGTGTTATATCAAGGTATTCGCGTACGGATGGCCTTGCCTCGCCTGCCAACCGGTTGTAATGCGCCACATCCCGCCAAAGTGCGGCGATCGCCCTTCCAAGAGACTCCGGCACATCCGGATCACAAAGGATGCCATTCCGGCCATCTTCAACACTTTCCCGCAAGCCACCGCGATTGCTCGCTATAACCGGCAAATGGTTTGCCAAACCTTCGACGGCTACCATGCCGAGCGGCTCTTCCCACAGCGAGGGGACGACAAGCACATCGATATCGGGATAAAACTGAGCGGGATCTACGTATCCGCGGAAGATGATACGCGTGTCATCACCTGCCAGCTCGCGGAAGTGCTGCTCGTCTTCGGACTTGCCCCGGCCGGCAATATGCAGCTGGCCGTCAATGCCCGATCCCTTGAATTGCTCGATGAGCCACTCCACTCCTTTGACACCGGATAAAGTACCGATATAACCTACCGCCAAGGGCTGCCCTTCCGCACGGAGGCGCAGCGCCCTGGCCTCGGGGATGCGGCGGGCATTGTGAATCACATATTGGCGGATGCCCTGGAAATACCGATGCGCGACAAACCGTTGCAAAATACTGTGGCTAATACCCACTACGGCGCCGAGTTTGGCCGACTGTTGCCGGTGCCTGTAGCGCAGCAGCCAATTTATCAGCCCCTGGCTGTTGCGCGGCTTGCCGTTTTTGAACATCGTGCTATCCGGGCTCAACAGGTACATATCATGCAAAACCTGCACAACCGGAATGCCTGCCTCCCTGATCGCATCCCAGGCTGCGATTGACCAGCCGACGAGGTTGTGGCATGATACGGCGGATGGTTGCTCAAGACGGATCACCTCTTTGACATACGCTCCCATCGCCGGGTTATACCAGTCGCGGAGATGCCAGGCTAGCCGGCTGAATTTGCCGGGCCGCTCATTTGAAAACGGCCAATACCGATTTTTCAACCCAGCGCGGTATACCTGCACCTCATCCACCTGCTCCTTGCGCAGCCCCTCCCCGGGCGCCATGCTCAGTACAACGACCTCATGGCCCTTGGCTTGCATCCCCTCAACGATGAGCTTGAGTGAAATTTCTGCGCCTCCGGCGATATAAGGCGAGTACAATGCATTAATGTACAAGATCTTCATCCGTTCCTCCGCAAAAGTTGATGATACACCTGTTCTAAGGCAGCCCCTACATTGCGCGGGTCATAGGCCGCTGCCACATAGCCGTACAATAGCTCACCCATCCGGGCCAGGGCCTCGGAGTCCTGCTGCTTCATGGCAACGGCCCGCGTTATCTGCTCATTCAACGCCGCCCGATGCTCTGCGGCCGTTGCATAGCTGTAATGGAATACCTGTTGGCGATGTGTGCCCAGATCCGCTATTGTACCGATATCCGGACAGATGACCGTACGCTTATAGGAAAATGCCAGGATTACCGTCCCCGAGTTGAGGCTGCTCGACATGTCATAAGGCAACACCAAGGCGTCGGCCTCACCAAGCAACGCCGCCAGTTGGTCATCGGGCACGAAATACGGAAAAAACTGCACATTGCCGGCCGTTGCCGCCTGTTTTTCGATTTGCTGTTGATACCGTTGGTCGATGGCTTTGCCAGCTATTGTCAACCGTATACTGGCACCGAAGGCACCCACCGTATCGATGAGCAGCTCCAGGTTTTTATAGGGTTTTACCATACCCGTAAATAGCAAGTGCAGCACATGGCCATGGTTGTTTGCAGCATCGCGAACCGCCCCGTATACACCGATGAAGTGGGGATGGGGAATATACACCGATTTGCGCCGTACGCCCTCGCCGTGCTCCGCCAAGACGGACATCGACTGCCGGGAGTGGATGACGATACGGTGCGACCACCGCATCAGGAGACGCGTGAGGGTACGGCTGAAAAAAGCCAGGCCTTTTTCGTGTGACGTGCGGTTGTGCATGGTCCATACAAGCGGTTTCCCGCTCAGTCGGATGATGGCCAAAACAGCCATTTTTCGCATGAAGCTTCGAAAAGCCACGAAAAAACCGCTGTCGTCTACGTTTTCGAACCAGTTGAGGTGGACCAACTTGATGGATCGGAAATGCTTCATACCCGAAAAGATGGTATCCAATGGATGTATGCGGTATCCCCTGCCGCGCAATTCACCGACCAGTAACTGGATATACTGGTTTTCCTTGTTGACCGGTGGGTTGAAGATGATATCCATAGCCTTTGTCAATCCGCTAACCGCCTCCGTAGTCCTCTTGATTTTACAGCGGCGATGGCGATATCGCTGAGCCGCAAGCCAAATTCCCCGCGGTGGCGAATCCATAACCAAAGCTTGCTGACCAAACCGTGCCGCATAGACAATGCCATCGTGTATCGTTTACGCTGTTGCATGAACAGCGCTTGCTGCTCGCACAGGTTGCGATAGACTACCTGCTCTGACGCATCGGGCGTGTGGCTTGCGAGAAAAGCCCGCAACCACTCGGCATAGCCCAAGTTGGCCCGCATTTTTTCCAAGTCATTGCCCGACGAGGAAATGGACAGGCTGTTGCTCCGGTAGTTGAATACCGGCTTGTTGGTATGCGCGACGCCTTTTCCGTTGGTGGCGATATAAGCGGTGATATCATCCGAGCCCCAAGCCAGGGGCAGGGAGTAGAACCCGCCCAGTTGCCTCAATGCCTCCGTACGGTACACAAAATCAGAGATGTATTGCGACCGCCATTGGCTGAGGCGGTGCCATATCGAATCGCATACCCGTTCGTATTCCGGGCAGGCGGGCGTCAGCTGCCGCGGCTGCCCCTCATCGTCGATGATGAGGCTCCGGCAGTGGTAGACATCCAGCTCCGGATAGGCGGCGATCAATGCCGAGAATTCACGCAGGAAGTCGGGCTCCATGCGATCATCATCGCCCATCATCACGAGGTATTCCCCGCCGGCCAGGGCCAGGCATTTGTTCCAGTTGTCCGTAAGCCGCACCGCCCCGACATTATGCTCGTTTTCATAATACCGGATGCGGCTATCTGAAAATTCCGCCGCGATTTGCGCGACGGGCTCCGGCGAGCTATCATTAAGGATAATCAATTCAAAATCGGCGAAGGATTGCGCGAGAACGCTCTCGATGCATTCCTTGAGAAACCGGCTTTTGTAAGCCGGTATGCAAACCGAAAATTTAGGCATTGCCCTTCCCTTTCTCCATAAGCGTTTTTTTCAACTGCCGGATGTCTGCCGGTTTGACGACAAAAACCAGCAGATATAATCCATATACCAATGTAAATATGATCGTATTGGCGATTACCGTGCCATAGCCATCGGGAAAAACCAGTTTGGTGGTTATATACTGGCTGACGAGCAAGGCTAATCCGCCGCCGATTGCCGCCGGCAGAAAAGCGCGCGCAAACAGCCGCCGCCCATCCAGGTGCAGTACCTTCGGTATGTAATATACATAAAAAAAGCCAATTTGCAGCACCATATACACCAAATAGCCCACAACGGCCGCCCCCACCTGCAGTGTACCGGCGAAAATCACCGTGATGGGCAATGACACGATACAGGCGACAGCCGAAGAATAAACTAGAAAACGTGTCCTGCCGGTGGAAAGCACCAGGCTGGCTACGGGCGTATTGTGCATGGAAAGCAACACCGTGAGTAACCAAATCGACAGCCAAATCGACAGGTGGCCATACCCTTCGCCCATGTACAATAGCAGGATATCTTCGGCATTCAGGATCAGCACAAAGACCATGAATCCCAAAAAAACGGAGATATACTTGGTCGCCTCAAATATCATGCGCGCAATGCGTTCTTGATTGCCCTCGGCATAGGCTTTGGAAGCCGATGGCAACAATACCTGCATGAACACCCCCCCGAACGCCACGATGAGCATGGCGATGGTCTGGATGACACGGTAATCGGTAAGCACCTCGGTGCCGTCAGCAAATTTGCCGAGCAGCAGCGGCCGCAGGTTGTTCGCCGTCAGTTGGAATAATCCCATGACAAATATGGCGAGGCTGTAGGTCAGTATTTCTTTGAATGCCTGACCATGCCATCGCGGCGTCAGCAAGGACTTCCGGGCTACCGGAAAGACCCGCAGGCGGGCAATATAAAACGGTATCGGCACGAGCGTGGAAAGCGTATAATAAATAAAATAAGTAATCAGTGCCCATTGCATTTGTATAGCCAGCAGGGCGACCAGAAAATTCAGGACGCTGCTGATGACGGTTACGCGGTTGACATACCCCAGCTCGTCCTTGGCACTGAGCAACTGGATAACGACGCTGGAAAGCCAATTGAGGACGGTGGAACATGCCAGGATGTACATGATTTGGCGGTATAACGGCACCTGTGCTTCGGTGAGGTTGAAAAGTTGCTGCCCATAGGCAGACATGCCCAAGAATATGAAGGCATTGACCAAACCGATTATCCCATAAAACACGATACTGGAACGGGATACATCGCCGATTTTGCTCCATTCGCCGCTGGCCGTCCACATGGAGAAATAGCGTACCGCCCCCACGTTGAAGCCCAAATCCATCAGCCGCAAATAAGCATTGAGGGAAAAAGCCAATGCGATAAGGCCATAATCTGCCCGGCCATAAAAGCCCACGAGCATGGGAATGGTGACGAACTTGGCCAGTGCGTCAAGGGTTTTTGCTAAGATACCCCACGCAGAGCCTGAAAAAATCCGTTTGGCCCGACCCGACGTTTCCGTTGTCCTGTCAGTTGGTGCAGTAGTCCTGGGGTACATATTCAGCCAACTAATATCGGCAAAAACACCGACCGGCCAAAATACCCCGGCCTTATTCTTCGACAATCCGCTCGGCGAGCGCGACGTCCCGATCAGGGCATACCGAATCTTTCACTGGGCAGTAGCCTGTGGCTCCGCGAAGAATCAGCGCACCTCCCAGCACGACTTCGGCAAGGGACGCCAACGGTGATCTAAACATACGGGTAATGCCGGTATAAAGCACGAAAGCTCCCGCGCCTACAGACAGTAATCGCTCGGAATTGGCTATGTTGCGGTGTTCGCTGGCCTCCTGGAGCCGTTCTTTTACGTCATCCAGTACTTCTTTGGTCTTGGTATTCATACCTTCTATCCTATCTCTTGATAAACTTATTTTTGTTAACTGCTATAGAAACAACCGGTAACGCATTTGGTTTTAGGAAACCTAAGCAAAGCCGGGATTTTTCCCGAAAACGGCAACGATATTTTGTGGCGCGTTTGGTATCGTTGCTAAATTAAACGTACTTTGCCCCCCAAGACCAATTCTTGAAGCACCCGATGGAAATTGTCGGCTACATCTTGTCCGTATTTATTGGCATTTCCCTGGGCCTCATAGGCGGTGGTGGTTCGATCCTTACGGTGCCGGTATTGGTCTATTTGTTTCATTTTGAACCTGCAGTTGCTACGTCGTACTCGCTATTCATTGTGGGATTTACGAGCCTTGCGGGCACGATCTACCAACATACCAAGGGATGCGTCAATATCAGGGCCGCCTTGTCGTTTGGCCTTATTTCGGTGGCAACCGTTTTCATGGTCCGCAAATATGCCTTACCTGCAATTCCGGATACGCTCTTCCAATGGGAAACCATTGTCATTACCAAATCCAATGCACTGATGGTATTCTTTGCGGCGCTAATGCTTGCGGCGTCCGTATCGATGATTCTTGGACACCGCGAAGTGGCAGCCCCGGCTCCGCAGACCACCCTGCCTAAGCTACTCGGTTTTGGGTTCGGCATCGGTTTGGTTACCGGGCTTTTGGGTGCCGGCGGTGGCTTTCTGATTATTCCAGCCTTGGTATTGCTGATGCATATCCCGATAAAAGAAGCTATTGGTACTTCATTGTTCATCATCACCATCAATTCAATGGTGGGTTTTATCGGTGATATTGGGCATGTTTATATCGACTGGCCGTTTCTTTTCAGGATTTTAGGCATTACGATTTGCGGCGTTATCATCGGCAGTGCCATGAGCCGCCACATACCCGGCTACCGGCTGCGCTCCGGCTTCGGCTGGTGCGTACTCACCATGGGCATCTATATCCTAAGCAGGGAGTTGTTTTGAAATGAACCTAAAGCAAAAAGCCTATCTTTGTCTTTATGAAAATCGCCATCAAGAACATGGTATGTCCACGGTGCATCCAGGCCGTTTCGCAGGTATTTGCCGCTATGGGTATCACGCCATTGGACGTGCGGCTCGGTGAAGTGATCATCAGCCAACCGCTGACGGAAACGCAATACGTGGAGCTGCAGCGCCAGTTGGAAATGTTAGGTTTTGAATTATTGGACGACCAGCAACAGCAATTGGTCGAAAAAATCAAATCCATCATTATCCAGCATGTACACCAACGGGAAGACAATCAATTTCCATTTACCAGTGTCTTGCAGAACGAACTTCATAAAGAATATTCCCAGCTAAGCAAGCTTTTTTCGGAAAAAGAGGGCGTCACGATCGAACACTATGTCATCTTGCAACGCATGGAAAAGGTCAAGGAATTACTCTCCTACAACGAGCTGACACTGAGCGAAATCGCCTATCGGCTGGGGTATAGCAGCGTGGCTTACCTGTCTGCGCAATTCAAAAAAATCACCGGCCTTACCCCTTCGCAGTTCAAAAGCCTCGGTATCAACCTGCGTAAGCCAATTGATAACCTATAATTTCCTGTCATGTTCAAACAACTTATCGCAGTAGGCATCGGCGGGGCAGTGGGCAGCATGCTTCGGTTTCTCGTATCGGTATTGACCAGCAGATGGGCACAGGGGGCGTTCCCTATTGCCACACTATTGGTCAATCTCTCAGGTTGTTTCCTCATCGGCTTGCTGGCGGGCACCTTCAGCCAGCCTCCTTATGCCAACAGCAGCCTCCGCTTGCTGCTCATCACCGGGTTTTGCGGCGGTTACACGACTTTTTCGGCGTTTGCCAACGAAAATTTACTCCTCATTGAGCAGCAGCAAACGCTTGCCGCGGTTGCTTATACCTTACTCAGTGTCCTGCTCGGCATCGCGCTTGTGTGGGTAGGAGTGGCAACCAGCAAAGTCATTTGATACGGCGCGCACGGTTGCATCAGCTGCATACTTACTAATAATATTAATCAAATGATTAAAATATTTGGTTAAACCAAAATTTCGTTTTAGTTTTGCCGCGTACAAGAACGATACATGGCAAAGAAGAAGGACATTCCGGGCGATTTGAGCACCGAGGAAAAAATCAAGGAAGCCGCCCGCAAGGTATTTACTCAAAAAGGTTATGCTGCTACGCGTACACGCGATATCGCCGAAGAAGCGGGCATTAACCTGGCATTGCTGAACTACTATTTCCGCAGCAAGGAAAAGCTCTTTGAAATCGTCATCATGGAAAAAATGCAGCTGCTGCTGGGTAAGATAGGCCCTGTCCTGGCAAACGAAAAAACCACCATCGAAGAAAAGGTAGCCGAAGTATCCGAGCATTACATCAACACCCTCTTATCCAATCCGGATCTCCCCTTGTTCGTACTGGCCGAAATCAAGAACAACCCGGACAAGTTTGCCAACTTAATCAAGACCAAAACAAAAATCGTTGATTCTGCATTCTTCAAACAACTGGCAGCAAGACGCCCCGATATCGATCCTTTGCACTTCATATTCAACATGCTGGGCTTGATTATCTTTCCGTTTATCGGCAAGCCGCTGCTGCAGCTGATTACCGGAATCACGTCCGAACGGGCAATCACCCTGATAAATGAACGGAAAAAATTAATAAAAATATGGTTTCAGGCCATGCTGGAAACACCGTGACGGCATCATGCCGTCCTATTTTTTTACCCAAATATTAATCAAATGATTAATTCAAAAGAATAAACAAAATGATTAAACACACTGCCCTATCCATCTGCTGGTGCCTGCTGCTCTTTCAGCCACCGCTCCGCGCACAGACGCGATCGCTTACGCTACGGGAAACCTGTTCATTAGCCACGGCAAACTATCCCTTGGTGAAGCAATATGACTTAATAGCCCAAAGCGCTAAATATGCTACCGAGCAAGCACATACCGGCTACCTGCCACAAATCAATGTCAATGGGCAAGCCACCTATCAGTCGGCGGTAACCCAACTTCCGATACAACTGCCGGGTGCGGATGTCCCCTCCTTGAGCAATGATCAATACAAGCTCTTTGGCGAAGTTAACCAAAGCCTCTATGACGGTGGCCGCATTAAACTGCAAAAAGCGGCCATCGAGGCTGCGGCTGAGGTAGAGCAACAAGCGGTGAACGTAGCACAGTATCAAATAAAGGAGCGTGTCACCCAGTTGTTTTTTGGCGTGCTTTTGCTGGATGCCCAATTGGCACAAACCGGACTGTTGATAAACGATATCCAGGCAGGCATGGCAAAAACCGGGGCTGCCATTGCCAATGGCACGGCACTGAAAAGCAGCGGAAGTTTACTGGAAGCCGAATTGCTCAAGGCCGAACAGCACAATATAGCGTTGCAAACCACGCGAACCGCTTATTTGCACATGCTTGGTTTATTCATCAACCAGCAGTTGGATGAAGATACCGTTTTGGAACGGCCGGAGGCTGCCCCATCAACGGCGGCGATCAACCGCCCCGAATTGGGATGGTATGCACAGCAGCAAAGTAGCATAGACGTGGATCGCAAACTGCTGACAGCGAAAAACAGGCCCCGGCTTGGCTTATTCATGCAGGGCGGATTGGGCCGTCCGGCACTCAATATGCTGAGCAATGATTTTGAAGCCTATTACTACGGCGGTATCCGGCTGGCCATTCCATTGTCTGGCTTCTATACCTTAAAGAAAGAAAAGGCAACGCTGGACATCCGGAAAAAGATCATCGATGTGCAAAAGGATGTTTTTCTATTCAATACCGACCTCGCCATGAAACAACAAAACACCGAAATAGCCAAATATGCAAAATTATTGGCGCGCGACGACAAAATCATCGCCCTCCGATCATCGGTGAAAGCGGCTGCGCTTGCGCAGCTGGAAAACGGCATCATCAACACCGCCGATTATTTGCGCGAAGTCAATGCTGAAGATCATGCCAGACTGGCCAAAATCCAGCACGAAATCGAGTTATTAAAAGCACAATACGATCGCCAATATACAGCAGGGAATCTATAAGTTACGGACATCACACCTCATCATGATTGAAACAGCAAACACCATGTACATCAAAATGAAACGTATCAATAGCGCAAAAACAATAACCATCGCCTCCCTCTTATTGGCGGCGTGCGCTCCGGAGCAACATCACTACGATGCGGCTGGCACATTCGAAGCGGTGGAAACCATCGTATCGGCAGAAGCTAACGGCGCCATCAAAGAATTGAACGTCGTAGAAGGCCAGCACCTCCATGCCGGGCAGGCCGTGGGTTATGTGGATAGTACACAACTGCACCTGCAAAAAAGCCAGCTTCAATCGCAAATCGCTGCAATGCTTAGCAAACGGCCGGACATCCAGGCTCAAGTGGCTGCGCTGCAAGAGCAACTGAGACAAGCAATACGCGAACAGCAGCGGATAGCCGGCCTGGTGAAAGCCGACGCCGCTACACGCAAACAGCTGGATGATGCCGATGCACAGGTGGCCATCATCACGAAACAGATCGCAGCGCAGCAATCGTCGCTCGGCATTACTACTGCAAGCATCACGCAGGAGGCCTTGCCGCTCGAAATCCAGATCGCGCAATTGGAAGACCGATTGGCCAAAAGCCGTATCGTTAATCCCGTGGAAGGCACGGTACTCGTGAAATATGCTGAAGTAAACGAAGTGGCTGCAACCGGCAAACCGCTTTATAAAATCGCAGACCTCTCCACCATCATCCTCCGGGCATATGTGACCGCTCCCCAATTTGCCCAGCTCAAACTGAATCAACCGGTGACCGTACTGGTGGATGGTGCAGACGGCGGCTACCGCGAATATGAAGGCCTGGTGGAATGGATAAGTGATAAAGCGGAGTTTACACCCAAAACCATCCAAACGAAGGACGAACGTGAGCACTTGGTGTACGCGACGAAAATCCGTGTGAAGAACGATGGTTTGCTAAAAATCGGCATGTATGGCGAAATGCGGTTTGATAGTGGCCGGTGATAACTGCCGGCGACAGAAGATAACGTACATGACAGGAACATATGGTTAGTTTAAAGAATATTACGAAAACGTATACCCACGGCACGGTCAAGGCGGTGGATGACGTCTCTTTTTCGGTAGAAAAAGGTGAATTGTTTGGTCTCATCGGGCCGGACGGTGCAGGCAAAAGCAGCATCTTCCGCATGCTCGCCACACTCTTGATACCCGACAAGGGATCGGCTACCGTAGCCGGGCATGACATCGTGAACGATTACAAGCTGATACGCAGCAAGGTGGGTTATATGCCGGGCCGCTTTTCGCTCTACCCCGACCTCAGCATCGAGGAAAACCTTGATTTCTTTGCAACGGTATTCAATACCACGGTCAAGGAAAACTACCACCTCATTGAAGATATTTACGTACAGATCGCCCCTTTTCACAAGCGCCGCGCGGGCCGGCTTTCGGGCGGCATGAAACAAAAACTGGCCCTTTGCTGCGCGTTGATACACAAGCCCACCGTTTTGTTCCTCGACGAACCCACTACCGGTGTAGACCCTGTATCGCGCCGGGAGTTTTGGGAGATGCTTAAGCGACTCCGGCAGCAGGGCATCACGATACTGGTTTCGACGCCCTATATGGACGAGGCCTCGTTATGTGACCGTATTGCGCTTATCCAACACGGGCGCATCCTCTCGATTGACACGCCGCAGGGGATCGCGGCCGCCTACCCCAACAGCTTATATGCCGTTAAAGCCACGGATATCCCACGTCTCATCCACGTATTATCCACGTATTACCCGCATATGCATAGCTATTTATTCGGCGAAGTTATCCATTTGGATACACGGGGCATGAGTGGGTATAACCTGCCGGACAAACTGACGCAATTCCTTACGGCCGAAGGTTTCGCCGATATTGAAGTAAAGCCGATTGCACCGACCATCGAAGATTGTTTCATTAACATGCTTGTACGCCATGACACTTAGGGAACCGGTCATCACTGTCGAAAACCTAACCAAACGGTTTGGTGATTTCATCGCAACCAACGCGATTACATTCGACGTATACAAAGGAGAAATATTCGGGTTTTTGGGAGCCAACGGCGCCGGCAAAACGACGGCCATGCGCATGCTATGCGGCCTGTCCGTCCCCTCATCTGGCCGGGCCACTGTTGCCGGATTTGACATCTACCGGCAGACCGAGCAGATCAAGCGCCACATCGGCTACATGAGCCAAAAGTTTTCGTTGTATGAAGACCTTACGGTAGCCGAAAATATCCGTTTTTTCGGCGGAATATACGGCCTGAGCAACCATCAGCTTCAATCCAAAAGCAAAGCGCTGATTGAGCGCCTGGGGCTGCAGGCCGAACGCGGGAAGCTGGTAGGCGAACTGCCGTTGGGCTGGAAACAGAAGCTGGCATTTTCCGTATCGATATTGCATGAGCCGCGTATCGTGTTTCTGGATGAGCCTACCGGCGGGGTCGACCCCGTGACGCGCAGGCAGTTCTGGGCGTTGATTCATGAGGCCGCCGCCAGCGGCATCACCGTGTTCGTGACGACCCACTACATGGATGAGGCTGAATATTGCAATCGCGTCTCCATCATGGTGGATGGCCGCATCAACGCCTTGGGTACCCCAAGCGAACTGAAACAACAATTCGGCGAGCCTTCGATGGACGGTGTGTTCTATCAATTGGCCCGCGGAGCAAAGAGAGGAGACTAACATGAGGCAGTTTATCGCGTTTGTCAAAAAAGAATTTTTTCATGTGCTGCGCGACCGGAGAACGTTGCTTATACTCTTCGGTATGCCACTCGCACAGATCCTCATCTTTGGCTTTGCACTCACCAATGAGATCAAAAATGCTCAGGTGGTCGTTATTGACCACGCCAGGGATGATGCCTCCAGGCACATCATCAACCGCCTTGCGGCAAGCAGCTACTTTGAGGTCCGGGAAAACGTGATGGACAAAAGTCGGATGGAAGCCGCATTCAAGGAAGGCCATATCAAACTGGCCGTTGTATTCCCTGCCCGGTTCCAGAGCGACCTCAACCACCAAAACCACGCGCAAATACAAGTCATTGCGGATGCATCCGACCCCAACGGGGCAACGACGCTGACCGGCTATGTCTCCTCCATCATCCAGGACTACCAAACGGAACTGAATGAAGGCAACGGGCTGCCTTACCGGATCACGCCCGAAGTCCGGATGCTGTACAACCCGCAGCTGAAAGGAGCACCCAATTTTGTACCGGGTGTGATGGCGCTGGTGCTGATGCTCGTATCGGTGATGATGACTGCCATTTCCATCGTACGTGAAAAGGAAACGGGCACCATGGAAGTCTTGCTGGTCTCGCCATTCAAGCCGATGTGGGTCATCCTCGCCAAAGCGGTCCCCTACTTGTTGCTGTCGTTGGTCAATGTGCTGTCCATCTTGTCGATGAGTGTATGGGTATTGGATCTCCCCGTGGCGGGCAGCTGGCTGTTGCTTTTTGCCGAAAGTACGTTATTCATCATCACTTGTCTTACATTGGGCATCTTCATCTCCATCAGGGCCAAATCACAGCAGGTAGCCATGCTTATTTCGTTGATGGGTATGCTGCTGCCCACCATGATGTTCAGCGGTTTCATGTTTCCGATTGAAAACATGCCCGTGCCCTTGCAAATCTTCGCCAACATCGTCCCCGCCAAATGGTTTTACATCATCGTGAAATCCATCATGATCAAAGGGGTAGGCTTGGAAGGGATCTGGAGGGAGACATTGATACTGTGCGGTATCACGCTATTTTTCTTCGTCATCAGCTTAAAGAGTTTTAAGATACGGTTGGAATGAGAACGGTTAAATTTTTATTGCAAAAGGAGTTTCGCCAGATTTTCAGGAATCGGGCCATTCTCGCGCTTATCATCGTGATGCCTGTGATGCAGCTTATCATCCTGCCGCTTGCGGCCGATTACGAGGTCAAAAACATCAACCTTTCGGTGGTGGACCACGACCATTCGCCTTATGCGCAGCAACTGGTTGCGAAAATTACCGCCTCGGGCTATTTCAGGTTGCAGGGATACCATGCTTCCTTCAAGGAGGCCTACCGGCTTATTGAGCAGGATAAAGCCGACCTCGTGCTGGAAATACCGCGCGGTTTCGAGCGCGATCTGATCCGCAACGGACACCAGCAATTGTTCATCGCCGTCAACGCCATCAACGGCACAAAGGCCGGTTTGGGAAGTGCTTACCTATCCAGCATCCTGCGCGATTACAACGACGGTATCCGTATGGAATGGATAGCGCCTACGCGCTTCCGGCCGGCGGCCACCATCGAGGTCATTCCGGCCAACCGCTTTAATCCCTTGCTGAGCTACCAGTTTTTCATGGTGCCGGGCATCCTGGCCATTTTGCTGACCATGGTGGGCGGATTCCTTTCTGCGCTGAATATTGTTAAGGAAAAAGAAATCGGCACCATCGAACAAATCAATGTGACGCCCATTAAAAAACACCATTTCATTCTCGGCAAACTCATTCCCTTCTGGGTATTGGGCAATGTGGTTTTTACCGTGGGCTTATTGGTTTCATGGGTGATTTACGGCATTTTCCCCAAGGGCAGCATACCGGCAATGTATGGCTTCATAAGCATTTACCTGCTGGCTGTACTGGGTTTCGGTTTACTGATATCCACCTATACCGATACGCAGCAGCAAGCCATGTTTATCATGTTTTTCTTCATGATGATATTCATCCTGATGGGCGGACTGTTTACCTCCATCGATAGCATGCCCCCGTGGGCTAAGGCGGTATCCCGCCTGAATCCGGTCAGCTACCTCGTTGAAGTCATGCGCATGATCGTACTTAAAGGGAGCGGCTGGGCCGACGTATTCCCGCACCTGGGTGCTATGCTGGGGTTTGCCGTCGTTCTCAACGGATGGGCAATCCTCAATTACCGCAAAAAAAGTTAAAAAACAGCACTTTATAAAAATATCAAATTCAAATTGTAATTTATTAGTCATTATTATCGTCTACCTAAAAAAGTTGGATTAAACGATAAAAAATATTTATACTTTTGACTAATAAAAACAAAAAGTCAAACAGTCGATTGTTGGATCAAATAACTTCACAACATGCAAACCAGAGGGATTCTATTAAATTATGAGGGCACCATTGATACAAATGGGCAGCATTGGGGAGCCATCCTGTGGCATAAATTTCAAAAGCACATCATCGGCTTGGACAAGTCCGTGTTCAACAGGGCGTATACCTACTCCGAACAGGTATTAGCTTCCGAGGATGTCATCAAACCGAGCCATATCTTCCTGGATGTACTGGTACATAAAATCACCCAGCAATTCGACTACTTAACCGCGCAGGGCTATCAATTGGATTACAACAATGTACAGACTATCGCCAAAGAATGCAATAACTTAGCGCTGCGCACGCTAAGGGGCACAAAACGTATCTTGGAGCGTTTATCGAGCACATTCCCCATCGTCCTTGTTTCCAATTTCTACGGCAACCTAAATGCCGTGCTCACCGAATTCGGCATTAAACAATATTTTGCAGATGTTGTGGAATCCAGTACATCGGCGATGCATTTCAATACTGAGATATACGAAAAAGGGGTCAGCCGGCTCGGGTATTCACCTGAAGAGTGTGTAGCTGTGGGCGACTCTTACAACCGGGATATCTTGCCTTCAAAGGCTGTTGGCTGCAAGACCATTTGGCTCAATGTCATGGGCTGGGAAGAGTGGGGGATCGATGAGCTGGAGATATCGGATGCCGAAATCGGCGATTTCGGCCAACTGCCTGCCTTGCTGGAAAGGTGGCAGCCCCAACAGCCCGCGATCCGTGGCCTGGCTTAGTGGAAAAACGCACCCCATAACGCTCGCTGCACGCCTTCAAAATTTGGCATCCGTCTAAAAAATATGCATATTGCCGCCGTTGAAAATCTCCGGCTATGCGTGTCAAGAAATATTCAGGCGAATTGGTTGCGTTTGACGTCAATCGTTTAAAAGGCTCGCTGTCCAAATCTGGGGCAGCGCCAGATGTCGTAAACGGGGTCTGGGATAGGATGAAAACGATGGTTTACGATGGGATGAGCACCGGTGAACTTTACAAACTTGCTTTCCGCTTATTAAAAAGAGAGGCCGATTCTTTCGCTGCCCGCTATAGCCTTAAACGGGCACTCAAAAACCTGGGACCGGCGGGTTATTATTTTGAACAATGGGTAGCGCGCCTTTTTGAACACGCTCATTACCAAACCTTAACCAGCCAATTGCTGGTCGGCAACGCCGTAACCCACGAGGTGGATGTGGTGGCGCAAAAAGATGATGAGTTGCTATTGGTGGAATGTAAATTCCGTAATACGGAGGACGCGAAAATCACGGTTACGACCCCGATGTATTTCTTATCGCGGGTAAAGGATTTCGACAGCCGCGAATTTTCTTTCTTTGGCAGGCAACTCCGATTTACAGCAGGCTGGCTGGTCACCAACGCGTATATGACAAGCGATTCCATCCGTTTTGCGCAATACTATGGGCTGAATCTCCTCGCTTGGGATTATCCTGAGGATAAAAGCATCAAACGCCGGGTGGATAACGCCGGCTTATACCCAGTCACGTGCCTGACGACCATCAACAAAATCGAAAAAGACCAGCTGCTGGCACGTAGTTGCATCTTGGTAAAAGATTTGCTTGCGGATAAAACACACCTGGAAACATTGGACTGCGGGCCGCGGAAAAAGAGAAGAATCATACAAGAAGCTACTGAATTGGTAAACCATTATAACACATGACACGATGAGCAATGCGTTTTTTAGGGAAGAAAAGAAATTTATGGAGGGCGCACGCGCCCGCTGGAAGGAATTTAAATATGTTGGCGGGGTGGTCATGCAGTTTCTCAAGGGCTTCAGAGGGCTGCATTTCATCGGTCCATGCGTCACCGTATTCGGCTCCGCCCGTTTTAAAGAAGACCACCCCTATTATGAACTGGCCCGTAAGGTGTCGGCCGAAATCGGTAAACTGGGTTTTGCCATCATGACCGGCGGTGGCCCCGGCATCATGGAGGCGGCAAACCGCGGCGCCAAAGATGTGGGGGCACTTTCTGTAGGGTGCAATATCCTGCTCCCACATGAGCAAAAACACAATCCCTACCTCGACCGGTTTGTGACCATGGAATATTTCTTTGTCCGCAAAGAACTTTTGCGTAAATACTCCTTCGCCTTCGTGGTCCTGCCCGGCGGCTTCGGCACGCTGGACGAATTTTTTGAAACGCTAACGCTCATCCAGACCGGCAAAATCCAGCGGTTTCCGATTGTGGTGATGGGGGTTGGGTTCCATAAGGAAATCATCGCCCATGTACAGCGCATGATGGAGGAAGAGACCATCAGCCCCGAAGACATGGACCTCCTGCTCTTTACCGATTCGGTAGACGAGGTGGTAGCCCATATCCGGAAACATGCGGAAGGCTCGCCCAGTATCAAGCTGGAGCCGCCGAGAAAAGCAGCCTGGCTATTGGGTGAGCGGAAACTTAAACGCGCATGACTTTAGTGGCGCGATCACACCACTATACGGCGGATAAGGGTAATCGATTTATTCCAACCCCAGATTAAAGGCTTTCCGTAAGGTATCAAGTGCCGGATTCTTGGCCGCCATGGCCTGGTATTTTTCCTGCGCGGTATAGGGCTTGCGCGTGGAGTCATTGACAACGTGCTTGGGTATCAAATCAACGGCGAAATTTCGCAACTTGAAACGGAGCTCGTTGAGGATATCGATTTTTGAAGCATTCAATAAATCCAGCTGGATGGGATTTTCCACAACTACGCCTACCTGAAAATCGGGCAACAACTGCGGGGGATTGGCCGTCATCAGTGTAAACAGGTTAATTTTGTTTTCGGCTTTCAGCTTATCAGCGAAGGCATGCCAGTGTTTCAGCAACTCGTCATGGCTGAACGGCTCACGCTCATCACCTGTCAGCAGCTCGGGCTCATCTGTTTGCGCGGCCGCTTGTTTGTCGTCAAAGATGGTATTCAGATCGGGAATCACATTACTGAGCTTCACCGCTCCCCAGGACCGCTTTTTTTGAGAGTCTGGCGACGGGCGGTCGGTGACCGGCGGCTGCGGATCGGCGACCGGTGCACTGTGGACGGTGCTTGCGACGGCTGAAGCCGGTGCGGGAACGGCCTGCACTGGAGCGGTCGCAGCCTGCACCATGCCATTGACGGGCGTACCATTGGTGGGTGCGCCATTGGTGGGTGTTACAGACTCACTGGGCTTTTTTTTTTCAACCGCTACCGACGCGGCTCCGTTTTTTGCCAACTGGATGGCCGAGGCGATATGGCACATTTTCAGCAACGCTAATTCCACCTGGAGCCGTTGGTTTTTGCTGGTGCGGTAATTGATTTCGCATTGATTTGCGATATTCAATGCCGAAAGCAGCAAACCCGAAGACACCTGCTGGGATTGTTGCAAATATCGTTGGCGGATAGTATCACTGGTATCCAACAGCTTCAGCGTGGAGGGCTCTTTCGCCACCAGTAAATCCCGGAAATGTGACCCTAACCCACCGATAAAATGGCTGCCATCGAAGCCGCGGGACAATATCTCATCGAGTATAAGCAATGCAGCCGGAGAGTCCTCCCCAATAACCGCGTCAGTAAGCCGGAAATAGTAATCATAATCGAGGATATTAAGGTTGTCAATAACCGCTTGGTAGGTCACCTGCTTGTTAGAGAAACTGACGATCTGATCGAACATGGATAGCGCATCCCGCAGACCGCCATCGGCTTTCTGTGCGATGACATGCAATCCGTCAGCGTCATACGACACCCCTTCTTTGGCAGCGATGGAAGCCAAGTGATTGGCCATATCCGCTACCTTGATGCGGTTGAAATCAAAGATCTGGCACCGCGAAAGGATAGTGGGCAGAATCTTATGCTTCTCCGTAGTGGCTAAAATAAAAATAGCATAGGAAGGCGGCTCTTCGAGTGTCTTCAGGAACGCATTGAATGCAGCCTGCGACAACATATGCACCTCATCGATGATGTATATCTTATACTTACCGGTCTGAGGCGGAATCCGCACCTGGTCAATCAGATTCCGGATGTCGTCTACCGAGTTATTAGACGCGGCATCCAGTTCGTGTATGCTGAAGGAGTTGCCGTTTTGAAACGACTTGCAGCTGTCGCATTCACCGCAGGCTTCAGTGTCATCCGACAAATGGCCGCAATTAATGGTCTTCGCCAGAATGCGTGCACAGGTGGTCTTTCCAACGCCCCGCGGACCACAGAACAAAAAGGCCTGCGCGAGTTGGTTGTTTTTTATGGCGTTTTTGAGGGTAACCGTTATATGCTGTTGACCAACTACGGTGTCAAACGTAGCTGGACGGTATTTACGGGCCGAAACGATAAAATTATCCATCGGTACGAAGATAGGGATTTAGCTCGAAACATACAGACCATCCGCTATTATTTGACAAAGATGGTACTCACGTCAGTTTATCGATGATGACGAGCAACATTAAATATGGAATGTATTCCTCGTCAATCTTAAGACGTAAATACTTCAATGAGTTATTGATTTGTTTTTTGACGGTCTGGTCAGAAATATGGAGCCGTTCTGCGATTTCTTTGTAGGATAGGTGTTCTTTACGGCTCAACACAAATACTTCACGCATGCGCTTTGGAAGTTTTTCGATTTCGGCATCCAAGAGATTGGCTAACTCCTTAGCTCCAACCAACTGTTCTAAATTTACCACGGGATCTCCATAAAACTGGGCGAGCTTATCCTCCACCTCCGTCCGTTTTACGTAATCCCGGAATCGCCTGAAAGCAAGATTCCGCGCCATGACAAATAAATACGCTTTGACCGTCTTTACGCCATCCAATTGCCTGCGAAGTTCCCAAAATGTCACAAACGTCTCTTGGACGATGTCTGCCGCATCATCCTGATCCGGCAAAATCCGGATGACGTATTTAAACAACGACTCCCAATGCGCGTCGTATATCTCGGAGAACACAGACTCGTCACCTGCCTTTAGCTGCCTTAATCGGATACGGTCTTTTTCCTTCGCCATGGAGGTATAAATGGGAATTAATTGGTTTTTACTCTCACAATGATACAAACTTTCACTCACCAAACAAAAAAATAGATGCAACAAAACGCCTATTGGCCAACGGCTATATCGTAGCGGTAAGCCAATCTGTTAACCATCATTTAACGTTTATTAACAACTTATAATCACTTAAACTGCTTTCTTTGCTAAAATATAGACTAAAACAACATTCATACTTCATCAGATGGCTACCATGGCACACAGATCGCTATCCGTTATCGGCTTACTCCTACTTGTTACTTTCTTCACATCGATGGCCCAGCAGAAAACGGCCGTTTTGCGCGGCACAGTTGTGGATTCGGCCGGTAATCAGGCCCTGGAATACGTGACGGTCAATATTCGTACGGATAGTGCAGCAATCAAAACCATCCTGACCGATGCCTCAGGCAAATTTGAGCTACCCGGCCTGGCGCGGGGGAAATATGTAGCCGCTTTTGTAGCCGTGGGCTATAAATCGAGAGAACTTCCGATTGAGCTGACTGCCGACATGCCAGAATTGGATTTGGGCAAAATCGAACTCTCGTCTGAAGCGGAGACGCTCGACGAGGTGGTCATCACGGCGACCCGTCCGATTGTCAAGCAGGATATAGACCGGCTGACATACGATGTGCAGGCTGACCCGGAAAGCAAAATACTCACCGCGTTGGATCTGATGCGAAAGGTACCCCTGCTCTCGGTGGATGGCGACGAGAATGTCTTGCTGCAAGGTAATGGCAACTACCGGATTTTCATCAATAACAAACCGTCCGACATGATCGCCCGCAATCCAAAAGAGGTGCTAAAGGCGATGCCCGCGGAGTCCATAGAAAAAATTGAAGTCATTACCACACCTCCGGCGAGGTATGAAAGCGAAGGGCTGGCAGGGATCATCAACATCATCACCAACAAAAACGTCGACAACGGCTACCGCGGATCGGTCAACCTCAATTACCGTGCGCCAGCAGGTGGACCGGGAGTTGGCGGGTCGGTAACCATCAAACAGGGCAAATTCGGCGCATCGGCCTACTTCGGAGGTAGCCTATCGCAGCGCCCACAGACCCAAAGCAACTATGAGCGGACAACCCACATAGGCCAACCCAATATTTTGCTTCAGAACGGCTTCAACGAAGGAACCAGCAATTTTACTTACCTGGGTACCGAGCTCAGCTATGATATCGACAGCCTAAACCTCATCACGGGAGAAATCGGCGTAAACCTGGGCCAGTTCGGCAACGATTTGAGCCAATTCTCCAACACCAGTACCTTTGACGGGGCACCCATTCAAGAATTCAACCTCTACAACAGGGGAAAAAGCCGTTGGGGAGGGTATCATGGCGGACTTAACTATCAAAAGGGCTTTAAACAAAATAAGGACCAACTACTTACCTTTTCCTACCGGTTTAGCAGCTACACAGATGCACAAGACAACCGCATGCGTATCACGGAAAGGTTCAACTACCAGATACCGGATTACAACCAAACAAACGATGGCACGCAAGACGAACATACCGTCCAGCTTGATTACGTGCATCCCGTCAGCAAGCTGAATATCGAGGGCGGCGTCAAAGGTATTTTCCGATTGAACAACAGCGACTTCCGTTCGGCAAATTTTGATGAGGCGACCGGTTCGTTCGTTGAGGACCCCACGCAGACAAATACGTATGAAAACAACCAATACATCCTCAGTGCGTACAACTCCTACCAGTACAAGCTGGAAAAATGGGGATTCAGTGCCGGCCTGCGTGCCGAGCAGACTATCGTCAAAGCGGATTTTATTTCGAGCCATTCCAATGTCGACCAGAATTATTTCAATTTCATCCCTTCAATAGCCATCAATCACATACTCAAGCAAGGCAAGACCTTGAACCTGGGCTATACCCAGCGGGTACAGCGCCCGGGCATATGGAACCTTAATCCGTTTGTCGACCGCTCAAACCCCAACTTTGAGTATTCGGGGAACCCTGACCTAAGGCCCGTGCTGAATAACAACTTTAACCTGCGCTACAGCAGCTTCGGTAAAGCCAGCATCAACATTGGCCTGAACTACTCCTTCGCCAACAACACCATTCAGCGGCTTATCAACTACAACGCCGAAACCGGCGTCTCGCGATTCACATTTGAGAATATCGGCAAAGACCGATCGCTCGGCACAAACATCAGCATCAATTACCCCATTACCAAAAAGCTCAATTTAAATGTAAGCGGCGATATGAGCTACATTTGGCTGGAAGGTATCGTTGACGGCGAGGAGACGCGCAACTCAGGCATGCGCGGATATATCTATGGAGGGTTGAGCTACATGCTTGACGATGGATGGCGCCTCAATGGCAATTTTAGCTACAGCACGCCCTACATCATGCTGCAAGGGCAAAGCAATGCCTTTCCGTACTATGGGATCAGTGCTTCCAAGGATTTGATCAAGGAAAAACTGAGCCTCTCGGGTTCGATATCCAATCCATTTAACAAATTCCGCAACTACATCAATGACATGGCCGGGCCCAGCTTCACGCAATCGTCATTTTCGCAGAATTACTACCGTTCTTTCAACATGAGCCTCTCCTACCGCTTCGGCCGGTTGAAAGATGAGATACGGAAAAACCGGCGCGGCATCAAAAATGACGACTCGGCCGGCGGTGGCCAGCAAGGTGGAAATTAAACTGGCTTTTTTTCGGGAATTTTGGATATAAATTTTAAGTTTGCTAGCATATAGTTCAATTATGCACGTTTACGGAATTAAAAATTGCAATACGGTAAAAAAAGCCCTATCGTGGCTGGAAGAAAACAATATCCCCTATACCTTCCACGATTTCAAGAAAGAAGGCGTTTCAGAAGCGAAACTCCATGCCTGGGAAGAACAGACCGGCTGGGAACGCTTGGTGAATAAACGGGGAACCACATGGCGGCAGCTTTCGCCAGCGGAACAAAGCGCCGTCGTTGATGCTGCCTCCGCCAATCAGCTCATGCGCACCAAAACCAGTGTCATCAAGCGGCCCGTCATCGAAAGCCCGAAGGGTATCATTTTGGGGTTTGACGAAACGGAGTACAACGCCAAACTAAAATAGTCCATAACAAACTCAACACATATGAATAAATCGGTTATATCGAGTATTATCGGCGCAGCATTGCTGGCGGCCGTATTGCCGTCAACGGTGCATTCGCAGGCCGTGGAAAGCAAATACGATTACAAAGAGGCCTTTAATCCTTTTTTCTACAAAAACAATGGCAATGAGTACCGCTCAGCAAGTGGAATGCCGGGACCCAAATACTGGCAGAACGCCGTTGATTACAAAATTTCAGCCAAACTGGATGACAACACCCATGAAATCACAGCGACCGTGACCATGGAATATACCAACAATAGTCCGGATGAACTGGAATTTATCTGGTTGCAGCTCGATCAAAATATGTTTTCGCAGGAAGGCCGCGGACACCTCATTGTCCCACTGACCAGAAGCCGGTATGGCGATGCCCAATCGGATTTCGATGGCGGTTACGACATCAAATCCGTTAAATTCGGCAATGGCAATGATGCCGAGCACCTCATCACCGATACGCGCATGCAGGTACTGCTACCGGAACCATTGCAACCCAATGGCGGCAAAACAACCATCTGCATTGATTATTCTTATGTGGTACCCACGCACGGTGCAGACCGCACGGGCGTATTGGAAACACAGAACGGCAAAATTTTCGCTATCGCGCAGTGGTTTCCAAGGGTAGCGGTATACGATGACATCCTCGGTTGGAATGTGCAGCCTTATACGGGCCCTGGTGAATTCTACCTCGAATACGGCAACTATGAAGTGGATATCACCGCTCCGGCCAACCACATCGTCGTTATGGGTGGCGAGCTTCTCAACGCTGCAGAAGTTTACACCGCCGAACAGGTAAAGCGGCTGGAACAGGCGAAAAAGAGCGACAAAACTGTGATCATCCGCTCGGCAGAGGAAGTGACACAACCGGCTTCCCGTCCGCAGGGCAAAAAGGAGCTGACCTGGAAGTTCAGGCTCGATAAGTCGCATGACGTAGCGTGGGCATCGTCGCCTGCGTTTATCGTAGATGGCGCGAAAATCAATCTCCCCAGCGGCAACAGCTCGTTGGCGCTATCGGCCTATCCGGTAGAAAGCAACGGTGGCAATGCCTGGGAGCGTTCTACGGAATACACCAAGGCGTCCATCGAATTTTACTCAAAAATACTGATGGAATATCCCTATCCGGTGGCCGTAAACGTGGCGGCAGATATCGGCGGCATGGAATATCCGGGCATCGTTTTTTGCAGCTTCAAATCCAAGGGCGCAGGGCTCTGGGGGGTGACTGATCATGAATTTGGCCATATCTGGTTTCCGATGATTGTGGGTAGCAACGAGCGCTTACATGCGTGGATGGATGAAGGCTTCAATACGTTTATCAACGATTTGTCTACCGAAGCGTTCAACAACGGTGAATATTACCGCCCCATGGGCGATGCCAATCGGTTGGCACAGGCGCTTACTCGGCCCGATCTTGAGCCGGTAATGAGCGCCCCGCAGAATATGCAGGAGCGCAACATCGGCATGTTGGCCTACCTTAAGCCCGGCTATGGCCTGCGGTTGCTCCGCAATGAGATCCTTGGCCCCGAGCGATTTGACCGTGCGTTTAAAGCCTATCTTCACCGTTGGGCATACAAGCACCCCACACCGGATGATTTTTTCCGCACCATCGAAAACGTGGCGGGCGAAAACCTCAACTGGTTCTGGCGTGGATGGTTCCAGTACAACTGGCGGTTTGACCAAGCGGTACGCAATGTGGTATATTATGACAATGACCCCAGCAAGGGCGTGCTTATCACCGTTGATAACCTCGAAAAACTGCCCATGCCCATCGTAGCGGATATCACCACGAAGAGCGGAACTACGCACCGCGTGAAATTGCCTGTGGAAGTATGGGAGCGCAACGCGACATGGACCTTCAGATACCCAACCACCGAAGAGGTAACCGCCGTACAACTGGATCCGGACAAAGTGTATCCTGACCATAATCCGGATAACAACCGTTGGGAAGCCCCTAACGCACAATAGATAAAATAGAAATAGATAATAGACAAATTGCCCACTATGCAGTGCTCGAAATTAAGACTCAGATTCCATATGGCCAGGCTCTTAATCAGGGCACTGCATATCATACTCATGGCGATCATCGCGCATACCGTAGCAGCACAGGACACTGTGCTCACCGGTTATGTACTGGAACTAAACAGTGGAGAACCCCTCCCCTACGTAGAAATCAAAAACCTGAACACCGGGAAACTGGCAGAAAGCTCGGCGGATGGAAAGTTCACTATTCCCGTCAAGAAAAATGAGCGATTGCAATTTGAGTACCCCGGCTACCGTACAGATACGCTTGTGGTCATTGAATTTGATATAAAGCGGGTATATATGACTCCCGATGGCAGTGCAATCCAGATTGACGAGGTACAGATACAGGCGATGACCGACAGCCGCCTGGCAACGGAAATCGAACGTGCCCGGAAAGAAGGGCAGGTTGCCGAAACGTCCCAACACCGGGGTGGACTGCGTCTCTCGCCATCTCGCTGGCTGGGGCAGGAAGGCCGGCAGGCCCGGCTACGCTACCGGTTGTTGCTCGCTGAGCAGGAACGTCGCAAAATCGATGCCCGCTTCACCCCGGAGGCGGTCATGGCTGTCACCCCCCTTAAAGGCGAGGAGCTGGAATTGTACATGACCAAGTACCGGCCCACCGTCGAATTTTTAGCTGCGGCAGACGAATCTGATCTACGCCTGTATATTATGGATACGTATGCTAAATTCAAGGAACTGACCCCCAAGCAGCGCGCGGAGATAAAAATTCCTAAACGGGATAACCCTTAATGCGTTTCACTTCGGTCGACCCGGAACGAAACTTTGCATATAGCACCATAGGATGTGATTTCACCATCCTTTACATGTACTTTGAAATCTTTAACGTATACCGAGTCAATATTTTTCACGGTCGCTGACACCTCCTTTACCGCGCTACGGATGGCGTCGTCGAAACTGGAATCTGAAGAGGCGATAACCTCAATTACTTTTACAATAGCCATAATGTTTCTCCTTTGTTTTTTTTACCTTTCAATTAAGATACTAACAAACCTGCAAAAACGTTGTTTCGCAAAAGAGACAATGGAGTTTGCTTTTCTACATGCCTTTCTAACTGACTAAAAATCGGATGGTTGCCGGCATATAGGCACCGACATACACAACACAGAATTTCAACTCGCCATGCTTGAAGTAAAAAACAAAATCGAAGGTTATCAATATATCAAAATCGCGAGATTTAAGAAAGATATCCGCCGCACTGCACCGCATAGGCACAACAGTTATATGGAATTCATATTTCTCACGAAAGGTGGCGGCATCCACACCATCGACGGGAGACACTACAACGTGACACCGCCGGTGCTGTTTATCGTTCGCCAAGAAGAAGTGCATCACTGGGCGCTGGAGGGCGAGCCTGAAGGCTACGTCATGATTATTAAGCAACCGTACGTCGACAACAGCCCGGATAGGGCTTTGAAGGCCCTGCTTTTAAGGCTAAGTGGGCATGTGCGTATACCGATAACCATGCCGGATAGCTTGGTTTCACTTTTCGACTTGCTGCTTGTTGAGTGGCAGTACGGACCGACAGTTTCCCTCGGCGGCGAAATCATGGAAGGCTTGCTGAAAGCACTGCTGGCCAAAATACTTCAACAAGCCCCGTCGGAACGACCGAGGCACATAAACGCCGTTGACACCTTCCAGCGTTTCGAGGCGCTTCTTGGCGAGACCGAAACGTTACAAAACAGCGTGGCGCATTACGCCGAGCTGTTGAACACAACGCCGCAAAACCTCAATACCGCTTGCCGGAAGGCGGTCGGTGATTCTGCAACTTCCGTATTGGCTCGGCATATCGTGAATGAAGCCAAACGCCTGCTGCTTTACACGGACATGACCTTGGGCGAAATAGCTGCTCAGCTGGACTTCGGGGATAACTCGCATTTTATCAAATATTTTAAGCGGCATACCGGTATGACACCGCATGCTTTCCGCCGTACCGGCTAATCATTTAGTGTATCGTTTTATACCGTGCTATTTTCAAATCGACCGCATTCGCGGAGCACAAGGCACTTATCTTTGCGGCGGAAAAAATACGATTCACTATGAAATTGATGCTGAATACCGGAAATATGCTCCGGGCAGCCCTCACCCGTCTGACGTTCGATGTGGCATTAGCCGGCTTCTTATTTTCGCTGGCAACGGTACCGGCATTTGCGCAAACGGGATCCATTGCGGGAGTCGCATTTGACCAGACGGCGGGGACGCCGCTGGGGTTTGTCAGCGTGTCATTGCATCAAGCTGGTGACTCGGCGCTGGTCGACGGGCAACTCTCCGATACAACAGGCACCTTCAAGTTTGACCGGCTGAAACAGGGCAGTTACTTCGTTCGCCTGCAGTTTCTGGGCTACAATCCGACTGAATCTGCGCAGGTAACCGTGACCGGCAACCAGCACATCGAGCTGGGCCGGATTGGATTGGAAGCGAACCCGCTGCTCCTCAATGAAGTGGAGGTAACCGGACAGCAGTTGCAAAGTATAAATAAGATAGATAAGCAGGTTTATAAAGCCGAACAATTCCAGGCTGCCAAAGGAGGCTCAGCCATCGATGTAATCCGTAACATGCCCGCAGTCTCGGTGGACGGACAGGGCCAGATTACACTCCGTGGTGCGCAAGGGTTTCTGGTATTGATTAATGGCAAGCCCGTACAGACGGATGCCGCCACGATGCTGAGTCAACTACCGGCAAACCAGGTAGAGCACATCGAATTGATTACCTCCCCTTCAGCCAAATATGACCCCGATGGCAGGGGCGGCATCATTAACATCACCACTAAAAAAGGGGTTGACGACGGATTTGCACTTTTGGCGAACCTACAGGGAGGCCTGCCTTCCATAGAAGACTATGGGAACCCGGAAAGCCAACAGCGCTACGGTGCGGATGTGACAGTCAATTACCGGAAACGCGAGTGGGATATATCGGCAAGCGCTAACTACCTACGCAACGATAATGCGGGCCTCCGAGACGGTGATGTATACACGGTGATCGGCGATCGGAAGACGTCATTTCCGTCCTACGGAGAGCGCAGCTTTGACAAATACAACTACGGCGGCCGGTTCAATGTAAGCTACACGCCCGATAAACGCAACCAATTTTCCTTGGGCTTTTTCGCCGGCCATAAATTTCAAGATCGGACGGCTGATATCAATTACAACAACGTCACTACAGACCTAATAACGGGTGCAACCATCGGCCAAAGGCAATACTTCAATGCCAACCTTCAACGTAAGCAGGGCAATTTCATGCTGGGTAATTTTGATTATACCCACAGCTTTGGGGACGGTTCGTCATTAAGTTTCTCCACGCTTTATGAACGGGCCAATCTGTACGGATCAACCCTGAACCGCAATATTGAGTTGTCTGATACCGTCCAAAATACGGTAAGCACCTACCGGAATCCGCTTGACGGGATCCGTAGCAAAATCGACTTTTCTACCCCTGCCTGGAATGGCGTATGGGAAACCGGCTATCAATACCGACGGGATGCGCAAGATGGCAGGTTTATCTACGAGGTTAAGGAAGCGGGCGACTTGGGTTTCGCAGCCGTACCGGAATTCAGTGGCGATGTCGTCGCGGTCAACCAGATTCACTCCGTCTATACGCAATATTCGGGCAACAGTGGTAAGCTGGCATACATGGGCGGTCTGCGCTATGAGTATGCAAACCGGGATTTGCGGGTCCGCTCACTGGGCGACGACGACTATGTGCTGAACCTACATAACCTTTTCCCTTCAGCAAGCGTCTTGTACACGATTGACGACCGCTGGAAAGTCAAAGGTGGGCTAAGCCGCCGGGTGCAACGGACCAGTAATTTTGAGCTAAACCCAATTCCCGAACGGGAACATTCTGAAACGCTCGAGCAGGGCGATGCAAACCTACTGCCTGAATTTATATACCTGGCTGAACTGGGCATCGTGCGGGATTTTAAGGGCGGCTCTGTCTTTACCACCGTTTATTTCCAGGATATCCAAAATCCTATCCAGCGCGTCAACAGTGTGTTTGCCGACACCATCCTGAATCGCGTTTTCACCAACGCCGATAGGGCGGTCCGGGCAGGTGTAGAGCTTGGCATCAATTACAATCCGGTAAAATGGGCCCAACTTTACCTTGGATCCAACGCATACCGGAGTACAACGCGTGGGGTAGTGCTCGATTACGCCGACGAAATGGAGAACCAAGCGTGGGTATATGCCATCAACGGAAATGCAAACTTCCAGCTAACTCAGCAGTTCAGTATCCAGGGCAATGTAAACTATTTATCTGCCCGGCCAACGGTGCAAGGGGAAGATTCCCGGTTCCTTTCGCCCAATCTATCGTTGAAACACACGTTTTTCGACGGCGCCCTCACTGCGCTTGTGCAATGGCAGAACATCGGGATGGGACTCTTGCCTAGCAACGAACAACGGATTACGACCTGGGCACCTGATTTCTACACGACAACAAATTACATTTATGAGACTGACGTGATTATGCTCAACCTCTCGTTTAACCTAAACAGGCTGACCCGTCAGCTCAGGCTTCCCGGAAGTGAGTTTGGCGAAAAAGAATTCTAAGTTGCATAAAATCGAAGAACACCCCTGCTTTCGCAGCGGTGTTCTTCGTTGTGCGGAAGAGCAGATTCGAACTGCCACGCCCGTAGGGCGCCACCCCCTCAAGATGGTGCGTCTACCAATTTCGCCACTTCCGCAGAGGATTTTTTACTGGCGCAAACTTAGATAAAATTGTATTGATATGCAAGTTTAAAGAAACTGCATATAAAACAATTTTGCCGTTCGCTTATCTGCCGCCAAAAGGCAGGTTTGCCGGTTGAGAAAAACGCAATTTATCGGCTAATTGCTGTCTCTTGCAAAGTCGGCAAAAGGTGTTTGTCAATCAATGTTTGGATAATTCCATCTACCAGCCCCACCCTGGGCACAATAATCTGCCGTAAGTGGCCGTACTTCATCAAGGTAAGGAAAATCTCGCATGCGGGAATGATGACATCTGCACGGTCATTGTTTAAGCCTAATACATTGATTCGGTCTTTTAGCGAAAACGAACTGAGGTACTCATGCAGCGATTTCAATTTGGCATAAGAAATAGGCTTGTCCTCCTTATCACTCGCCAGCCTTGATAGCTTGTTGATGTTGCCGCCAGTGCCGATGCCATAAACCGCTTTAAACATACGGGTATGCGTATTTACCCAGGTTTTCATTTCTTCCCAGGTTTCCTCTTTATCTTGGTTGTCTAAGATACGGATGGTACCGATGTTGAACGATGCAGAAGCGACGAGTTTGGTATCGGCAAAGACCGACAGCTCCGTGCTGCCTCCGCCCACATCGATATACAAATATGCTTTTTTGTTTCCGAGGTGCTGCTCGATGTGACTACTGTAAATAATCCGCGCTTCTTCGCTCCCATCGATAATTTGCAGGTCAATCCCGGTATCCTTGATTTCGTTGACCAAAACGCCGCCGTTTTCAGCTTCGCGCATGGCCGAGGTGGCACAGGCCATGTATTCACTTACTCGATATACATCCATCAGATTGCGAAATGCCGACATCGTCTTCACCAAATCCACCGCTTTTGGCTCAGATATCTTACGGTCGATAAAAGCGTCGTCGCCAAGGCGCAATGGCACCCGCACCAAGGTGTTTTTTTTGAATGATACGATGTCATTGTTTTGAATAATATCGGCTATCAATAGCCTCACTGCATTCGATCCGATGTCTATAGCTGCGTACCTCACGATTGATTATGATTTATATTTCAGATAATTGTAAATGTCCTCCTGTGCGCGATGCCTGATTTTGCTTTTGGCACCGATGTATCGGTTATTATTCAGTTGGTTTATTTCACGGGCTTTGCTATTGTCTTTCAGTTGGATGTCGATGATGTCGCGAATTTCTTTTCGGACACGTGCGTCGACAATCGGAAACGCCACCTCTACCCGGCGATCGATGTTGCGGGTCATCATATCAGCAGACGACAGGTAAATCAACTCCTCTCCCCCATTGCCAAATATCCATACGCGTGCATGCTCCAGATAACGGTCTACAATGCTCCTCACGGTGATACGCTCGCTAAAACCAGCTTGCCCAGGCACCAGGCAGCACATGCCTCGTACGATGAGCTGAATGGTCACCCCCGCGTTATTGGCTTCATAAAGCTTCTCAATCACTCCTTCATCGGACAAGCTGTTCATCTTTAAAATCATGTAACCCCGTTTTCCGGATTTCGCTATTGTTATTTCGTTGGCGATCAGTTGATACAATCGCTGGCGGGTTTCCAAAGGCGAGGTGATGATGGTCTTATACCCGCGATGGAACGTCTGCTTTTCCAGCCCCTTGAAAAGACGTCTCAAATCTTTTGTAATCAACGGGTTGACGGTAAACAAACTGTGATCGCAGTAGATCTTGGCTGTTTTCTCGTTGAAATTGCCCGTAGCCAGGTTGGCATAATAGACCAATCCACGCTTTTCACGGCGCGCAACGAGGCAGATCTTCGCGTGCACCTTATACTGGACGACGCCAATATTTACATTCACGCCTCCCTCCTCCAGCCGATTACGCCAATAGATATTTGCCTCTTCATCAAAACGGGCCTTCAGCTCCAGTAAACAGTTGACCTTTTTACCATTTTGTGCAGCATTGATGAGTGCATTGATGACACTGGAGTTTTCGGCCAACCGGTACAGACAGATATTGATTTCCTTAACCTTGGGATCTATCGCTGCCTCCCGCAAGAAATGGACGATATAGTCGAAAGATTGGTAGGGCAGGCTCACCAAGTAATCACGTTGCGCCATTTGGCTAAATATGCTTCGGCCCAAATCCATGTTGCTGACACGCAATTGGGGCATGGGCGGGTATTCCAATAATGGACCGCCTACATTTGGAAAATCGACAAAATCTTTAAAGTTGTGGTACCGGCCGCCCGGAATGAGTGCTTCCGGGTCCAATAGCATACGAGAAACCAAATAATTAAGTGCATCCAACGGTATGTCGCTGTCGTACAGCAACCGCATAGGCCGCCCTTTGTCCCGCCGTTGCAGGCTGTGCAACAAGGCGTCTACAAATTTTTCGCTCATGTTGGCATCAATGTCCAACTCGGCATCGCGCGTAAGCTGTATGCTGTACGCCTCTATGGTGTCGTACTCAAAGATGAAAAACAGGTCATCCAAGCAGTATCGGATAATATCATCCAGCAAGATAATAAACTTCAGCCCCTTGTTTTCGGGCAATATCAGGAAGCGCGACATGATCGTGGTGGGTATTTCGACGAGCGCATACCTGATTTTTTTACGGAAGGTCAGCTTTACGATAAAGTAAATGTGCCTATCTTTCAATTCGGGAAACGGCTTTGTCGCATTGTCGGTTTCCAGCATAATGGGAACAAGCGTGGGCAATACATGCCGTCGAAAATATTCCCGCACATAACTACCCCGTGCGACATTCAGCTGTTGTTCATTGATGATGAAAATCTTCTGTGCTTCCAGCTCTTTGATAATTTCCTGTTCGTAGAGGTAGTCAAACCGCTTCTCGAGCCGGACCACGATATTTTTAATATCGTTTAAGATTTTCTTCGGGTTGAACCCGAGCATGGTCTTGGTTTTGTTGTTTATATCTACCAGGCGGTTAAGCGTTGCCACCCTTACGCGGTAGAACTCATCCAGATTGGAAGAAAAAATAGCCAAAAACCGGAGCCGTTCTATCAACGGAACTGTCTTGTCTGCAGCCTCCTGCAGCACCCGCTCGTTGAAATACAACCAACTTAGCTCTCGGTTTATTAGGGGGAATTTTCGCTTCACAACTGTTAACATACGGCCGTCTTAAGTGAATGGGCCAATAATAACAATGCAAAGTTTTGTTAGTGTTAATCGTGTGTTAATTCACCATGACCAAACATCGTATTGATAATAGGCTTCACGTTTTTGACGGCGGAATTTACTATACTTGATTTCATTCGCTACTGTCACCCGTTCCAGGCCGGCTGCTCCAGGATTTCCATTTGCCAAAGGATTTCCTCTGGTTTGACCGGGAAGGGCTCTCCTTTCCGTATTTGTGCATATACGGCATTGAACAGATCATTATAATCGCCTTTCAATGCTTCCCGATAGCGCATTTCGCGGTCGCCGTTCGGTTTAATAAGGGTAATCAATCCCTCTTTTCCCGGAGGCTCTATCCCGTACCCCGGATCTTTCGGGGAAATCCCCCCTTGCAACTGATCTTCCTGCACATCTGCCCGTACTTTTTGGAACGAACCTTTCGTGCCATGTAGTACATACGCTGGCAAGGGATTGGCCACCAATAGACTGGCGTGGATAAATACGGTAAATCCTTTGGGGTAGGTAAGCACAAGCGTGGAAAAATCATCCACCTCCGAACCTGGGCGATGACTGGACACTATTTTTATGCTCTTTTCCGGCTTTCCGAACAAGCTAATCACTTGATCAAGCAGGTGGGGGCCTAAGTCATATAAAACTCCGCTCCCTGGAATCTTTTGTTCTTTGAAGGTTTTGGGACTTTTCTCCATACGGTATCGATCGAACCGCACATGCAATTCGATCAACTCTCCCAATGTCTGGCGTTCAACCACACGTTTAAGCAATTTAAAGTCGCTATCCCAACGACGGTTTTGGAAAACCATCACATGCTTGCCTACTTCCTTACTTAAGTTGAACAGCCGTCTAGCATCATCGCTGTTGGGGGCGAATGGCTTTTCTACCAAGATATGCTTTCCTGCCTTTAATGCTTGTGTCGCATAGTCTACATGGGTGTCGTTGGGCGTATTAACGATGACAAGCTCTATCTTTTCATCATTGAGCAATTCTTCTACCGAATTGTAACTGATAACGGACGGATATCGTTGATGTGCCCGTTTTTCATGCCGCTCCACCACAGCTCGCAATTCAAACCGCGATTTTTCGTGAATGAATGGCGCATGAAAGACTCTCCCCGACATCCCATAAGACAAAATACCGGTGACAATGCTTTTTTTTGACATGGCAATACTTGTTTATCAGTGGTGAGCCCCGTGATCAGCTTTGCCGCCCGAAAGTGCAAAAACCTCTTCTACCGCTGGTAACTTCTCGTGGGCGTATGTCCTCAACGTTTTAGCGGTATTCCGTTCGGCTCGCCTCAATTGCTCTAAAATAGTACCTTGCTCATGCTGAACATGCGCAATGTAGGCTTCGCTGCTGAAACTTCCCAAACTGTCAGTTGAAAAATGATGTGGCACCGAAAAACCAGGCATCCCCGGATCCGGCAGCACCACAAAATGAGCTTCGGCAAGGCTTTCCAACTCCGGAATCATCCCTTCATAGGTTTCAATAACCTTTGCCGCCAATTCCTTCGCTGCTGAGGAAGCGGGCGCCGATTGCACATACGTGGCCAATTGAGTTTCAAACTTGGCCTTTTCATGTAACAACTTAAAAAAGACGTATCCATCCGTATCGACGTCCGTTTCATTGTTGTAAAGCACTGCCCGGCTGACAGGTTCCCCCGCATGCCTTGTACAGGAACTTATTGCTACAACTAAAGACAACCCCGCAATCCTGGAAATGTGTTTAAAGTTCATACACTATAAATTTTTAAAAGGCTACACTATTTGTTTATTTGAAGCAACAAACATAGCTAAAAAATGTGACGCCTACCAACAATTTTGTCACATCAAGCCCCCATTAGGCCAAATTCCGTCCGGCGTTGACCACACCGTAAATCGTGCGTGTCACCAACTTGGCAAACACTTCACGGTCATGTTCTTCCAAGCCCCCTTTTTGCAGTTTTCTTATGGCATAGTGCTGAATGATTAAAAGGGGAAGCACTATCTTTTCGCGCATGGCGATGGACTCACGTTCTACCGGGTAATTTTCCATCAGTACCTTGCTTCCACTCAGTTTCAGCACATATTGCTTCGTACGCTCATACTCCTCACGCATTTTTTTCCAGAAGCCGCCAAATACCTCGTCATGTTGAATATAAGAGGTCAGGTCAAAATTTGATTTTGACATTGACATCATGCAGTTGTCGATGACGGTTTTAAACATTCCTGACGTTTCGTAAAGTTCCTTTACTTGCTCCCATTTGCCGGTATCTTCGGCTTTCTTAAGCGCTGATCCCACGCCGTAAAATCCGGGTATATTTTGCTTTAATTGACTCCAGGAGGTTACGAAGCTAATCGCGCGCAGATCTTCCAAGCGGAGTTCTTTATCCGAATTTCGCTTTACGGGCCTGCTGCTGATATTGATCTGTGACAGGAGCTTAAGCGGGCTGAACCGTTCGAGGTATTTGAGGAATAACGGATCGTGCCGCAACGCCAAAAACTGCTCATGGCTGACGTGGGCCATGTATTCTATCAACTGCTTCTTTTCCACCGACAGCGTATCGCCATCCTTCCGCCCGATGTGCGAGGTGAGGCCGGCATGAAGCAACTGCTCAATATTGTAGCGGGCCGAATCCAGCGAACCGTACTGGCTGCTGATGGTTTGACCTTGTATGGTCAATTGGATGTGATCGTTGGCAATCTCCTGTCCCATCGATGCATAAAAGCGTTGCGTCTTGCCTCCGCCGCGCGCAGGTGGGCCACCCCGGCCGTCAAAGAAGACCAAATCAATATCGTGCTGGCGCGCAATGGCCGTCAATTCTATTTTGGCCTTGTAAATCGACCAATTAGCCATCAAATACCCGCCATCCTTGGTACTGTCTGAAAACCCAAGCATGATGGTCTGCTGATTGCCCCGGCGCTTGAGGTGCGCCGTATAATACGGGTGGGTATATAACGCCTGCATGACATCTGCGGCCCGGGTGAGGTCGTCAACGGTTTCAAAAAGGGGTACAAAGTCGATAAACAACGACCCCGAATCCCAACCACTCCACAAGAACAGTTCCATCAGCTCAAAGATATCGGAAGCTTGCTGGCAATTGCTAATGATGAACCGGTGGGCGGCACGTTCGCCCCCAAACCGTTGAATGTCTTTAATTGACCGGATGACATCAAGGGTGTCCGCAACCAATGCTGCGGCGCTTTCATCGTATGACAAGTCATGCGCTTCGAATTTGAAAGCCTGCTGTTTCGCGGCTTCGCTTAATTGTTCGAAATCAGCTGCAATGCCGATGGCGCTTACATGTTTTTCACGAAGGTAAGCATGTGTCTGCCGGATGATACTGCTATCCTGCCGGATATCCAACGTTGCGAAAAAACAACCGAACGTCTTTACCTTACGAAGCAGGTCATCCACCAACTCGACGAATAGCCCGTCATGGTATTCGACCAGCACGCGCTTGATTTCCTTTAAGTTATGTATGATTGCGGGCTTTTCGTTTTCTGGATTATCAGAAGGATTGAAGCTGTTTTCGTAAAACAGATCCTGCAAAACATCCATATACTTCTCGACACCAGAGAATGTAATCCGCCTTTTGAGCATCCGGAAATCCCGGTAATAACAGCGGAAGAGGATCGTGCGAAGCAACAGCGCTACGCGCCGGGTGCTGTCTACGGTCACATTGGGATTGCCATCCCGATCGCCTCCGGGCCAAAATCCCAGTTCAATCAATTGCTTATTCTCGTCAATCGGCAGGTCAAACTCATCGTCGATTTTGGATTGAATGGCCGATGCCACCGGATAGAACACATTCTCCAGAAACCACACTAAGCTATTCGCTTCATCAACCGGCGTTGGCTTATTTTTCTTCATGAAGGGCGTTTTGCCCAATTGCTGCAACAACAGGTGAATATTGTGTATGTCATTCTTTTTCAATGCTTCCGTGAGGTCAGTAATGATCGCCAAAACAGGCCCTGGATAAAACTGTGTCGGGTGGGCGGTCAAAACCAGCCTTAACGAAAAGTCGTTCAGCTTTTTTACCAGCTTGCTCCGAAGTTCCTTGTTGCTTTCGGTTTGTTTGAAAACCGAATCCAATAACCCCGCCTCATCCGACCGGCCGGTTTTGCGGAAAGCGGCATCTTCCACGGCGTCGAACAGCACCACCTGCCGCTCAATATATTGAATGATGCGAAAGAGTAAGTCTATTCGGTCCGACTCGCCGATGTACTGTTCATATTGCTCGAAGAAACTCTCGATGGTCGCTTCCGGATCAAGTTTTTCGGCAACACCGCGCTCACAATGCGTTGTGAAAAAAGGCAACAACGTACCGGTATGCTTCACTTGGTAAAACGGCAAAGTCATAAACAGACTGTTGAACAATTCAAAGCGCATGAGCACTTCATTTTCAAAGACTGCTTGTTTTTTACTTAATTTCATGTGACGGAAATAAAGAAACGAATATAGGATTTATTGCCTATTCACGACAAGAGCGCCAAATATATAAATTATCCATTAAAAAACACGCTAATTATTGAAATTATAACAACAATTTCAATAAAAAATTGAAAAACAAGCAATCGTTATGCTACCGTTGCGCCTGCGTTAAATGACGCCGTTATCGACCGCAAACCGATACAAAGCGATTTTTGAGTCGTCCAGGCCTAATTTTCTGATAATATTGCGCCGGTGGGTTTGGATGGTAAACGTAGAAAGGCATAATTTATCTGCGATTTCTTTGGAGCTGTAGTCATTGCAGACCATTCGAACGATCTCCACTTCACGTTTGGTAAGCTTATATTTCTTCAGGAACTCGTCAAAGTACGAAAAATCGGTTCCTGTAGGTTGATCCGATTGGGAAAAATCCGGGAAAACTGATTCGCCAGCCAATACATCTTGTATGCGCTTGACGAGTAGATATAAGTCATCAGATTTGACTAAATACCCATGCACGCCCGCTGCTTTGCATTGCTCGGCAAGCAGGGGAGACAAATAACTCGTAATAACGATGATTTTGAAAGATGCACCTAGCTTCCTTAATTTGTCAAGCGTTTGCAATCCATCGATGTCAGGCATATTCAAATCAAGCAGCAACACATCGACCCTTGCCAATAACGGCGATTGCAACAACGATTTGCCATCGCGGAATGTCGCCATCACATCAAACGCACCGTTTTTTTCTAAAATGTCTTTAACGCCTTGTATAACGACCGGATGGTCATCGGCTATAATTATGCGTGTTTTCATGGTATGAAAGACTGGCAGTGTTCGTATCGGTCTACAATACTAATATTTTTTTGCAAATACCGCAATTTCCGTCACTTGAAAGGAAGCCGCCACCTATGGCCAATCTTCATGATTGGTTTCGTAAGCCGAACTCCCGGCTAACGGCAACTCGATCAACACAAATGTCCCTTGGTTTTTGCGTCCATTGACCTCGATAATTCCATTAAAATATGCGACGTTGTGTTTCAATAGATTAAGGCCAGCACCGCCGCTCGTTGTAGTCGTATCGAACCCCTTGCCGTTGTCCTCGACATAGATAGTAATCGAGCGCTCCAACTCCACGACCTGAACCAGCACATGTGTGGCTTGTGCATGTTTGATGATGTTGTTGAGCACTTCTTGCAGAATACGGTATAAGCCAAACCTGAATTCATTGTTCCAGCTGTCCGCACCCTCTAGCCCTTCGATGATGGTTTCTACACTAATTTTACCAGAGGCGTTTACCGCATTTATCAAGTCAAGGATAGCTGGTTTTAGGCCGTATTTTTCTAACGCTACGGGTGCAAGCGAGTGGCTTATAGCTCTGACGGTCTCCCCCATTTCTCCCAACAGTTTTTTCGCAGTCTGAAGTTTTATCATCGCCTCGCTGTCTATCGCAAAGACATCGGCCTCCAGTTGGTCTACATTAAGTTTGGCTATGGAAAGCAACGCACCTACTTCGTCGTGCAACTTATTAGCTATCTTTTTCCGTTCTGCTTCCTCAGCTCCCCGCAACGCTTGCGTCGTCGCTATCAGGTGCTCCTGGGTAAGTTGTTGCAATTGCGCCTGATGGCGCTCTTTGACTTGCTTGCGGCGAATCCACAGAACGCTTATTATCGCGATGAATGCCAAAACAACTAACACGCCAATTAAGAACGTCTTAACTTGATGCTCACGCTGCCTTTCCCGCTCCAACGCCAACTCAAGATCACGTTTTTCCAGTTCATATTTGGATTCAGCTTTCAACAAAGCTATCCGCTCGTTCTCTGTAAAACTATTTCGTTCAAGGTCTAGTACTTTTTTCAGGTATGTCAGCGCTTTTCCGTAGTTCCGTTTTTGGCTGTATAAATCACTCAAGTAGGTATATAAATCCGAAAGGGCTCGGGTTGTCTTCGTCGTGTCGATATACCTTTGTGCCTCAAGTAAGTAATTCTCTGCTTTAGAGAAATTACCCCGCCTGATTTCAAGTTGACCCAGATTTGCTAATGTGGTGCAGATCTCGGTATTTGAGCCTGCAGCTGTTCGCAATCGCAAGGCTTTTTCCATCATTACCTCAGCGGTATCCAGCTTGTTTATATCAAACAGAAACTTACCAAAGTTGTGGAAAGCCAATGCGAGGCCTCGGTTGTCAGACGCGCGACTAAAATTCGCTATGGCCTCTTTAAAAAAAAGCGATACAGAGTCCACTTCTCCTTTTTCGATATAAATGATAGCGAGGTTGGAGGCGTTAAGTCCTAGTCCTTTGTAGTTTTTAAAGGCGGCATTGATTTGCTGGCTTTTGCGTAAATACGAAATGGCTTTATCAAACTCCTTTGCAGCTAAAAAAACAATTGAAAGATTGGTAAAAGACTGACCAAGTCCCAGGCGGTCGTCAAGGCGCTCCTTGATTTTCACGCTTTTTAAATGCATATTTGCGGCCTCTTGGTAGTTCGATGTTTCATTATAAGTATTACCCAGATTCATATACATTTGGGCTAACATACGAATTTGGCCATTCTTTTCCGCTAATTGTATTCCTTCACTTAAGTATGCTACTGATTCTTCGAACTTACCAACAATACGACTGACTATCCCTAATTGATTATAGTTGGAAATCAAGCGCACTAGATCTTTATTCTTCAAGGCAAGCTCTAATTCGAGCGCCTTTTCATAACTTGACTTTGCGTCGAGGATGTTACCGATAGCGGCGTATTCACGTCCAAGATTTCGATATGCCAACACTTTGCCTTCAGAAAAGTTGACCTTTTCCGCCAGTGCCATGGCTAAAGAATCGTAGTAAAGTGCATTGCGATAGGCCTTCTGCTGGTGGTTGATGCTTCCCAATGCTACATACGCGTTGACCATACCTTTCTCATCATATTCGGCACGGTAATGATCCAAGGCGCTTGTCGCGTCATGGATCGCTTGATCATAATTGCTCGAAGGCAGTTGGATTGCCCGCTCAAGCAGCAATCGCACACGAGTACTGGGATTCCGCTCTTTTTGTATAAGCTTGCTCAAACTGTCAACTACAACTTTTTTGTCATTTGCTTGGCCAAAGCATGTATAAAAAGCCATGTTGACCAAAATAAGCACAAAAACAAGCTTTTCAGAACCACATGCGACGATTTTACGAGATTTAGGGGGTTGCATGTTGCTATATTTTTTTGACGATACGTGTCTGTTTGAACTATCAATTTACAAAAAGGCGCGAGGCATTGACGCCGCGCACCTTATTTAAATGATCTTATAATTGTTAAACGGTGCTAATTGCTGTATCGAAGAAAAGCTATTAAAAAATTTAAAACTGTATCCCCAGTTTTATCTGGAACACGCCCATTGGTATTTTCTGTTCGACGGTGCCACCTTCTGTCATCCCCTCGTTGGAGATATAATAATACGATTTACTATTGAAGGAACCCGATTCATAGCCCAATGTAAGCGTGCCTTTTTTGTAACGCAGGTTTACGCCAAAATCGCTTTTCCAACCAAAGATAACCGGTTCTTCGTCATAAAAACTAAATTCCGCGTAATTCCCGTCATTGTCTTCTATATAAAATTCAGGGGCTTCAAACGACGATACGACGGTAGGCGCGACCTTTGCGAACACATCGGCGTAAACATCTTCCAGTACATTGAATGAAATGACCGGACCGAACTTCATGGCTATGGTGGTCAGGTCATACTTACCCGAGCCGGAAGAGCTCGATAAGCCCGGCCATTCAAACGTATTATACCCGAGCGAAAGGAATGTTGCGTCCAGCCCTACTTTGAATAAATCATTGATGGGTTCTGAATGAAAGAAAAAGTACCTGCCCAGTTCAAAATTAAAACCGGTACCAGCTTGCATCCCGCCATTCGTTCCGATATTTTCAAATATCGGTATATTGGGGTCAAATTGGTTACTGAAATGTCCTTGCGGAAGGTTAACCCCGAGCCTTAGGTAGAGTTTGCCAAAATCGGATTCATCATAACCTTGACCAACCACCGAAGCTGCCTGGCCATGGGCACCGGCCACTGCAAACACCAGATATACCGCTATGCAATATTTAATGACTTTCATATTTAATATCCGTTAATTAACACCCAGCCGACTTTGCAAATCAGGCACAACATTTTCGTAAGTACGTAAAATACGGTCCCACCTACGGAACGATTCATCCGCATTGACGCTGGTACCGGGAGGCGCAATTTCGGACACCAGCTTTGCTTTGTATTCCAGGGGATCGGTATTGCTTGTCTTCACAATCAAGCGCGTACGTACCACGCCCGAATTGAATGATTTTGCGGACCAAGCCGTTGCCATGTAACCGGTGGACTTATCCATAATGGCAATAACATCAAATGAGCCCGTTACAATGCGGTTAAGTAATATCCAGGACTCGTCAGCGCTTCGGGACGGTCTGATATCGATATCCTGATTGGCCAAATTCGTCACAAAAGAGTTCTCGTAAGCTTCGTCTTTTGTCAACTGAATAAAATCCGTTTTAGGAATGATAGTAATACCGTTGTTTTCGTAATTGCGGATTTCGGTCACAAACCCTACTTTCTCTACGCGCACATTTACCGTGGCATGTTTAGGGATTTTGATTTTGGCAGGAGCGGTCACTTGACTGCCATCTACATACATGTTTGACCCACTCTCCGTATTGATAGTGATAGTCCGATCTTTGGCCTTTTGGCCATAAAGGGGCAGTGTAGTTGCCGACGTGATCGCTGCAAAGACAGCGAGGATGCATAGTAGCTGTTGCTTCATGGTAAATAAACTTAAAAATGTACACGATAAAACTGCTTGTTTTTTAAAAATCAGTTGATTGTCATTGACAGCACAAACCTAACGACGGAACGTTTGCCTTCAAATACTCACTTGTGGGTATTTTTTAGAAAGTGTATGCTACGGATTCTCGCGGTTTCATTCATTTGGATCACATTCTTTTATGTATCTTTGTTTACCATCCTACTGTGCATGAACAAGGCGAAAGAAATCCAGAATTTTTTATATAGCCAGTATTTTACCGATGGCTTGCGCATTACATTTGGCACGGTAATTCCCGCCCTTGTTTTCTCGTGGTTTGGGAATCTCCAGTTAGGCATTACCGTTTCCTTGGGGGCGATGGTCGTTGGTTTGTCGGACACACCAGGGCCATTGAGTCACCGAAGAAACGGAATGCTGATGTGCACGGCAGTGGTATTGGTTTCAGCACTTATCACGAATTTGGTCAATAGTGTGCCGCTGTTGCTCACGCTGACCATCGTCTTATTGAGCTTCTTTTTCTCCATGTTTGCTGTATACGGCGCCCGCGCTTCCTCGGTGGGGACGCTGGGCATTCTCATCATGGTACTCAACATCGATACGGCAGATCACACCGCTTCGGATGTCGTGGCACACCTATCTTATATCTTGGCGGGGTGCGTGTGGTATATGCTGTTGAGCCTGTCGCTTTACCAAGTAAGGCCGTATCGGCAAGCTCAGCAGGAGTTGGCAGAATCTATCCACAACGTGGCCGATTATATCCGTATCAAGGCCAGATTCTATGACATCAAATCCGATACAGACAAAAACTACCGAGATTTGATTGAACAGCAAATCATCGTGAGCGAACATCAAGACAACGTACGGGATCAGCTGTTTAGAAGTAAGAAAATCATTAAAGACACGACAAAGATCGGGCGGCTGCTGATTTTGATCTTCACGGATATCGTAGATCTTTTCGAACAAAGCATGGCGACTCACTATGACTACGACTCGATCAAAGAGCAATTTGGCGCCACGGGCGTTTTACAGCATTTTAACTTGACCATACAGCGAATAAGTAACGAACTTGACCACCTCGCCTATCAAATCAATGCGAATAAAAGACCCCATTCTTTATATAACTTCAAAACCGATTTGGAACGGATACGGGCTGCAATCGACAACGTAGAAAAGACCCACCATATCAATACGCTTGCCCTGAAAAAGATCTTAATCAACGTACGTAACCTCATCCAACATATCAATAACATCTATGGGTATTTCGGCATGGAGCCCAAAAATTCGTTCAGAAAAGAAGAGCCGGACCATAGCCGATTCGTCGACCATAAGGAAATTGACTTCAAGCAATTACGCGAAAACCTTACACTGAAATCCACCTTATTCAGACATGCGGTACGGATGGCAATCGTAATGGGTATTGGATATCTTTTGTCATTGGCTATCAATGTGGGCAACCATAGCTATTGGATACTGCTGACGATCATGGTTATCCTCAAGCCTGGATTCAGCCTGACCAAACAGCGGAATTTCCAACGGCTTATCGGCACAATCATCGGCGGCATCGGGGGAGCGCTCATTTTGATATTGGTCACAGACGAAACCGCCCTCTTTATACTCCTGCTGCTGTTTATGGTTGCAACTTACAGCCTCATTCGTATTAATTACATTGTCAGCGTCATGTTTATGACGCCATATATATTGATCATGTTTAGCTTTCTTGACATGAACACCTTGTCTATTCTTAGAGAACGCATCATCGATACACTTATCGGATCTGGTTTGGCCTTTTTTTCCAATTACATCATATTACCCAATTGGGAAAGCATGCAGGTGCAGGGTGCAATGCGGAAATTGCTCATTGCCAATTATCATTATATCGCCCAAGCATTGAAAATCATAGCGGGTCATCCCTTAAGTGTAACCGACTATAAGCTTGCCCGTAAAGAAGTATACATCACCACCGCTAATATGGCTTCCGCTTTCCAGCGGATGATCACGGAACCCAAAAGCAAACAAAAAGATGCGAAGGAGGTAAATAAATTTGTCGTATTCAATCACATCCTGTCTTCGTACTCCGTAACGCTGCTCAACAATGTAAGGGGCGCCGATAAAGCCTCCCTGACTGGAGAACATGTGCGTGTCATCAGGAAAACCTTGTTCTCGCTTGCGCAAACCATCAAGCTCTTTGAATCCGAAGAAGGGGCTGATGAATTCCAGGAAGTAGATATAGGCGTACCGCATGACCTGGATAGCAACAATATCGACTCGGAAGAATCCCGGCTGATCACCGAGCAGCTTCATTTTCTTAACCGCATCGTGGTAGACCTGCATAAAATCTGCGAGCGATTGATAAACCAGCACCAACCGGAAAAGGTCAATTCGCCGTAAAATCCGTGACTGCTTGCTATCGGGCGCCGCCGTCTTTGTATCTTTGTATCACATGGAAATTCTCAAGACTCAATATGATGTGCTCATTATAGGCGGAGGTCCTATCGGATTGGCCTGCGGCATTGCGGCTCAAGAAGCAGGGTTGTCTTATCTCATCGTCGAAAAAGGATGCCTGGTCAACTCTTTATACCACTATCCGCAAAACATGACGTTCTTTTCGACATCTGAACGCTTGGAGATCGGCGATGTACCTTTTATGTCTACGAATACCAAGCCCAGGCGGGCGGAAGCCCTCGAGTATTATCGCCGCATACAGCAGAAATTTGAATTGAACATTCGTTTGTTCGAAGAGGTGACCATGGTATACCGCAGAACGGACGGTTTCGAGATCACGACCTCAAAATCATCATATCGCGCCCGATATGTGGTGGTGGCTACAGGTTTTTATGATATTCCTTGCTTAATGAATATCTCCGGCGAAAATTTAGCTAAGGTGAGCCATTACTACAACGATCCGCATTACTATGCCGGACAAAAAGTGCTGGTTGTGGGCGCCAGCAATTCGTCGGTGGACGCAGCATTGGAAACGTATCGCAAGGGAGCCGAAGTCACGTTGGTCGTCCGTGGGGCGTGTATCGGTCCGCGGGTAAAATATTGGGTCCGTCCCGATATCGAAAACCGCATCGCCGCAGGGGAAATACGGGCGCTATTCAGCAGCACACTGACGGCCATCCGGCCCACGGAAGTGGATATCCTTACGCCGGATGGCCCAATTACGATTGAAAATGATTTCGTACTCGCCCTGACAGGCTATCAGCCCAACTTTGCTTTTTTGGAAAAGATCGGGATAACTTTGGCTGACGCTCCGTCACGAGAACCATACCATAATCCAGAGACGATGGAAACCAACATTCCAGGCCTTTTTCTCGCCGGTGTGGTTTGTGGAGGCATGAACACACACCTTTGGTTTATTGAAAACTCCCGTGTGCACGCCACGCAAATTGTCAAGCGGATCCTTGAAATAGAGCGGTGAAAAGGCTACGCCGGTATTTTGTTAAATTGTTGTTTTGCTATCGCTGAGGGTCTGAGGCGCTCCGCACCTCCAACCCGCGTAGAAAGATGGTTGCCATTTTTTTCTGTAAGCTCAGTATCCGGTCAAACTCTTCTTTCGTGGGGAACAAAACGCCGTTTAGGTCTTTTAAGATACTAAATCGCATGCCAGCGAGTGCAAACAACATGATTTCGGCCGTTTCTTCCATGTGTTCGACATAAAGCTCACCGGTATCTACACCTCTTTGCAGTATTTTGCTGATAATAGCTTTTTCCTTTACTTTTGAATCCGCCATTACGGAAGCCATTTCATTGGGTGTTTGTTGTACGGCGGATATCGAATGCTCCAGCAGGTTGTAGTATTTTGTAATAAACGCAATTCGCCTGTCCAAGACGAACATTATCGTTTCATGGCAGCCATTGAAGGAAGGCAACGCTTCTTCAATTTCCTCGAACGACTGGTTGATTACATGTTCGAGCACAGCCGCATACAAGGTATTTTTGTCCGGGAAATAGTAATACAACAAGGCCTTGGAAAACGAAAGATCTTGTGCAATCTCCGACATGGTCGTCTTAGCTAAACCAAAATGGGCAAACCGCCGGGTGGCTGCCTCCAATATTTGCGTGCGCTTTTTATCTGCATTAATCATACAATCAATTTAATGATGCTGTCAGGTCAATCATTATATTTGGCGCTAAAGTTAATACGTTAAAGTTATACATTTGTTTGAATAATTGAAAACATCGGTCAAATTTTATGAAACTTTCGGTAAAGGAACATTTTTCACTAAAGGAGTACAATACGTTTGGTGTAGACGCGTTTGCACGTCAATTTGTGGAAATCCATACCGAAGACGAACTTATCCATCTATTTAGCCAACCAATCGTCAAGCAGCCTATTCTCATTTTGGGAGGCGGGAGCAATATCCTGTTCACCAAAGACTTTGAGGGGTTGGTCATCAAGATGAATATCGGTGGCATAATCCATACCGTCGCTGAAACAAGCGCCATCGTAGTGGCGGGCGCCGGCGTCGTGTGGAATGATTTGGTATGGTACTGCGTGGATCGCCATTTTTGGGGCCTGGAGAATATGGCGCTTATTCCGGGAACGGCCGGAGCCGCACCCGTCCAAAACATCGGAGCTTATGGCGCAGAGCTTAAGGATGTGTTGCTTAGCTGTCGAGCATTTGATACAATACGTGGAGAAATTTCTACATTCGATAACGCCGCCTGCCGCTTTTCGTACCGAGAAAGCATATTTAAAAACGAAGCGAAAGGCCGTTATATCATTACGTCAGTAACGCTGCAGCTGTCCTTAAAACCAAACATCAACACATCCTATGGAGCAATCAACGCCGAACTATCAAGGCGGAACATCGCGCAACCGACGATAAAAGATATTGCAGAGGTCGTGTCGGCCATCCGCACCGAAAAACTGCCCGACCCCTCAACAATCGGCAATTCAGGCAGTTTTTTCAAAAACCCAATCGTATCCACACAACATTTAAAGCAGCTACAGTCCACTTTACCGGACATGAATTTTGTGTATTATCAACTTGACGACAATTGGGTCAAAATTGCCGCGGGCTGGCTTATCGAACAATGCGGATGGAAGGGAAAGCGAGTAGGCGATGCTGGGACATGGAAAAACCAAGCCTTGGTGCTCGTAAATCATCATAACGCTTCAGGATCAGACATATACAATCTTTCCGAACAAATCATCCAAGACGTAAATGAGCGGTTCGGCATCACCCTGGAACGAGAAGTGAATATTATATGAAATTATCAAGAAATTATCATATATTAGCTTCTTAGTAAACGACCAATTAGTCTTTTAGCACGATACTTGCGGCACTCACCGTGACACTAATAAACTAAAAAAGCAAAACGTCAGGTTTTTCATTACGTAAAAGCATACGCTCATTTATACTCATAAAATGTTTAACTCGGAGATTCAGGCTATAAACCTGGACCCCCTTAAACCGTAAAAAGATGACGAGATTTGAATTTAACACATTAGTGGTACAGCATACCGAATCGTTAAGAGGGTATGCGCTGCATTTTACCCGTGACGACGATGATGCCAATGACCTCGTACAGGACACCGTACTCAAAGCAGTCACTTACCATGGTCGGTTTAAAGAAGGAACCAACTTGAAAGGCTGGCTCTATACCATCATGAAAAACACGTTTATCAACAACTATAGGCGGTTTGTAAAAACGAGCACACTGGTTTCTCAATCAACCGAAATCCCCAATGCATACTTGGCCCATAGCGCCACAACAAATGCTGGCGAAAGCAAGTTTGTGATGGAAGATATCAAAGAGGCAATGACCGGCCTGGCCGACGAATATTATGTCCCTTTCAGTATGTATTTTGAAGGCTATAAATACCATGAGATTTCCGATCACTTGCGCATCCCTATCGGTACCGTAAAAACACGTATCCATGTAGCCCGGCGGATTATGAAAAAAGCACTGAATGCTTATAAATATGAGCGGGCATAGTATACCACAAAATCTCCCCTCATATTCAAAAGCACAATTGGCGCTAAGAAACGGCCAGGACAAACCCGAAATATGGATAGCTTGCAATGGTTACATCTATGATGTTTCCGAGAGTCGCTTATGGTTTGGCGGCACGCATTATGAGCATTGGGCTGGGCAGGACCTTACGGACGAACTGGCGGATGCGCCGCATACCGATACGGTGTTTTCACGATTTAAGATTATCGGGACACTGATCTAACCTAACAAAGACCGCCGCAAATCAATTTGCAATATCAAATTTGGTAAGCTCAGTAAAAAGACGAAGACGTTCACTTATCGATGCGCTGTCTAATTCCCTTAAACGTTCAGCACCGAATTTTTCCACACAGAAGGAGGCCAAAGCCGACCCGAAAATGACGGCGTTCTTCATATTGTGGAATGTCAACGTTCCAACCTGCGCTAAATAGCCGATAAAACCTCCCGCAAAGGTATCCCCTGCCCCGGTTGGATCATAAACCTCTGCAAGCGGAAGCGCAGGCGCGGAAAAAATCTGTCCGTCGCCGAATAATAACGCACCGTGCTCACCTTTTTTGATAACGAGGTATTTGGGGCCGAGCTTCAAAATTTTTTCCGCGGCTTTCACCAAACTATATTCCCCGGCCAGTTGCCTGGCCTCTGCGTCGTTGATGGTAAGTACATCAACACTTTTTAATACCGTCAATAAATCTTCCCATGCGGTGTCCATCCAGAAATTCATGGTATCCAGTACCACCAACTTGGGCTTGCGCTGCAACCGGTTGAGCATCGTAAGCTGAACTTGGGGAGTAAGATTTCCGAGAAGTAGGTATTGGCAATCTTGATAGCTATCCGGTACGATCGGGTCAAAATCGGCTAAGACGTTGAGATCCGTCACCAAGGTGTCCCGGCTATTCATGTCATTATGATATCTTCCCGCCCAAAAAAAAGTCTTTTCGCCTTTCCTGACCTGAACACCATCAAGGTTTATACCCTTCGATCGTAAAACATCCAGGTTGTCATCACCAAAGTCCTCTCCAACGACACCAACCAATTTCACCTGATTATACAAATAAGCCGCAGCCAGCCCTGCGAAAGTGGCCGCACCGCCTACAATTTTATCTGTTTTGCCGAAAGGCGTCTCTATTGCGTCGTACGCGATGGTTCCGATGATGACTAAACTCATAATTCTTTTTATCAAATTTGGGCGCAAAGGTATGGGTTTTCAAGGGGATATAAAATATTGATTAAAGATATTTACTTCTAACAACACACGAATGAAACCCAAACTTAACACGTTATTAACATTGGCATTTTATTTTTAACCGTTTTTAATCAGCATTTAAAATTAGTGATATTGGGACGTATGTCACCTTTTTTCCCAAAGATATGCCTGCTACTTTGGGTGATTTTTCCATTAGTAGCCAATGCCCAGAAAAATAATCGTAATCAATTAGAACATACACGCACCCTGATTAAGCAAAATCCGGACGCAGCGTTCCTGCAGATCAAACGGATACTCAATGAGGCACTGGAGGAGCAAGATAATTACATCGCGGCCATGTGCTACGAGCAAATAGGTGAAGTATACTATTATCAGGCGGCGTATTCGCAGGCGTTGGACAATTATCACAAAGCCATCAAGTTTTTCCGGCAAGAAAAACATGCAGCAGAATTGGCCAATACACTTATCAAGGTTGGCGAAACACATTATTACAACCGTCAATATCCCGCAGCGCTGGAAATTTTTCAGGAAGCACTGACCATCTATTCGGATTTGGACAACCATCGGGGCATGGCCGATGCCTATGGCCATATCGGCCAGGCGTACGAGAAAAGCCAACGCTATGAGGAGGCCACCAAGTACCAAAACCTGGCCCTGAAACAGCTTAAGCAGGAGGATGACCCCGTTGGCGTCGCCAAGATCTATGAAAATATCGGCAGTATCTATGAGGACAAACTGCAGCTCGACTCGGCCCTGCATTATTTTACAATGGCCTTGGAGCTTAATAGGCAGCATGGCAATCAGATGGCGCAGATCGAGGTAATCAACAATCTTGGTGATGTGTACCGAAAAACCGGGCAGTACGAAGCGGCTCTCGGGTATACCCGCCAGGCAGCGCGCTTGGCCGATACCCTAAACGAGCATTACCAGTTGGCTTCTGCATATCGCGACCTATCCAGGACGTTCGATTTGATGGGGCGCTATGATAGTGCATATTATTATAGTGAAGCCGGTCGGGATATTTTCCTTGACATTTTTTCCGAAGACAGCAAGAAGCAGCTCACCATCCTACAGACTCTTTTTGAGCTGGAACAAAAAGATGATGCTATCAACCAGTTTCATAAAGATCGCCGCATATACGGCCTGTTTACCGCAGGCGCCATTGTCATCACTGTGTTACTCGTCAGCCTCGGCATCAGCATCATCAGCCGCCAGCGTCTGAAGCTAAAAAACCAACAGCAGCTCAACGTGCAGAACAGCATGCTCTATGAGGCCCAGAAAAAGGCTCTTGAAACCGATCTGCACAACAAACAACTCCGGGAGGAAAATCTGCGCGGCGAACTCGAGCTAAAGAGCAAAGAGCTTACCAGCCATACTTTGCACCTCATTCAGAAGAATCAGCTCCTCGAAGAGCTGCGCGAAAAACTCACTCACATGGTCAAGGACGATAAGCGCGACCAACGCAAGGAACTTAAGCAACTCCTGAGCCTCATCAACCTGAACAGTAACCATGACAAAAACTGGGAAGACTTCCGAACAGTATTCGAGCGGGTGCACGAACATTTCTTCGACAGCCTGAAAAAGCACAGCGATGCACTCACCTCGACCGACCTGCGCCTGGCGGCGCTACTGAAAATGAACCTCACCTCAGCAGACATCGCCACGATGCTGGGGATTTCCCAAAACAGCTTACGTATATCCCGCTATCGACTGCGGAAAAAACTGAACCTTGAAGACGGTGAAAACCTCAGCGCTTTCATCCAGCGCCTGTAAGGTTATGACCTTGCAATAAAATACTGGTAACATGAGGTTAACAGAAACTTAATAGCCATAAATCAGGAACACAATCAACTGACAAACAGACTATTAGGCAACAAAAAGCACAACCTGTTGCTTTCCTGTCTATGCTCAGCAGACGCCTGTATACCTTTTGTTAACACACCATCGTTGGATGCCTAATCGGCTATCACCAATCTTTGTACCGGAAACAAAAAACAATTTTTATGAAACAAAAACGATTGCTATTTTTTGCATGCCCAATCACCCTCCCCTTGGAAATGACAGCTATTCGCGGGATGATGAGACAGGTATGCTTTACACTACCGCTGGTTTTATTGATTTCGATAACGGCATTTGCCCAGCAAAATGGCGTGATTTCCGGCAAAGTGATAGATGGCGCTACCCGCTTGTCCTTACCGGGAGCCACCCTCCGGGTCAATGTAGGCAACCGGTACACGGTTTCTTCGCAAACCGGTGAATACGAATTTCTCGGTGTGCCCGCCGGCACCTACGAGGTATTGGTAAACTATCTGGGCTATCCCTCGCAGACAAAAACCGTCACTGTAGCAGCCGGAGAAAACTCCAGGATTGATTTTCAGCTGGATCCCAGCGATACCCAACTTAGCGAAGTGATCATCATGGGTGACCGTCTGCGCAGCCAAGCCAGTGCTCTCAATCAGCAGAAAAACAATGCAAACATATCCAACGTGATTAGTTCAGATCAGGTTGGACGGTTTCCAGACGCCAATATCGGCGATGCACTCAAGCGGGTACCTGGTATCGCCATGCAAAATGACCAAGGTGAAGCGCGGGACATCATCATCCGTGGCTTAGCTCCCGAACTCAACTCCGTCACGCTGAACGGGGATCGCATCCCATCTGCTGAAGGCGATAACCGCCGCGTGCAAATGGACCTCATCCCGGCGGATATGATCCAGACCATTGTAGTCAACAAGACGCTCACCCCGGATATGGATGCAGATGCGATCGGCGGTTCGGTCGATCTGATTACACGGGCCTCCCCTAACGGCCAGCGTATATCAGCGACGTTATCTGGTGGTTATAATCCCATTAGGGAAAAAGCGTTATATACAGGCGGCTTCGTCTACGGCAATCGCTTTGCTAACGACGCCATTGGCATAGTGCTCAGCGGCTCTTATAACAATAATGACTATGGCTCTGACAACATCGAGGCTACCTGGGTACAAGATAGCCACGGGAATACCTACGTCAGGCAACAGGATATCCGCAAATATGATGTGCAACGTATCCGCAGGAGCCTTTCCGGTGCGTTCGACTTCCGCCTCAGCGAAAACCATACCCTCACAGCCAACGCCATGTACAATTGGCGTGATGACCTGGAAAACCGTTTTCGGTTTCGGGTAGACAACGTCAGCCCAACATATAGTGAAAGCAACCCAACGCAAATAGTCGGATATACTGGACGCGTAGGCCGTGAGCTTAAGGGCGGTGCTTCCGGCAGGAACAAGAACAGGCGCCTGGAAACGCAGCAGGTACAAAACTATTCCCTGCGAGGGGATCACCTGCTTGGCTCCTCAATCGATATGGATTGGGCAACCAGTTTTTCTACCGCATCAGAAAAAAAACCTAATGAGCGCTACGCCTTATTCAGAAGCGGCGGATTTCCGGTTTCATTTAATGGCGACAACAATTTTCCGTTGTATAGCGTTAGCGGCGACCAAATGGGGCTTGGATTCAATGAAATAACGGAAGGAAATGGTTTTACCCGGGAAAAGGAGTTCGGTGCCAAACTGAATTTCAGAGTGCCGCTTTCGGTCATCGACGATCAAAAAGGTCGGTTGCGTTTTGGTGGCCGGTTGCGCCTGAAAACTAAAATCCGCGATGATGTCGCTTACGAGTATGAGCCTATTGACGAAAGTGCGTTTGCTTCTATCGGCAATGTGCAAACGGTGACTTTTGCCAAGCCACTTCTCATGGGCGATGCATTTGTACCCGGCACCTTCATGGCTCCCCAGTTTCTCGGCGGACTCGCCCTGACCGACGCTTCACAGTTTGAAGAAGAGGCCATCCCCGACGACTACTTGATGGAGAATTATGATGCCAGCGAGCGCATTTATGCGGGTTATCTCCGCTGGGATCAGGACTTTAGCAACCAGTTTTCGGTGATAGTGGGTGCCCGGCTGGAACACACCGGAATTAAATACACAGGTAATGTTATCGAAGATGAAGAGGATCTTCTGGGCACACGCACCATACAAAACAGCTACACCAATATCTTTCCCAATCTGACGTTCAAATACACGCCTGCCGAGTCGCTCGTCTTGCGGGGGGCATTCACCACTGCACTAGCGAGGCCCAACTATTATGCGCTCGCACCGTACCTTAGCGTCATTCCGGGGTCAGACGCCGAGATATACGCCGGAAATCCAGACCTGAATGCAACGTATGCGTATAACGGCGATTTAATGATCGAAAACTATTTTAAATCGATCGGCTTGGTGTCTGGCGGGATATTCTACAAGCGTCTCAATGATTTCATCTACACGTTTGTGGACCAGCAATACACCACCGATAAGTTTGCAGCGGATTTCCCTTCGGAAAGCAATCCAATCGCACCCGGCGAAACATGGCAGTTTACCCAGATGCGAAACGGCAGTACGGTAAACTTGTATGGGTTTGAGGTGGCTTTCCAGCGGCAGCTCGATTTTCTTCCCGGCAAATTTTTCCGCGGGCTTGGCATTTACGCCAACTATACGTATGTAGCTTCCAACGCAAAAGGTGTGACCGACGAAGACGGCAACGAAAGGGACGATATCAGTTTGCCGGGAACGGCTCCACACATGCTCAATGGTTCAATCTCGTGGGAGAATAGCCGCTTTTCCCTGAGGGCATCCGCTCATTATACAGCCGCTTATCTGGACGAACTGGCTGCTACCAGTTTTGATGACGCATATTACGATGAGCAGTTTTTCCTGGATGTCAACGCCTCCTACAAGGTACAACGAAACATGCGGATCTTTGCCGAGGCAAATAACCTGACCAATCAGCCATTGCGGTATTATCAAGGCGTTCGTTCACGTACCATGCAGGCAGAATATTATCGCCCCCGGTTCAACATTGGGGTAAAATTGGATTTATAGTCTTTAAACTTATATTGCACATTGGCACACCGCTGGCCCGGACTTTGGGTAACATTGGTTTCCGGCCCATTGGTGTATGGTAAGCAGCAGTGGAAAATAAAAAATCATTAACCAACTTCACAACATGAACAAAACCCTTCATCTTTTAAGTGTGCCACTGGCATTGGCTCTGCTGGCAGGTTGCACAAGCCATGACGGTGTAAAGCCCTTGTACGTTACCGAACGCGTAGCACATGATACGGATGACCCGGCAATCTGGGTTAACTCGGCAAACCCGGCAGAGTCTCTCGTCATTGGTACCGACAAAAACGAAGACGGTGCCCTTTATGTATTTGACCTTAAAGGCCAGATCATCCACGACAAGACGGTTAAAGGCTTAAAACGGCCTAACAATGTGGACGTAGCCTACGGCCTTTTGTTGGGGGACACCACCGTGGACATCGCCGTAATTACGGAACGGATGACCCACAGCCTTCGCATCTTTACCTTGCCGCATATGAAACCCGTGGATAACGGAGGTATACCGGTTTTTGCCGGTCAAACAGGCCCAGAGTACCGCGACCTGATGGGCATTGCACTCTACAAGGCCCCTACGGGTGCCATTTATGCCATTGTGGGCCGCAAAAACGGTCCCACCGACGGCACTTACCTATGGCAATACCTATTGGAAGACGATGGCAAAGGCCAGGTAAAGGCTACGTTGGTACGCAAGTTCGGTCATTTCAGCGGGCGGAAGGAAATCGAGGCTATAGCCGTGGATAACGAGCTTGGCTTTGTCTATTATTCCGATGAACAGGTAGGCGTACGGAAATATTATGCCGACCCCCAAAAAGGCAATGAAGAGCTGGCCCTGTTTGCTACCGAAGGATTTAAAGATGACCATGAAGGCATCAGCATCTACAAAACCTCAGACAGTACAGGGTATATCCTCGTCTCCGACCAATCGGCCAACCGGTTTAAGGTGTACAGCCGCGAAGGCACCGCCGAAAACCCCCACACCCATAGCCTGATTGCCGATATAAAAACCTCGACCAATCAAAGCGATGGCTCGGACGTAGTCTCTATCCCGCTAAATGCAGATTTCAAACATGGACTCTTCGTGGCCATGAGTGACGACAAAACGTTTCAGTATTACCGCTGGGAAGATATAGCCGGCAGGACACTAAGTGTCAACAAATAGCCTACCGGCAACAACATCTTCTTATCATAAAACGCCGTGGATTCCATGGCGTTTTTTGCTTGCTATCATTCATGCCGATGAGATAAGTAACCGAACAAAACAGGGGGAATGCCTGTTACTATAACATGAAAATGCTATCGCCATGGTTCGCTAGTAAGGAGTATCCATATCTTTATATCAATACGAAGTAATCCCGCTAATGGAAACAATTATCATTGCTACCGACTTTTCGGAATCAGCGACCAATGCTGCTCTATATGCAGCTTATTTGAGTGGGCCGCTGCGTGTCCATACCATCATTCTCTACCACTCCTATGACTCAGCGCCCCAAGCTACCGAAATCCCGTTGCCGGAGTCTAAAGATGCCGCGCTGGCGCATGAAAGCAGTTTAACCGCATTAGAAGCGACCGAAGCCAAGATGCAGCCGTTTATCAGCAAACATACATCCGTAGAAATTATAGCCAACGAACTTCCGATTGTCGTCGGCATCCAACGTTTATTGGATGAACGACGAGTCGGATTGGTCGTCACCGGAATAACAGGAAAAAGTAATTTGGAAAAATTTCTGATTGGCAGCAATACGATAGCCATAGCCGATGCATGCACCGCTCCCGTATTGGTGGTGCCCGAGCAAGTTGAATTCAAACCAATCGCGAAGGCTGTATTTGCCTGCGATCTTGACAAGGTCGACGATACCATGCCTGTCGGAACTTTGGCACAACTTGCCGACACCCTTGCGTTTAAACTGTTGGTGCTTAATATTGTAAAACCCGAAGCGGGATTCGATCCGGGTATCATCCCCGAACAGTACAAGCTCCATGGATTGTTGGACCGGCTCAACCCTGAATATCACTATGTTGAATACAATGACGTTGTTGAAGGAATCATGAACTTTGCCGAAACCCAGCAAGCGGATCTGGTGATGACTGTTCCTAAACGATATGGTTTTTTCGACAACCTGTTTCACAAAAGTGTGACCAAGAAGCTGGCTCATCACACCCGCCTACCCCTATTGATATTCAAGCATGAATGAGTATAATAACGACGATGATGAGCTTTTGGATCGTGGCGCTGGTATTATTAGCAGTCATCATATTGATAGGCTGGCTGCTCCGGCGAAATAAGAAGGACAAGAAAGACCTGGCAAAGACGTTGAATCAATCTTCGCTAAATCCGGAGAACGATAAAAACACGGATAAAATCTAATCAGCGAAAAGCCCCGGAACCTATCTTGGCTCCGGGGCTTCAAAATGTATTCGGATACCCGAAACTACTTTGTGTTCTTAGCTTCGGTCACTGCGTTACGGATTTCCTGAGCTAACGCCTTTACTTTTTGCAAACCTGTACGCACACGCGTGCCGGCTGCGTTGTTTCCTTTTTCAAAAAATTTAACCGCATCTTCCTCGATGGATGCAATTAGCGATTTCAGTTCACTGTACTTTTCCATTTAATATTTGTGTTAGAGGGTAGAAAATGTATTAACGTCACAAGGATAAGCATTTTTTGTGCCGAAATCCCACATCGCAAAAAAAATTCGTCGATTTCTTTTTCTTAATATGCACTGCCAACATGCAATAGCCACTGCCGGAAGCTATCTGACAACGTTTTTGGTAAGGCCCGAAAGGAATAGAAAAGCCCGATTTGGAAAAGGACGGAAAGACGGACGGACTACGCGTATACGCAAAAAAGGCCTCTTTTTAGAAAGGCCTTTTAAGTTTCCGCTCCTCAGGCTGGGCTCGAACCAGCGACCCTCTGATTAACAGTCAGATGCTCTAACCTGCTGAGCTACTGAGGAGTGTTTTTATATCCCCGTTTTCGGGACTGCAATATTCGGAACTTTCTACCGAATAAACAAAAAATATTTTAAAAAATCCGCAACTCACTAACTATCAATACGGCTTCCCTACAGCTACTCAAACAGATAATCATAAGGATAAACAAGTATATCCCAGCTTTCCCCACCATCATCCGTAATGAACAGCTTATTCCAGTCATAAATTATCCCTCGCCTTTCGTTATAAAAATCCATCGCCATCCCCGACACGTCAATCCCGTGGGTACGACCCTCCAAGCGGATCCATGTTTGGCCTGCGTCGGTACTCTTGGCTACCCCATCGGCCAGTAAGGCATACACCACGCGCGGGGATGCGGCGTAGCACATCTTGATGCCGTTTTCGCCAATTGGCACAGGTACAAACGAATCGCCACCGTCGGTTGAATAAAGCGGCTGTCCGGTTTGAGGGTATACCAATAGCACATCACTGGCTATGGCTTCGATGGCTGGTTGATTAAGATGACCTAATACCGCTCCCTCCGACCAAGCCTGCCCTCCGTTTACCGTCTTCAGTACACGAACTGCATCGTGCGGTCCATACCGTTCCCTGTAGAGCAACCAACCGCTGTGATAATCCGCGAAATCAATGGCAAGCGCGATAGCATTATTGCGTTTCAACACCAATTCATGGCTCGCTTCATCCAAGTTTACATGGTAAAGTAACATCCGTATATCCATTCCTGCACGGTACTCGGCCAAGACCCATAAAGCGCCATCGGGACCAACGACCAGTTGGACAACAGAAAATGTTCCTGATATCAAATCGTCACCCTCGCCAATGGACATCTCATGCACTTGCCATGTAGCCCCCATATCACTTGAATGACGCAACACAACCGATGTGCCTTCCGCCGCGGCATACACAAGCAAACCTTCCCCAAACGCTGCCGTATGCGCGTCCCACAGCCATGAAGACGGATTGAAACTAAACGACTTGAATCTATTGCTTGTCGAAAAACTGCCCTTTTCCGTGATTCCTCGGATTTGGTTACGTTCATCCAAACATGCATAGACTATACGATTACCCTGTATCAACGCGCGGACGTCCGGGTTCACAGTAGGCTCTGCAGGATACAATCCCAACAATGTACCGTCGCCTTTACAGCTAAACAGCAAGGACGCCACCAAGAAACCTATCCCAATCGTTTTACCTGAGCTTATCATAACTCCAGAATTATGCCCAAAGAAAGGTTAATAACATTGAAATTGAAGGGATACGAAGTCGGCGTGATATAACCAGCAGCCACATCGTCATTCATGACCTTTTTTTCAACCTTTAGCCGGGGATAAAAAAACTCGTAGCCCAGCTTTACGTAAAACTCCCGATACTGCATCCGTAGCCCCAGCGCTTGTGAAATGCCTGAACCTTTCAGGTAATTATCCGAAAAAGATACACGTTCTCCATCGCCAGCAGCCGCGCTTTCAGCATCGTAATTTGCCACCCAGTTGAAGTCGATAGCAAAATAAGGGAAAAAGGTTGTTTGGCCGACAAAAAACACATCGTAACTTGCTTGACCGCCTAAGCGTATGACACGCAAATGCTCGGTAGTCCACTCATCCAATTCGTTAAAGAACAGCTTTATCCCGGTCTGTGGCCGTAGCCGAAGCCGCCCCTGATCCGCCACGGAGAATGCCGGACCGAGCGTCAAATTTATCCCCCCAGGGAATACCGATCGCAGGGGTGCATCGCTGAACCTTTCGACCCCGCCTTCCAACTCCAAGAAAACAGGCGATTTTTCCTGGGCAGAGAGCTCGCTTATAAAAAACAGCAACCACGCCCATCCTATTCGGTACTTGGTGAAGCAAATCATAATAAAACACCTGTAAGGACAAGCGTAGCCACGGTGAAATAGATAATTAAGCCGGTCACATCCACAAGTGTAGACACGAACGGCGCCGATGAAGATGCCGGATCAGCCCCGAGTTTGCGGAGAATAAAAGGCAACATCGAACCAACCAAAGAGCCCCACAGCACGACACCAACGAGCGACAAGCTCACAACTGTGCCTACGAGCAACCAATATTCGCCGTATTCCTGAGAAAACGCTTGCCAAGTACATATCCGAATAAAGCCCAACGCACCAAGTATCAAGCCAAGCAACAAGCCAGAGAGGATTTCGCGTCGCATGACCTGCCACCAATCAAGCAAAGTCACTTCGCCCAAGGCCATCGCTTGAATAATCAATGTGGAAGCTTGCGAACCACTATTGCCACCACTGGAAAGAATCAACGGCATAAACAAAATCAATACCGCGCTTGCCAATTGACTCTCGTAATGCTCGAGCACGGTTGCCGTAAGTAATTGCCCAAGAAACAGTACAATCAACCACCCAGCCCGCTTTTTCACCAGGTGTAAAATAGACACGTCCAGGTAAGGCTCATCCAGCGCCTCAGTACCCCCTATCCGCTGCATGTCTTCGGTATATTCTTCGTTAGCCACCCAAAGAATATCGTCTACCGTGACTATACCCAACATGATCCCCTGTTCGTCGATAACAGGAAGCGCCACCCGGTTATTCATCCGGAATACATTGATAGCTTCTTCTTGCGGATCATTCGCATTGAGCGCAATAAGCCGATTATCAATTAGATCTTCGACCGTGGTTGCAGGGTCTGCTAATAAAATGTCTTTAATCCGGATATCATCAAGGAGTTTGCCGTCCTTATCAATGACATAGAGCACGTCGATGGTCTCGGATGCCTTCCCGTACTTGCGTATATGGTGTAATACGCGGGTGATGTCCCAATGCTGCTTTACGGTGATATAATCCGGCGTCATCAGCCGTCCGACGCTGTCCTCCGGATAGCCCAATAACGCCAGTGCCTCTTTGCGATCAGCTGGTGGAAGAAGGATGATTAGCTGCTTCACCACATCGCCTTTCAGCTCACTAAAAAAAGCCGTTCGGTCATCCGGCGGCATCTCGTTAATGATCTCCGAAATCTTAGGACCGGAAAGCTTCTTAAGAATGCGTTCTTGGGTAGGAAAATCGAGGATACGGAATACGTTTACCGCCCGGTTGATACTCAATGTTTCAATGAACGTTGGACCATATTCCGGCAGCTCATCTATCAACGCTTCCACCTCCGAAATATTTAACCCATCAAGGTGTTCTTTGAGCTGTTGTTCGTTGCCTTCGGCCAAAAGCAATTCGGTTTGTTCTACCAGCGTATCCAATTCGTCCATGGGCCCTCCTAAGTTAACGGTATTCTACATCGGTGAATGATTTTGCTTGCAAAAGTCGTCTTTTTAAATGAAAAGAACGAACAAGTGGACGTTAAAAAAACGCCCGAAATCCAATGATTAAAATATAAAAAAACAACCGCGAACAAGACAAAGTGTCAGCACGAATCGCCCCGATATCGAGTGAGCTTTAAATGCATTTAGTGAGCCTTTGCGGCCTTGGGCAAAAGTCCCAAATAACCTGCGGCAAACCGGCGACGCCACCCACTTATAATTACAGGGCAACACCCGCAGGTGCTGCTTAAGCGGCTGCTCAATGTATCAACACCTATCGGCAATCTCCCCGCTTGCACCGGCACACCGTTAAAAATTTTGACCACTTACTCGAAAAGATAGTGTAGATTAGCATGTCCTCCACATCATGTAGCCCACAGAGCTTCAGGCATCGGTTTTGGGGGATTTTCTTCGTTGTTTACATACATGAAAAACGATAATATTGCAAATATGATAGCCAGCATTAACAACTATTAATCAGTATTTAACTAAAACTATATAAAGAAATAAATTAATTACGAACACTAGCTCAACAATCATTTATACCAAAAAAATTAGCAACCCGCAATAAATCCAATGAAAAATCACCAGTACGTATTTACAATCAATATCTTATGTTTATTAACATTATGTTTTTATTCACATAATGGTTTTCCTCAGGTTTTTAACGCCGACCAATACCCACCAAGTGTAAAGTGGAGGCAAATCAATACCGAAAACTTCCAAGTGATATATCCGTCCATTTTCGAAGCTGGCGCCCAACGGTTGGCTAATGACTTGGAAATTCTTCGAGAACGGGTAAGCGAATCGTTGGGAGTAAAACCCCGGAAAATTTCCATCATCTTGCAGAACCAAACTGTAGAATCCAACGGAAACGTCCAGCTAGCCCCCCGCCGTTCGGAGTTTTACACGACCCCTCCCCAGCATAGCGACTTCCAAGATTGGCTCAATAATTTGGCTATCCACGAGCTTCGACACGTTGCGCAATTTGACAAATTGACAGGCTACCTGCGCGCACCTTTTTTTGAGCAACTCGCACTTGCCATTTACGGTGCCAACTTACCAGCTTGGTTTTTTGAAGGCGATGCCGTCCTAACCGAGACCAAGCTTTCCCTTGCCGGCCGGGGACGCCTGCCCTCTTGGGAAATGCCCTTCCGGACAAATCTGCTGAGCGGCAAAAAATACAGCTATCAGAAGGACTATCTGGGATCGTTGAAGAATATCACGCCGGGTTTCTACGAGCTTGGTTATTTCCTTACCTGGCAACTTGAAAAAGCGTATGGTGCCGATATACTCGACAGCCTGATCACCCGTACCGCCAAGCTTCCCATCCGCCCATATAATTTCAGCAGTTCACTTAAGAAATACACGGGCTATAACACCAGGCAGTGGCACGAAAAAACAAGAGAGGAACTGACCCAACGATGGGAACAACAACTAATCGAAAATGCTCCCGAGGATTACCCCGTATTTCCCGACAAGCAAGCAGGCAAACCAGCAAGCTGGCTGCTGCCCCGAAGGTTAGCTGATGGCCGCGTCATAGCCCTCCATCAGGATGTACACCGGGTGCCAGCCATCGTCATACTGGACACCGCCGGGCGGCAGGATGAAGTCGCAAAAACCGGCCGGCAGACGGACCCTCATTTTTCGTATGCTTCCGGAAAGGTCGTCTGGGATGAACTCAGGCGCGACAAGCGTTATGGCAAACGTACCTATAACGTCATTAATCTTTATGACCTTGAGGCGCGGTCGTACAAACAGCTTACACGAAAAAGCCGTTATTTCTCGCCCGCCCTGCGCCCTGATGCAAAGCAGCTGATCGCAGTCTCGGTAGATGAGGATAATGCCATAAGCCTCGTCCTCCTGGACACCGAAAGCGGCCAGAGAATCGCTCGGTTTCCATCACCTGAAAACATCCAACTACAGACACCAGCTTTCGACCAAACAGGCACCAAGGTTATTGTCACGGGCGTATCCCGGCAGGGCGCAGCCTTGATTGAGCTGGACCTGCCTTCCGGCTCATACCGCATGGCGCTCCCCTGGCAAGCCCAGCAGATCGAACGGCCAACCTACGCAGACAACCGGATTATCTTCAAGGCGCACTACAACGGCATTGATAACCTCTATGCCCTCGATACCGCGGCCAATACGATTTACCAACTTACAAACGCCCGATTCGGGGCTTTTAATCCGTCTGTCGATACCTCGAGCAACCGAATATTGTTCAACAATTACCAACTCGACGGGTACCGGATTAGCCAAGTGGAGCCAATTACCTCGAAATATAGCGATTTTAAGCCGCTAGCGCAGCCAAACCACACCTACACGGACAATGACACCACCTACTTTGAGAAATGGGCTTCAAAGCCCTATAAAGGGCTGAAAAGTATATTCAACTTTCATAGTCTCTCGGTAGACAATGACAATTTCGACAACCTCGATGACATGAAGCCCGGTGTTTACTGGCTTTCCGATGATTTGCTGAATACTACACAACTCCGGTTGGGTTATGTTTACGATGGTGATATCCGCAGCAGTGAGTACCTTGCTTCGGTGACCTACCAACGCTTCTTTCCGAAGTTCTCGTTGGAATACCTCAATCGGGGACAGGTAGGTGCAGCGAGGATTACCTCGGGCGGCCAGGAAGATGTGATCGGCCTGCGGTGGCGCGAAAATACGGCAACACTGACCATGGATATTCCGTTCGTTTTCTACCAACGCAACCATGTAATCGCCTCCGGCTTCAGCACCGCCACCTCTTATACACAACGCTACAACCTAAACGAACCGCAATTTGAGAACCGCTTTATCGATCGCATCCAATTCCCGATGCACTATCAAGTGTATTTCAATCATAGCACCAGACAGAGCATGCTGGACCTCGCTCCTCGCTGGGGGCAACATCTCAGCATTACTTATCGGCATTTCCCTTTTGACAACCGGGTTTCAGGGCAGCTTCTGTCTTTGCGCACGGCGTTTTACTTTCCTGGACTTTGGCGCAATCACTCGCTACTGGCTCGATTTAATTACCAGCAACGAAATGGGACGTACCAAATGGCTAATGATATTCCGTTGGTAAGCGGCTATGACCAATTACGCCCGCTACCGGTGGACAACACGTTATTGGTAAGCTATCGATTTCCGATAGCTTACCCGGACTGGTCTATCGGTCCCTTGGCTTATATCAAACGTTTCAAGGGCGGCTTCTTTGCCGATTTCCAAAATGTACGGGCCGGAAACGCATTCCAGCCTCGTACGTTTGGCATTGAATTCCGATCGGATATGAATTTATTGCGCTACTACCTGCCAAATTTTGACATTGGCATTAAACTGGTCTATGCCAATGAACCAAATCCGAGGCGACGTGTTTTTGCAACGTATGGCATCGGATATAGTTACTAAAAAAGCGGCTTGCGCCGCTTCAGTTATTCGTTTATTGCCTTTACTCCCGGGAGCTCTTTACCCTCCATGTATTCCAGCAACGCACCGCCGCCGGTACTTACATAGCTGACATGCTCCGTCATCCCAAACTTGCTCACGGCGGCAGCAGAATCCCCACCACCGATAAGCGAAAAAGCCCCTCGCTCTGTAGCTGCCACCACCGCGTCAGCCACGGCCTTGGTACCTTTCGCAAACTTATCCATTTCAAACACACCCATTGGACCGTTCCACAATATGGTGTTGGAGGCCTGAATAACCTGGGCAAAATGTTCTGCCGATTCCTTACCGATATCCAGCCCCATTTTGTCCGCAGGAATCCGGTCATTCCGGCCATCGTAAGCCGGCGAATCGGGTGAAAATTCGTCAGCAATCTGCGAATCGGTGGGCAACACCAGATTAACACCTTTTTCTTTGGCTTTTTTTACCAAATCATTTGCTAGATCCAGTTTATCCAGTTCGACTAATGATTTCCCAATCTCTCCACCGCGGGCCTTCACGAAAGTATACGCCATGCCTCCGCCAATAATCAGGTTGTCGACTTTTTCCAGCAATGCCTCAATAAGCTCTAGCTTATCGGACACCTTTGCGCCTCCCATGATGGCTGTAAATGGACGTTTTGGGTCATTCAATACTTTTTCGGCGTTGCCAATCTCGGCGGCCATTAAATATCCAAAATATTTAGCTTCGGGAAAAAACTGTGCAATTACCGCCGTGGAGGCATGGGCGCGATGAGCGGTACCAAATGCGTCGTTTACATAAACATCACCGAGCTTCGCCAGCTTTTCAGCAAAGGCCGCATCGCCCTTTTCCTCTTCTTTGTAGAAACGAAGATTCTCAAGAAGCAGTACTTCTCCAGGCTTTAGTCCCTCCGCCTTTGAGTAAGCTTCCGCACCGATGCAATCATTAACAAATTGTACATCCACCCCCAATACATGTGAGAGGTGGCCAACAATATGCTTCAAAGAGAATTTCTCCGAAGGGCCATCCTTAGGCCTACCAAGATGAGACATCAGGATGGCTGCACCGCCGTCGTTTAAAATCTTCTTAATCGTGGGCACCGCCCCTTGAATGCGGTTGTCGTCAGTAATGTTGTACTGCTCATCTAGGGGAACATTAAAATCCACCCGTATCAATGCCTTCTTGCCGGAGAAATCTAAATTGTCTATGGTTTTCATATTAATCGTTCAAAGTATTTGGGCTAACAAAGCTAATATAAGTATCGGCAAAAATTCAAGAAATTGCGAGTTTTTGTTTCTGCGCTCTTAAATCCGCCACCTATGCAAACACGTTCGTGCTATATTGTATCGCTTGGGCCCAGGCGTCCATATCCAACTGGGTGGCTATACCTCGCTCGTATAGCACTTCCAGCAAAGTCTCCGTGGCGATGTTACCTGTAAGCTTGTCTTCGGCCATTGGACACCCTCCGAATCCACGCAATGCCGTATCAAAACGTCTACACCCGACATCCAGCGCAGCCCGAAGCTTGTCACGACTGGTATCCGGTGTACTGTGTAAATGCAATCCCAGTTGCACGCCCGGAAATGCCTCGGCGATATAGGTGTATAAAGCAGCGATGCTGGCCGGCGTAGAATTGCCAATTGTATCGGCAAGCGCAAAGTGCCTCACCCCCAACGCTACCAGTTGGTCCGTGTAATCGGCTACAATAGCGGGGCTCCAGGCATCCCCATATGGATTGCCAAATCCCATGGAAAGGTATATCAGTGGAGTTTTACCATTGACGTGACAAATCGCTACAACCTGTTTTACGACTGACAATGCCTGAACAATGGTGCTATTCGTATTGCGAAGCTGAAATGTTTCGGACACCGAAAAAGGGAATCCCAACAGACCAACCGCATCATGGCTAACAGCTGCTTCGGCCCCCCGTATATTGGCCACTATAGCCAACAGGTCAGTCGTACTGCCGGTGGTATCCAGCAGGCTAAGTACCTTCGCGGTATCACGCAGTTGTGGGATGGCCTTCGGCGAAACGAAACTACCGAAATCCAATCGTTCGAACCCCACATTCAGCAGCAATTGTATATACGTTGCCTTCACCGATGTTGGAATAAAGCGGTGTATTCCCTGCATTGCATCGCGCGGGCACTCCGTTATCGCAATGTTTTTCATCAGTAAATTTCTAGTTCAAACGGTAGCCGGGCTTGTATACCCCGCAGCTGAAGTGCTGACTTCACTTGCTCATAAAACCGATATTGCTCACCAAGTTGGTGCCGGGCGAACCATGCACCGATTCGATCCGTAGTGTTGCCTAACAAGGATTCAAAGGGCTGCTTAATGGCCGGATAAGTGACTATCCGGAAATCATTTAGCCCTGCTTTGTTAGCCGCAGCAGCGATGGCATCGTCAATACTTCCCAAACGGTCTACCAACCCAATGGCCAATGCTTGCTGTCCGCTCCACACCCGGCCCTGTCCGATACTGTCTACCCGCGCTTTGGATAAGCCCCTGCCGTCGGCCACCCGTTGAAGAAAAGTGTCGTATATCCGTTCAACTTCCCGTTGAAGAATATTGAATTCATCGTTGGAGAGTGGCCGATCAAACGTGGTCAGCATATCGGCATATTTACTCGTTTTGACTTTATCATAGGTTATACCCAATTTGTCGTTATACAGTCCCTGTAAATTAGGTATCAGACCAAAGACCCCGATAGATCCTGTAATCGTGTTGGGCTGCGCAAAAATCGAATCGGCAGCAGCAGCGATATAATATCCACCCGACGCGGCTACATCCCCCATCGAAACAATAATCGGTTTTTCCTGTCTCAACAGTTCGACCTCCCTCCAAATCACGTCCGACGCCAATGCACTGCCTCCCGGTGAATTAATGCGAAACACAACAGCCTTCACTTTGTCGTCGCGGCGCACTTTGCGCAGTTCACGAGAAATCCGTTCTGAACCGATGATTTCATCTCCCCCTTCGCCGGAAACAATTTCACCGACAGCATAAACCACGGCTATGCGATCCCGTATTGATGCGCTCGCCACCTGCGGTTTGGGTTTGTATTTTGTAAGCGAAACCGCGCTGATGTCTGCGTCTTCACTGATGTCCAACAATACCTTCAACTCACTTAGTATTTCGTCTTTGTATTTTTTGCCGTCGGCCAATCGACGCGTTATCGCGTCATCCGCATTGCGAACAGCGTACTGGTCGGCAATGGCACGCAATGAATCGGGGCTCAGCTTTCGGCTCTCCGCTATTTCACCAAGGAAATGATCGTAGATGCTGCCTATAAACGACTCGACCTGCTCGCGGTTTGCGGTGCTCATCCTATCCAATGTATACGGTTCTACCGCACTCTTAAAGGAACCCACCTTGACCACTTGCGCCTCAATACCGAGTTTATCGAACATCCCCTTCAGGAACATCGTCTGGGAAGCAAGCCCTCGGAAATCAATCGTCCCTTCCGGATTAACATAAATCCGATCAGCAGTCGATGCCAAGTAATACGCCCGCTGCGTATAAAGTTCGCTGTAGGCTATGATAAATTTACCCGACTCCTTAAAATCCAACAACGCATCCCGAATCTCTTGCAACGATGCGAAACTAGCCGATACCACGGAAATATCTAAATAGATGCCTTTGATGCGATCATCGCTTTTGGCCGCCTCAATCCGTTTCAGAATGTCATCCAACCCTAAGTTTTTTGTAAAAATAAATCCGGGCACATTGAATCCATCGAACGGATCCGGCATTGTACGCTCAGTAATCTCATGATTCAAATTTATAATGAGTAGTGAGTTGTTGGGAATCTTCACCTCTCTGTCGGCCCCCACACTACTTATCATCCCCCCAATGATGATCAAACCAATAATAAACAATAAGACAAATGATAGGATAATCCCTGTCACCGTAGCCAATACGTACTTAAAAAATGCTCTCATGCTTTGAAATTCTTGTGTCAAACTTAGCCAAACTTGACCGGATATACAAACATACCTGTTCAGTAAGCCCTTGGATTTGACCATGCAACGGAAAGATAGTTACAATTGCTGATCTTTTCATTATTTTTGCCGGATAGGGCCTAACAACATCAGTTTTTAGAACATGCCAATGCCGGTTGACGCAGACACATATCTTTTATTGGGCACAAATATGGGCAACAGAATATTGCTTTTGCAGCAAGCCCGTAATGAAATTGCCCAAGAAATAGGGAGTATTGCAAAAATGTCTTCGATATATGAAACCGCAGCCTGGGGCAATGAGGACCAACCGAACTTCCTTAATCAAGTCGTACTTGTGACTACGCCACTGCAACCGCATCCATTGTTGGAAAAAATAAATGCAATTGAGAAAAAATTGGGCAGGCAACGCGTTAAGAAATGGGAATCAAGACCGATAGATATCGACATTTTATGGTATGCGGACCAACTTATAGACGAGGTTAATTTGCAAGTACCTCACATGCACCTCCCAGACCGAAGGTTCGCATTAATCCCACTGCAAGAAATTGCCCCTTCACTGATTCACCCTGCATCAAAAAAAACGGTCACCGAAATGCTGAACGATTCCCCTGACCGATTACCCGTACATCTTTATAAACAATAGATACATATGAACAACATGAACTTTGAACAAGCCAACATGGACTATCTGGAGGATCTATCCGGAGGCAATACGCAACTTATCAAAGAAATCCTTGAGCTTTTCATCAAACAGACGCCGCCCGACATTGAACTCCTTTCTTCATATATCCAACAGAACGACTGGGAAAAGGTATACAGACAGGCCCACCATATTAAGCCCACGCTAGCTTATGTCGGTGCAAACGGCATGCGCCAGGAATTGCAGGAAATAGAAAACCTTGCCAAAAACAGGCAAGGCCTCGACTTAATACCCGAAAAATTTAACGCATTACTACCTAGGCTGGAAACGCTCTATCAGGAATTGAAAACGTATCTGGAAACCTTAGAGTGACTAAATTGCCTTGATTTCAAAGTCGTAACTTTCCATAATCAAGTTTGCTAACAGTTTTTTGCATGCCTCATCTACTTTTTGGCGAGCGGTGTCCTCATCTGGCGCCTCCACTTCCAATGTGATGCGTTTACCAATTCTTATATTACTTATTTCGGTCAATCCTAAGTTTTTCATACTTCCGGTCACCGCTTTTCCTTGAGGATCCAAAATTTCCTTTAAGGGCATCACATTGATCTCTGCCAAAAAATTCATAGACTAAATAATTTTGAAGGCTACGATGACCCGCGCAACATGACCTGCCGCGGGTATTTCATGCCATTTGCTTAAAATGAATATAAGAAAACAAAAAATACAATACCAGCACTGCCGGAATAGCCGCAAAGTTAAATAAACCAACCAATACTGCGCTCAAAATTATAAAAATGAATTTCCAGCGATTTTTCCGCCAAGACAAGGACTCCAATTTTAATGAAAACAGCCTGATATTGCTCACAAGTAGCGCACTCGTTACAACGATGCTACCCAGCAAAAACAACGGGTGATAAACGCTACCGCTGTAAGCCTCTCCGATGAATGGCAGCGACACCACATAAAAGGCATTCATTGGTGTGTTAAGTCCAATAAAATCTGTCGACTGGCGTTCATCAACGTTAAATTTGGCTAAGCGGATTGCCGAAAACAGGGTAACAAGAAATCCCAGGTAAGGCAGGTATTCGGCGGTAGGAAGTGCTACACCGAGCATATAATAAAGCACTGAACCGGGCACAAGGCCGAAGCTCACGACATCGGCCAACGAATCCAGCTCTTTGCCTACGGCCGACCGCACATGCAACGCTCGCGCTACTAACCCATCAAAAAAATCGAAAACCCCGGATAGTAAAACACAATACGCTGCCACATCAGGCCGGCCGTCCAAAGCGAACGTAACCCCAACACAACCGCTGAAAAGGTTCAGGCAGGTAATAGAATTGGGTAAGTGTTTCTTCATAGTGGATGGCTGTAACATGCCATGGTGCTACAGCCATTGAGCTATTTAGCTATTCATACTAATCAAGAACTCTTCATTGGATTTAGTCCCCCGCATTTGAGCCAAGAGGAATTCCATCGCTTCGGTTGAGTTCATATCCGCAAGGTGGTTGCGTAGCACCCATATCCGCTGAAGGGTTTCACGGTCATTAAGCAAGTCGTCCCTACGCGTGCTCGATGCGATAAGATCAATGGCAGGGAATATCCGCTTGTTAGACAGCTTACGATCCAATTGCAGCTCCATGTTGCCTGTACCTTTGAATTCTTCGAAGATAACCTCATCCATCTTGGAGCCGGTATCAATCAGCGCTGTCGCCAATATCGTTAATGATCCGCCATGCTCAATATTACGCGCTGCGCCAAAGAAGCGTTTCGGTTTGTGAAGCGCGTTGGCGTCTACACCACCCGACAGGATTTTTCCAGAAGCTGGCGCCACCGTGTTATAAGCCCGCGCTAAACGGGTGATCGAATCCAGCAAAATAACCACGTCATGCCCACATTCAACCATCCGTTTTGCTTTTTCCAACACAATATTAGCAATTTTCACATGCCTCTCCGCAGGCTCATCGAAGGTGGAGGAGACCACTTCGGCGCGGACACTCCGTGCCATGTCGGTAACTTCCTCGGGACGTTCGTCAATCAAGAGAATAATCAAGTAGACTTCAGGATGGTTTTTAGCGATGGCATTTGCCACATCCTTCAACAACATGGTTTTACCTGTTTTAGGCTGCGCCACAATGAGACCGCGTTGCCCTTTACCAATGGGCGTGAATAAGTCCATGATTCGGGTGGAGTAATTACCCGGTCCCGTAAACAGCTTTAACCGTTCTGTCGGAAATAACGGTGTAAGAAAATCAAACGGTACACGATCACGTACATCTGCCGGGTTTTGCCCGTTAATGGCCTCAACTCTTACCAGTGGAAAATATTTCTCTCCTTCTTTCGGCGGGCGAATGCTCCCCCGCACGGTATCACCTGTTTTTAGTCCAAAAAGTTTAATCTGAGATTGGGAGACATAAATATCGTCAGGCGAAGTCAGGTAATTATAATCCGATGAACGGAGAAAACCATAACCATCTGGCATGATTTCCAACACGCCCTCATTAACGATGACATTATCAAAGTCGAGGCTAGTTGTAGGTCCTTCAATCTTGCTTCCGTTGGCCGGTTTCTGCACCGGAGATTGATCAGTCCGAGATTCACTCGCCACAGGCGCCGCGGTTTCCCGCTCATCGCTTAAGGACTCCTCTTTAGTGCTTCTGACACTTACAGGTTCGGCAGCCTTTACGGTGCGTACCCGTTTCCGCGGCCTGTCATCGGCCTCTTTTTCATCATTGCCCGTACTAACTTCTTCCTTTGCCGCCTTCCTCGCTTCCTCCTCGCCTGTTTCTACAATCTTCCTAACCAACTCTTGCTTTCGAAGTTTATCCGCATCGGGGATGCCAATTAGCCTCGCTATCTCACGTAGCTCGGACACGAGCTTCGCGTTTAATTCATTAATATTCATCAACTATTATTATATAATATAAGGATTTTTTAATAAAAAAGGGTTTTGCTGTTTTACACAGAAAATTATCCACTTTGCCCAGCCACACATCTTTAAATAACAATGATTCAGCATTTTGGTCTTCAGAAATCAAAGATTTTCGATGAAGTGTTAGGATAAATTTTGAGAATACTGCGCAAAGTAAAGGAATACATTTGGATTTTCAAAAAAATATTTTAAAATAAAAAACGCCTATTCCGGGAATAAAATTATCCTGTATGCCGTCCAATTCTTACTAAGCCTATCATTCAAAAGTAACGAGCTGTCTATCAATCAGGTAAAACGATTTATTAAAAGGAACAACGTAAAAATACCGAAAAAGTTTGAATAATTGCCTGTAAAAGCCCTATGTTAGTCAAAATTTTTTGGTTTACCTGTATTTGATATGACTACTGCATCCAATAAAAGCTATGCGTCAGCACTGTATTCGTTGACGATGGTATTTTTCTTTTGGGGATTTTTGGCTGGAGCCAACGGCGTATTTATTCCGTTCTGTAAATCACATTTCGATCTTACCCAATTCGAGTCTCAGTTAATCGATTCATCGTTTTACGGTGCCTATTACATTGGCTCCCTGTTGTTATATCTTTACTCAAGCCGTGTAGGATACGATTTCCTGAATAGAATCGGCTATAAAAAGGGTATCATTTATGGATTATTGATATCGGTGATTGGCGCAGTATGCATGATTCCAGCAGTAAATAGCTCGCAATATATCTTCATATTGATGGCGTTTTTTGTGATTGCTTTGGGATTTTCCCTGCAACAGACCGCAGCAAATCCGTTTGCTGTTGCATTGGGCGATCCAGCTACCGGAGCGCACCGCTTAAGTTTAGCTGGTGGGATTAATTCGTTTGGCACCACGATCGGCCCTATCATTATTACACTGATCCTGTTTGGTACCGTCGTAGCAACACCTGAACAGGTGGCTAATGCGCCCATCAGCTCGATTAATATTTTATATATCATATTGGCCGGTGTATTCTTGTTGGTCGCCGCATTTTTTGCCATCAAGGATATGCCCAGGGTTACTTCTGATGAAGAGCCCGAACACAGCAGTAAACTCACCAGAGCTTTGTTGGCCATTACCGTGTCGCTATTGGCACTGATAATTATCGGCTTCACGCTTCCTGAACACTTCGGACATAACAGCACCTTAGCATTGCTTATCATAGCGCTATTATCGGTGGTTATAATATTATTCTTTTCGAACAGTGCCGCACAAAAGGATGGTAGTGGCTGGGGTGCAATGAAATATCCTCAGCTTACGTTAGGCATGCTGGCAATTTTCGTTTACGTAGGCGTGGAAGTAACCATACAAAGCAATTTAGGCGCTTTATTAAAAACACCCGAATTTGGCGGATACGATGAATCCCAAATTTCGCATTTCATTTCCCTTTACTGGGGAAGTTTAATGATTGGCCGTTGGATGGGAGCGGTCACCGTTTTTAAAATGAGCAAGCGCATGCGTATGTTGTTGAGTGTAGCCGTTCCTTATCTGGCGTTTGGGGTAATTTTGGCTGTAAACCGTATCAGCGGTCGCGATGTGTCTGATTTATACATCTACGCGGTCTGCATTGCTGTGATGATAGGGGCTAATTTCTGGGCGCAGGCAAAACCAGCCAAATTATTGATGGCGTTGGGCATATTGGGGGTAGTAGCCATGCTGATTGGGCTGTATACTGACGGAGAAATAGGAATATTTGCCTTCATCAGCGGAGGGCTCGTCTGCTCCATCATGTGGCCAAGTATTTTTGCGCTAAGTATTACCGGCCTGGGAAAATATACCAGCCAAGGCTCGGCGTTGCTTATCATGATGATTTTAGGCGGTGCTATAATCCCTCCTTTGCAGGGAAGCATTGCCGACGTTTTACATGATATCCACTTATCATATTGGGTACCGGTGGTGTGCTTCGCGTATCTTGCATTCTTTGCCTGGAAAGTCTCGGATATCCTCAAAAAACAGGGACACGACATTGAAAACATCAATGCAGAGGGTGGCCATTAGTAAGGCAGCTGCAGGCGGGCGGAAAAAGATTTTCAAATAAGCGGGGCGATAATGTTTTTTTTTTCGGGGAAAACTGTATTTTCGGCGCATATAATTTGGATGGATATCATTAACTAAAACACCAACAAACTAAGACCCAACAAATGATTATTATTGCAGACGGAGGATCAACCAAAACCAATTGGTGCTTGCTGGATAACGCTGGAAAAAAGGTGTATTTCAACACTGAAGGCTATAACCCGTATTTTGTAAATAGTGAGTATATTGTAAATTCACTAAAAAAGGGCCTCCCTAAAGACTTGCCGTATGACCAAATCGCCGAAGTAAATTACTATGGCGCTGGCGTACACAACGAAGAAAAGGCCAGCGTTGTCGTCGAAGCACTTAAACAAGTGTTCGTTAATTCTCATGTGTTTGTCGGGCATGATCTGTTGGCCGCTGCCCGGGCGCTGCTCGGTGATAAAGCGGGATTTGCGGCTATCTTGGGTACAGGTACCAATACCTGTGTATACAATGGCGAGGAAATCATCCATAATATCGATTCGGCAGCTTACATTTTAGGCGATGAAGGCAGTGGTTGTTATATCGGCAAAAAATTGCTTACTGATTACATCCGAGGGTATATGCCCGAAGACGTCCGGGAAATTTTTTGGGAAACCTATAAATTAACCCCCGATGATGTCATGGATGCCGTATATACCAAACCATTAGCCAACCGTTTTTGTGCCAGTTTCAGTAAATTTGTGTATGATGTTACGGTGAATATCAACTATTCGCGCGGCATCGTACAAGCATCCTTTGATGACTTTTTCCGCAATCTGGTGTCTCGCTACCCCGATTATCAAAGCTACACATTTAATTGTATCGGCTCCGTTGGATACAATTTCCGAAATGTACTGGAGGAGACAGCTATCCAATACGGCATGAAGGTGGGCAGAATCGTACGTTCACCGATAGATGACTTAGTGCAGTATCACATCAATAAGTCCGTTCGATAAGCACGAAAGATATCTTAAAACGAAGAAGGCTGAAAATACACAGTGTGGACAGCCTTCTTTGTACAACCACCTTACCCGCCGCAAGCGCAACGCACATAGGTACCGCCGGTAAGGGACCTATAATACGAGCTCATCGCCAATTGCCAATAGGTGCAGATTGAGACCTGCATCCGCGAATTTCTGCTTGGCTGCCTCCCTATCAATGGTAATAGGCGGAAATGTATCGTAGTGAATACCGATGATATTTTTACAGTTAATAAACTGACTGGCTATGATGGCGTCGTCTACATCCATGGTAAAGTGTCCTCCTATTGGCAAAAAGGCCCAGTCAAGTCCTACATGTGCCAGCAGTTTCATCTCCATAGTTAATCCCGTATCCCCCGCAAAATATATTTTCTTTCCACCGCTCTGCAGCACATACCCCGCCGGAACGCCCGCATACTGCCCGTCGGGGGCGATGTTTGTATGTAAAGCATACACCATCTTGACGCTTCCAAACGTGGTCTGGACGGTGCCGCCAAAATTGAACGGAACAATATCCGACTCCGGAATATCCTGACGGCTGGCCCACATAGCTGTTTCCACTACCGCCAACACTTTGGCCCCGCTGTTTTTCTGTATAGCCGCCACATCGGCTACGTGGTCGTCGTGAGCATGGCTTAGGATAATATAGTCGGGTTTCAGACTGTTAATGTCAATGTGGCGCGCATTTGGATTAGGACTGATAAAGGGATCGAACAATGCCGTCGCCCCCTCCAAATGAAGTGCTACACTGGAATGTCCGTAATAAATTGCTTTCATGGCTATTCTCGATTATAAATTCAATAAAATGTACTACGATTGGCCAAACAATCCGCCAAGTCCGCCCAGCATATCCTTGGTCGCGGCTTGCATTTCCGTCTGGCTGATGTTATCAGCCTGCCGCATTGCATGGTTCATGGCTACGGCAAGCAACTCTTCCAGCTCTTCCTTATTCGCATTGGATAGAAATACCTGATCAATACTCACTTCCGTAACTTCCTTATTCGCCGTTGCAGTTATTTTAATAAGTCCCCCTTCAGCTTCTCCCGTCACGATGATATTATCCAATCGTTTTTTGATCTCCTCGGCTTTCTGCCGGGCTTCCAACAGTTTATCAAACATCTTAATCTAATTTATGGCCCTAAAAATACGGAATCTTATGTAAATATAAATACGGAAGACACCGCGCTTCTAAAGGAAACGAGAATAAGGCAAACTTTGTTTTTATCTTTTCCGTTCTGCGACAACGACAGCAATGACGAAGCATGTAATGACATTGGTCAATGCCGTGGAGACGGTAGTTGTAGACAAGTAAACAGGCAGCGAAAAACGCTCGCTGGCCAGATGACTGTCTACCTCCTTGACCTCAATTGAAAATCGTGTCATATGTTCTAAAAAGGCAGGATTTATCACCACACAGTACACATACCATACCAGGGGGCATAAACATGTGGCCACCAAACTGATACCCAACCCTTTTGCAAATACCCTCCGAAAACTCAACCGGCCATTAGGTTGGTCTGCACCGCCCCGTATTCCACGGTACAGGATATAAACCGACGGTACAGCAAAAAAATAAGACAAATACTCGTGGTAGCGGATATACCGATCGTGGAGGCCTACCAACCATTCAATCACCACCCACAAAAAGATGGCTAATGCAAAAAGTATCCCATACTTAATCGTATGCATAATCTCTCTATCGTTTATGATGCCTTTCCCTGCACCCTGAGGTAAACCACACTATTATGCGGCAGGCCCAACGTGGTAGCCGGCGTGACATCCAAAAGGTTTTGAAGATACACATCGATGATACCAGACAATACTCGCCTTCGTGATTCTTCAAATTCAGGCATGACAAAAAATTTACCCAAACGAAGCTTTCCATCGGGACCGACCAACATCGAGAACGTATAGTCGAAATCTTTATATGCTCTGTGGATAACAATATCGTATTCCGGATATAGATACGCATAAGCCGGCGATCGCCCCATCACTTCAAGGCTATCGTACCGCCTGCGCTTGATTTCCAACAATGGGCTTTTGCTCACCAGCTTAGGATAATTCTTAGAAGAGAATGAACTATCCACATTGGCTGGATTGTTGTTGGCTCGTTGTACCATCTTCCGTACAAATAGACTGTCGTACTTACGTGGTTTACGTAGCTCGGCCAAGGGCGTAGCCAGTTGGTTGAGGTAGTCCTTGGAATAAAAGCGCATGTATACGTTCGAACGAATCTTATTTACCTTTAAGCCATCGAGACTGAGGCGCTGGAGCATCATGCTGTCCGGATGCAGATCAATTACCTTCCAGCTCTCGCGCGCGAAATGGAAAAAGGAGTCATGATCATGCGTAATCTGAAAATTGAAGGACGAATCGCTTCCCGGCACATAAATCTGAACAGCATCTTCACGGGTAAACTTGATATGCCATTCCGGTTCTTGCACAAAACCGATAGAATCGTAAGCCAGTCCGTTGTCAAACGAACGCCGCACTTCATAAAAATCGATACCCACGATCGGGACAAAGGACGGTTTTCTTGGATCCTCGTCACCTCTCCCCTCGCCTGAACAACTAAAAAAGCAATAGGATATCAAGATAAAAAAGACATTAATCGTTATTAAACTATTCGTTACTCGCATGGGACGCTAACCTACTACAAATACCAGTAATATCCAATAAATTTTGCTGTTACATTGGCTCATGCACTAATGCGTTGTTGCTTGAACATCAGCAACCAACCACCCGATGCTGGATAATCCGGCGAAATATAACGTACACTCCTGGTAGCGTTTTACGACGATCTGTGAGAATAGCCATCCAGCGCGTTAACCTCCTTTCTGTAAGCTGACGGTAATATTGCATTTTTAAGCCATGATTTTACCCCAATGACCCCGCTGAATTTATATATACCCAGCATCGCAGTTGCAAAAGGACTTTTCCGGAGGCCCAGCAATTCATTTACTTTTTCTGGAACCAAAATTGTTTGGACGTGCTTTAAAATGAGAAACCTAAACCAGCCCAAATGCCGCCGGTATTGTCGGTAAAGATCACCGGTGAACGGACCATTCGTCATGTTTTCGTGCAAGCCTGATGCCCTCATAAGTAACCAATGGTCGTAATCAGCTGGCAATTCCTTAAGTCGCATGCGCGCACCGACCCGTTTAAACACATGGTATATCTCTTCTTTTTCGCTTATGCTTAACTTTCTTTCCAACAGTTCATACGATCGAATTGAATAATCGATCAACATTGACAATACATCTCGATAAGCCCAATCTGGAATATTTTGGCCACGTTTATCTTCCACCTCCTTATGGATGGCAGAAATTTTATCGATGGCACACATCGCATTCTCCTGCTCAGCAAATACAATCTGACGCGCATAGGAAACTGTCGAGAACAGCCGCTTAAGTGGCTCGGAAGGAAGACGTCCCGTGAAATAAAGCCAGTCAACCGCCTTGTTCAGAGCAAACTCTGCTGATGCCCCTGCAAAAATCAGTAGAATGGTATCGCCGTTTCCCCAAATTCTGCGGACTATAGAATCTTTGCTCACAAAATACGTTGTAAGCTTTCCCTGCCTTGCTATCCCCTCAGTTTTATCTTCCATGCCACGGTGATTTCATAAATAAATTTTATGAGTCCTTGCAAATTTAAAAATTCTATTTAACTTTGAAAAAAAAAGTACTTTTAAATGAAAAAGGAAAAGGACTATATTCGGGATATCGCGGAGATCCGCTCCATGATGGAGCGCTCCTCAAAATTTCTGTCACTTTCTGGTTGGGCGGGTGTCATGGCCGGCATTTATGCAATCATAGGTGTCTACATTGCACATAAACTTTTCCATTTCAATCCCGGGGAAACAGCGTATACCTCGACAACGCCAGGAAGTTGGCCGGACAATTTCACGAACGTTTTCAGCCTGGCGCTATCTGTGCTGATACTGGCGATAGGAACGGCTATTTTCTTTTCTTACAATAAAGCAAATAAGCGGAACGAAAAATTGTGGAATCCTACCTCGAGACGATTACTGGTAAACATGGCCATTCCGCTCGTAACAGGCGGAGTGCTGACCTTAATACTAATCTCGAAGGCCTTACTTGACTTGATTGCACCATTCACGCTTCTATTCTATGGCTTAGCGTTGTATAACGCAGGCAAATTCACCTATGGAGAAGTTCGAGTATTGGGTCTTATCGAGATTGGACTTGGTCTGATCGGCGCATACTTCACCGGTACTGGACTGCTATGCTGGGCGATAGGTTTTGGGGTACTTCACATCATTTACGGCATTTACATTCATTACAAGTACGAACAGTGAAAGTATCAATCGACGGATTATATAAAGCGTTCGAAAGCAGAATCAGACTGGGCATCATGTCGGCCTTAGCGGTCAATGATACGCTTGATTTTAATTCACTGAAAGAATTTCTGGGAGTGACCGACGGCAATTTGGCGAGTCATCTCAAAGCACTGGAAAAAGAGGCCTTTATAAGCCTGGAAAAATCATTTGTCGGGAGAAAACCAAACACAAAATATTTCATAACCAAAGAAGGCAAAAAAGCTTTCGATAATCACTTAAGAGCATTAGAACAACTCATCAAATCACAGAAGTAATAAACACAGAAACAGCACCGCGTATTTTTTTACCTATTAACTTTGAAAAGCAAAGCACTTTTAATTCACAACAAAGCTCGACATTTAAAAATTATAATTTTCTCATGGTACAGCAAAAAAAATTAACAACACAGCCAATTCGTGCTACCGCGTTAGCTAAATGTATGTTATGGGGCGCAGGTATTGCGCTAATCCTGATTTCGCTTTTCTTGTTTGCCGCTGGCGATCCAAATCCGGATTGGGGAAAGCTATGGATGGTCCGGCCGCTCCTGATCGTTCCTTCTGCCGGCGCAATGGGCGGTATATTTTATTACGTTATGAACCCCATGCGCTACCGGGGTGGCTGGAAAAAGCTATCAGCGAATCTATTGAGCTTGGTGGTTTATGTCATCGTGCTCTGGCTCGGCACCGTTTTGGGACTGGATGGCACTTGGTGGAATTAAGACGCTACTCAAACAACATCCAAATTAAAAAATGCTTAATAAGATAAACTCATGAAAGACGAAATACTGACCCATCTGAACGACCCCCGGCAACTTGAGAAGTTGTATAGGGCCAATAAGTCTTCATTTAAACAGGCGTTCAATGCACTGCTTCCGCAGCTGAAAGGCAATACACTTGCTGATTACTGGAACGAAAGATTGAACTACGAAAACGAAGAGATTAATCGAGGCACAAACAGCGAGCTTCTATTCGTCATAACGGCCTCTTTGCTTGCCGGAATTATCGCTAAGTTGCCAGCCATTCTAGCAATAGATGAAGAGTTTTTTTATTCCAGAAACATCGGCTTTGTCATTTTTCCGTTGTTAACGACGTATTTTGCATGCAAAAATAAGCCATCGCGGGGCAGCATTCTGTTCCTCGCAGGTGCGAGCATTGCAAGTTTGGTTTTCATCAATTCCTTTCCTGATGTAAACAAGAGCGACACCTTAACGTTATCGTGTCTTCACCTACCCCTATTGCTATGGTCCTTACTTGGGTTAGCTTTTGTCGGAAAAAAAGAGAATGACAATGAAAAACGGCTTGGCTTTTTAAAATATAACGGCGACCTGATCGTCATGACTACGCTGATCGTTATAGCCGGTGTCGTCCTGACCGGCATAACCATCGGACTCTTCTCCCTGATAGGCTTCCATATAGCGCAATTTTATTTTCAGCATATCGGAGTTGTCGGGCTTGCCGCTGCCCCGATTGTGGCAACTCATCTCACACAAACTAACCCACAGCTGGTCAGTAAGGTTTCCCCCGTAATTGCTAAACTGTTCAGCCCGATAGTCTTGGCAATGCAAATCGCCTATCTTATTGCCATCATTTATTCAGGCAAAAATCCCTATAATGACCGAGAATTTTTGCTCATTTTCAATGTGCTCCTGGTTGGCGTTATGGCTATCATTTTCTTTTCTATCGCAGAAACATCGGGGATGACTAAAAGCCGTGCTGAACTATGGATCCTCTTTTTATTGGCAATTACAACCATCATTGTGAATGGCATTGCGCTTTCTGCTATTTTGTTCCGGATTTCGGAATGGGGAATTACGCCGAATAGAGCTGCGGTCTTAGGTGCCAACGTTCTGATTTTAGCGAACCTCCTATCCGTAGCCGTGCAGCTTTTCAGGGTGCTTTCCAAGAAGGCCAATGTAGCTCAAATTGGAAATGCCATCTCCTTTTACCTGCCTATTTACTGTTTATGGACAATCGTTGTCACCTTCATATTTCCTTTAATATTTGGCTTTAGCTAACAACTGCCTACCAGGCGCAAGCTTTGTCGCACCCGTGGCGCATACCTCGACCGTAGTCTCAGGAACGGCGTTTCGATCCGAAATCAATACGATGTGCTTCATTTTTAAGGTTCATAAGGTTGGTTTTATCTTGTGAACCTTAAAATAAATCCCCAGCATTCGCAGATATTGAATACTTATTGTGCATTGATTTTGGCATGATCGCAGCTAAAAAACTCCTGCTACTTTTTGGTCAATTTCTGTAAACGCTCTTTCGCGGAAGGGACGACGTCATCTTCTTCTTCATAATTTTCGATCACACTTGCCAACGTGCTCTTCGCCTGGAAGTCATCGCCTTTGCCTGCATAGGCATCCGCAAGCAGGATGAAGCTCTTGGCCACCCAATAGTCATGTGACCCCATATTGTTGATTACATCAAACGCCGTTTCCTGGGCTTTGTCGTATTCCTTGTTTTCGTACTGCAGTTGCCCCACGCGGTACCTTGCCTCTGCGCCGACTGCCGTTTGGCTCTTCAGCGCCGCCAGATTCAGTTCCTTCATGGCGGGCTCCACTTTTCCTTGCCGCAGCATGGCCCGCGCACCGTACAAGTGTGCCTTGGCAATGTCCTCCTCAGATGACCGATCGTAATTCTTTATCAACTTCGCATACTTGGCCACCTGCTCCAAGTCACCGATTTGGAAATAACAAATCATCAGGTTAGTTATCGCGTAGCCATAGTTTTCTTTATGCTCAGAAGTGAGCTCCAGTTTTTTGAGGTGAACGATGGCCTCGTTGTATTCCTCTAAGCTCAAGTATAACGCGGCCACGGTCAACAAGGTGTTCTCCGTATATTGGCTCGTCCAGTCGTTCAGGATAATGTTCAAGTCGTGCAGCGCTTCCTTCGGGTGCCCGGTACGGTACAAGCTCACCCCGCGGATATAACGGGCATGCTTTTCCTGTATGGGTTTCGGAAATTTATCAAAATATGCATTGATTGCTTCCACAGCCGGTCCGTATTGCCCTCTGGCAAACAAGGAATGGGCCGCCTGGAAAGCCAGGTTATCCTGCTCTGCGGCACTCAGATCACCAATATTGGTGCTGGTCGCGTAATTAATATAACTCGAAGCATCCCCTTGATCCAGGTAGATGTTTTCAATGGAACGCATCGCTTGCCGAGCCTCGTCGGTTGTGGCATGTTCCTCCACCACCTTCTGGAAGGTGGCTTTCGCTGCTTCGGTGTCGTCTTTATTGTACTGGACAAGCCCGATGGTCATCAACGCCCGTGGGACATAGCTGCTGCGGGGGTATTGTTCGATCATCTGCTGCAGCCCTTCGATGGCCGTCTCGTAATCCCCGGCAGTGAAATACGTGTATGGAATCTCAAAGGCCACGTCATCTGCATAGTTCGAACCCGGGAATTGTTCAGCAACGGATCGCAGGGTGCTGAGCTTGGTTTCATTGTCGCCCTGCAATCCATGGATAATACCGCGCTGGAACAACGCATAGTCCTCATTGGGAGCCTCGCTGTTGATCAGCTGGTCATAATATTGGTTGGCTCGGCCGTAATCGCGCATGGACAAATACGAATCGCCCAAACGTGCGATTACGTCATGACGTACATCTTCCTCCATCGAACTTCCCTCGCTAGCCAAAAAACGTTCAAAATAATCGGCAGCCACGCCAAAGCTGTTGCTGCGGAACGCCGCATAAGCCAAGGCATAGTTCGCATAACTGTATACATCGGTGTTTCGCGCTGCGGGCAACTGGAGGAACCGGGAAAAGTTTTCCACCGCCTCCCTGTACTTGCGCACCTCATACATCGCCTCCGCTTTCCAATACGTGGCCAATGCCGCCATTTCCGCATCGATCGGAAATTTTTCCGATCGCATGAACATGGATATGCTGTTTTCGAAAGCGCGCTCGTTATAAAACTCCAGTCCGCGGTAATACGTTACCTTTTGATAAGCCATATCGGCTTTCCGCTCCCTGTTGTTGAACGATTCCAGCATATTTACCGCTGCGTGAAAATTGCTCGTGCCCAACAAGATCTCCGCCAACAGTGTTTCCGGATTCTCTGTGTTACTTGCATCCGGATTACTATCCCCATATTGCTGAGCGATATATTCCTGGGCGACTTTCAGGGCTATCTGGGCGGAATCCAATTCATATAAGATTTTGGCATAGTTAAACAGCCCATCCGCTTTCAACGCCTGATCAAAATCCAGTCTGGACGCGTTGACAAATGCACTCCGTGCACGTTGCTTATCACCGGTTTCTAGGGCAATATGGCCTAAAGCGATTATCGAGCTCTGATAAAAGGCATCCGAAGCCGCCAACTTCTCCAGAATAGCGGTTGCTCTTTCGTATTCGCCTGCTTGGTAGGCCAGGAAACCGATCCGGTAATTATCGATATTGCTGCGTGAAGCGTCCGGATGCCGTTCCAGCAACCTACCGTAATAAGCTTGTTTGAATTCGTTCTTTGCAAAATACGTGGCCGCGGCGATCTGGCGCAGCTCGATCTCAAGCGCTTCCCGGTCGATACGCATATCGGGACTCCGGCGGATCTTTACGGCATCGGCCAGCATCGGCCGGTAATCACGTACAACATCGATGGAGTCCATAAGCGTAGGTTGCCTTTCGTCCCGCCGCTCACTGGATTGCCGTATATCTTCCTGCTGTTCCTCCTTTTCTTGTGCATACCCCATAGCCAGCAAGGCTGAAAAGACCCCGGTAAGCAGGTATTTCAGGTAGCTATAGCCGTTCCTTTCCTTCAATATCATTGTTCGTCCGTATTCCTGAGCTTTTCCAAATGTTCCTCCGCCAAGGGAATGATATGGCAATCTTCCCCTAATTAGCCACACCCAAAACTAAAAAATTCCGATCACAATTACATAAATCGTCAGCAAAAAGTGAACACTAAAAGGCTACTTTTTTGACTTTGACTTTAAAACAAAGCTGCGTTGCCCGGGCGATCGCCGTGTCCGATGATGTGGTTCACCGTTTCAATGGATACGCCTTTATCCAGCGTAACCTTGGTAGGGGTCTGTCTAAGCAAACAGCCTTCCCGAGGAGCTTGCTCTTGGATTTAAGCATCTTTCAGTGACATCATATCGATAACGAAGCGATATTTCACATCGCCTTTTAACATACGCTCGTAGGCTTGATTTATTTCCTGGATATTGATAATCTCCACATCCGAGGTAATCTGATGCTCGCCACAGAAGTCCAACATCTCCTGTGTTTCGGCAATACCGCCGATCATCGAACCGGCGAAGTTCTTTCTCCCCGGGATCAATGAGAATGCAGCTACCGGTAGCGGCTTCTCAGGAGCGCCGACCAATGCTAACGTCCCATCTGTCTTCACATGATGCAGGTAAGCATTGATATCGTGATCTGCCGACACGGCGTCTAAAACAAAGTCCAGCTTACGCGATAGCTTCATCTGTTCGATATCCGTCGACAGAACCACTTCGTCCGCCCCTAACCGCAGGGCGTCTGCTTTCTTTCTTTCTTTCAGACGTTGTAAAAACGGTAACGTGGGCGCCCATGGCGTGGGCAAGTTTGATAGCCATGTGGCCCAATCCGCCGATTCCAACGACTCCGATCTTTTTGCCGGGGCCGACCTTCCAATGACGTAATGGCGAGTAGGTGGTAATGCCCGCACACAGTAGCGGCGCTGCTGCGGCAGGGTCCAGATTTTCGGGTATACGCAACACAAAATTCTCATCAACCACTACGCGCTCCGAATATCCTCCGAATGTCTGTATGCTGAGATGCTTGTCCGGCGAGTTGTAGGTCTGGATGTTTCCGGCTTCGCAATACTGCTCCAGGCCTTGCTTACAGTGCTCACAGTCCTGGCAGGAATCTACCATGCAGCCCACACCTACCATATCGCCCACTTTGAACTTAGCGACATGCGCACCGACACTGATGACTCTTCCGATTATTTCATGCCCAGGGACACAGGGATACACCGTTCCGTGCCACTCGTTGCGGGCAGTGTGCAGGTCGGAATGACATACCCCACAATATAAAATATCTATCTCCACATCACGTGGGGTAGGTGTGCGACGCTCAATGGTCAAAGGCTGTAAAGGAGCCGAGGCCTCCCGTGTACCGAAGGCTTTAGCCGCCGTTGTTATTGTTTCTGACATATTCATCTCGTTTTCGATTTATCGATAATTTATTCCTAAATAGACAGCCCAGATCAGATGTCCTGAACAATTTTTTCACGATCGAGGCGTAACTTAGGTCTCCTGTCGGGATGGTTCGTATCGTTTTCGTCTTGCACGCCCAGCGCCACAGCGAAGAGGCTTCTGTACTTGTCGTCACCTAAGATACCGTCGTATTTGTCAGGCTCGATACCCTCCATCGGTGTAGAGCCGATATCCATCTGTGCGCAGGCTGAAAGCAACACGCCGAGCGCGATGTACACCTGGTTGACCAGCCACCGGCTGATTTCCTCATCACCGCTGGGCTTGATCATATTGTAATAGTAGTTAACCGCTCCTTCAGGCAAATGACCCTTAATCTGCTGTTCAAAAGCGGCCACGTCCTTTATCACCTGAAATACCACGACGCAGCTGCTATCCAGCACACGCTGCTTGTTATGGTAGGAGAATGGAGCCAGCCGCGTTTTAGTTTCCTTATCCGTGACGAAAGTGAATTTCCAAGGTTGGCTATTGATGGATGACGGGCTAAGTTGAAGGATTGCCTTCAGCTCGTCAAGCACGGTCTGCGGCAGCTCACCGTCGGACTTATATTGCTTTACGGTATACCGCTGTTGCATCTTTTTCAGAAAATTGCTCATGTTTATGTTGCGTTGTTTAATTTTAAACTATACATTTGATAGTTGCAAAACTAAGTAGTGTTATCCGGTTATGCAATAACGGTCAAAAAGGATAGTATGATGTATATTATAGACGACAAGGAGTACCCATGCCGCACGAGTGTGACGATGCGGTTCATCGGAGGAAAATGGAAAGCGGTGATTTTAATCTATCTTGTTGATGGAAGCAAGCGTTACAACGAGCTCAGAAAGCTGATGCCCACGATCACAGAACGTACGCTGGGCTTACAACTTAAGCAGCTTGAAGCCGACGGCCTTATCGACAGAAAAGTGTATACAACCAAGCCTCCCTTGATGGTAGAGTATTCCTTAACAGAATTTGGCAAGAGCCTGGCCCCCGTGCTTCGCGAAATTGCCCGCTGGGGCGGCAGGGCCAAGGAGCTATCCTCCAAGATAGCAGTCAGGTCGCCGGTTCAGCGTTGATCTCATGCTTGAACGCTATGGCTCTAGAAGAGGATTTGTTGAGTGGTTCGGCATTGAGCCGCAGAGCTGCCTCTAAATTAATCCTGGCGGATTGTGTCAACCACCATCATTTCATGTGCGCTCCTATAAAATTTGACGAGCTGAATAATCCCTATCCCTCCCAGCCGACCGTCCCCCCTGCTTCCGGCCTTCTCATTCCGACGAATACGTTAGAAGAACCGCGTTCATTCTCCGTTTGAGGTATGGAAAGATAGACTGAAAGCATTACTTGCCGGGGGAACGCAAGCCAACCTGATTGTAATTTCGGGGCTCCTCAGACCCCATGAAGCTATCATCAGTGCCAGCACCGGACATAAGGTGCTGGCACTGGACACCCCGGACGGGAAGCTGAACCGCGAAGCCAGTGATTGCTGCACATAGCATGCGTCCGCATGTGGTAAGGCCGCGTTTGGCATGTATTTCTATTTCTACCGAAACCGGGTACGTTTTACCGCGCCTCAGAATTACATAACTTATCGGATTATTATTGCCGCGACAAAAACCTCTTGTTGCTTCTGGACGGCGCCAGGCTGGACAAAGTGCGGGGCTATACTCGGGGAGGCCATCGTGGTGCCCCGACCATCAGCAGACCTGCATTTGGACTACATCATCAAGCAAAAAGGCGCGCTTATAGCTAAAGTCAGGTTATTGGGAATACAGTTTCTGACGCTTTTTAAAAATTATCTTTATACCAGGCTGACAGCCCCAAGGTAACGCACAGGCAGCGCTGATTGCCGCTGCCATCGCGGGTATGATTTTTTATATCTGCCGGAAAGTAACCAGTTGTTCTCTGTACCACCCGTACCGGTTATCAGTGAGTTAGAAAAGAAATATTCGTTTTCCGTATGGAAGAAAATAGATGAAAACAACGCTGCCCTGCTACTTATCACTTCATGGCCCACACCGGAAAACCAGGTGGATGATTTTATTGCCGATCTTTGCAAGTCATCCGAAGCGTCTAAATAACTAAAAATGGGTAACTTCGCGGAGAGGAGGACAAATGTTGAATCTAACAAAAGGCGAATATCTGGGATCTGTAAGCAAATCCATTGCGGCCGGCGGTTTGATTATCGGCATAACGGATTACCGTTCCGGTCAAAGTCACTCTCCCTTGCATGCGCATGAAAATGCTCATTTCAGCCTTGTGCTTAAGGGAACGATGGTTGTCGGGCGCAAACGGCACTCGGGGCTTCAAACCGCCGCTGAACGGTTTTCCTATATACAATCGGGCGAACAGCATCAGACCCGTCTTGGTACTTCGAGCGGGAAAAATATCAACCTGGAAATAGAACCCGCTTTTCTGAGAAGATACGATCTTAACGAGTGCCATGTGACGCAAATGGCCCGGTCGCCGGGGGCCATGCTCATGATGCTTCGTTTTTACAATGAATTACAAAAAGCTAATCCGTGCTTCACCGACCACATCGACTTCCTGGTACTCAGTCTCCTGCAAGATCGAAACAAACTAAGCAAAGTTGCGCCGCCAAGCTGGGTGGTTATCCTTCGCGACCTGCTGAATGTCAATTGGGACAAGGAACTTAGCTTGCAGCAGCTGTCTGAAGCTGCGGGCGTACACCCGGTCACGATATCAAAAAGCTTTCACCGGTATTTTGGTTGTGGTCTGGGTGATTATAGGAGACGAATCAAACTCGAGCGCGCCGTTGAACTTATTGCTTCGGGTAATAGCTCGCTGACTTCCGTCGCCTGTGCCTGCGGCTTTTTTGACCAAAGTCATTTCATTAAATCATTCAAGGCAGGTACGGGCATGCTGCCTAAACATTTGCGGTTTTTATCCGCTATTCAGGATGGCTAATCCCGTACTATTTTTGCAGCACCGGTATACTCATCTTTGGCCATCAAATGATTAGGCTATGGGAAAATGTTTAAATACCGTGTCGAGCGTAGCGCTTAATTTAACGCTGAGTCTTCCGCTTTTTGCCCAGCGGCAAATGGGCATCCTGATTCAGGGGAAAACTGTGACTGCAGAAATTTCCGCCGGAGAAAAGCATCTTTATCAAATCACCCTGGAAAAGGACCGGTTCGCTCACCTCAATATCCTACAAAAAGGAGTCGATGTCAAAGTAGTCACCTATGACGCAAATGGCAAAATAGCCGGTGATTTTGATAGTCCTAACTACACGAGCGGCCCTGAAAGCGCGGCACTCTACTCTTCCGGCAAAGGCATATATATACTTGAAATTCAGGCGCAATCAACTGACCGAGAGCATGCCAGTTATGAGTTAACTCTTGACAGGGTCAGCCCGAAAGCTGTGCAGCCGGAAGGAAAGATTGACGAATTGATGGCAGCCTTTGATAGTAACCAGTCACCCGGCGCGTCGGTGGCCGTTGTTAGCGGTGGCCGGTTGCTCTTTGAGAAAGGCTACGGCATGGCCAACCTTGAGCACGGCATTCCTTTACGGGCAACTACTCCCCTTCATGTTGCCTCAGTTACTAAATCCTTTACCAACTACTGCATTTTCCTGCTGGAAAAGCAGGGAAAGTTAAAACTGGATGATGACATTCGTAAGTATGTACCTGAAGTGCCCGATTTCGGATACAAGATCAGTCTTCGTCACCTTGCTGAGCACAGCAGTGGTATGCGTGATTATGCAGCTCTGCGCGGTATGGCCAGATATGAGATCGATACCAGAGAGATGTTTTTTAAAATGCTTGCCCGGCAGCATGATCTGAATTTTATACCAGGTGAGAATTGCGATTATAGCAATACGGGCTGCGTGCTGCTCGCCGAGGTCATACAGCGGGTGTCAGGAAAGTCGTACTCAAGGTTTGTGAAGGAAAATATATTCGATCCGCTTGGAATGAATGCAAGTACGGTCCAGGACGATCAGTCGATGATCCTGCCAGGGGTTGCAGACAGTTATGACCGGACCGTGGACGGTCCGAAAAAGATGTACGTACTTGGAAGTCTGGTTGGCGGAACCGGAATCATTTCCAATGCACGGGATATGGCGATCTGGGCAAATCATTTGCTTCATCCCAAGGATGATGCAGACATCGTTGCAAAAATGAGTACGCCAGGAAAGCTCAATGATGGAACCAGAACGACGTTCGGGCCAGGGCTAATGGTGTCGGATCATAAGGGACACCTTGAAATCGGCCACTCCGGTGCCACAGGTGGTTTTAAAGCACACGTAGGGATTTTTCCGGACGATGATCTGGCGGTAATTGTTCTGGCCAATACGAACGACATCTATTCCCGGCCGGTAGCCAGACAAATCGCCGAACTTTATTTTAATGCCCCACCGAAGCGTACGAGGCAGGCGCTGGTTTCCGTTGTACCAGCAAACGCTGTTGAAGACCCCAAGCCAGCATGGGACAAGTCTACGTTAAAGCTGGTTGAGTATACAGGCAAGTATTACAGCGATGAGGCAGCGACCACTTACTCTTTTGAATTAATTGGAGGCCAGCTGGTCATACGACCCGGCTACCTCTCCGACATGACGTTGACCCCGCAGAGCAGGGATACCTTTCAGGGTGCTTTTGGAGGTATTGTTGAATTTGTGAGGGCGCACGATGGTAAAGTTCTTGGCTGTAAGTTTACGTTTCCCCGGATGAAAAACTTGTTTTTTAAAAAACTTGCTGGAGGAAGTTAACTCTTGGGCAAAGGTCGTACCGGTTGTACCGCGCAGCCGTTTTTGCCGTTTCAGGCTCTCACAAATGGGCTTTAGTTCGCCTTAAACGAAAAAGCCCCTGCTTTCTCAAGGGTTTCATTTTAGTTAGTCGGGGTGGCGGGATTGGCTGCATCCCGCTGCCCCGCGCTCGTTTGCCGCAGCCATCCCGTGAAGGGGTGGGGCGTCTAACTAAAATGAAGCCGGCACTCCGTGCCTTGGTTTTTTATGTAATAGGCCCGCTCAAGCAAGCTTGGCGGGCCTATTACATAAAAAACCCCTGCTTTCGCAAGGGCTTCATTTTAGTTAGTCGGGGTGGCGGGATTCGAACCCACGGCCTCTTCGTCCCGAACGAAGCGCGCTACCGGGCTGCGCTACACCCCGTCGTTGTCATCATACCATCCGTTAAAAAATAGCCGAGCAAAAGTATTATTTATCTCCGAATAGAACAACTATTTTAAAAAGTTACACCTAAAAGAATCGGCAAAATTACGTTAGCGCTCTTCGGATGAATCCAATAGCAAATCGTAACGCTCCTCGCGAAGCACCTTACCCCATTGCACTACCTCTACAGCAGCCGTTGGCCGGAAGCCCATGCACTTATACATGGCAATAGCCCGTTGCTGAATATCCGTTGTCAATAAATATACGCATGTATATCGCCGTTCCCTGCAGTGTGCTAAAGCCATCTCCAACAAATTCCTACCGATACCTGCGCCGCGGAACCCCGGATGAACAAGAAACCAACGCAACTGGGCTTCATTCCCCGGGCGATCCACGATAGCGATGCAGCCAACAATTTCACCGTCGTACAGCGCTAACCACACTTTGTCTTTATCAGGCTTATAGCGTTCAAGAAACTCGTAAAAAGTCTTGACTACGTAGCACTCAAACGCTTGCGAATAACCTGACTCCTCAGCATAGAGTTTCCCGTGTAAGTGAATCAGGTAACCAATATCACCCGGATACAACTCCGCACGATAGGTCACACGGTCCCCGAGCGCCTTATTATCGCTCGCCATCGACACAAGCCGCTTTATCGTCTGCATCGCACTTATCAACCGATCACATTCAGCCGAACGAAGTGAGCCGATAAATCGCCTGATTTGTTCGTCTTGCTTACGCTGGAGCTCGGCCAACTGGGCTTTACCCCTATCCGTCAACCGAATATCGTAAGCCCTACGATCCGCGTCAGATGGCTTTTTTTCAATAATGCCATCACGTCTATATAACTTAAGTATTCTACTGAGGTATCCTTTATCCAACTGAAGTAACTCACTCAGTCTGTGAGCGGTGATGCAACCGTGTTCCCCAATTTCGTAAAGTACGCGCACCTCTGAAAGCGAGTATGGGCTATCAAGAAAACGGTTACTGAGTATGCCAAGCTGCGCTGTATAAAACCTATTAAACAACCGTATTTGGCTTATTTTTCCGTCCATGCAGACAAATCTCCAACAAATAGTTGACAAAAGCAACTATTTGTTGGAATGGGCGTTCAATCCACCGTAGCACATCTGCTATGAAAACAATCGTTCGAGCCGCGGAAGTTTAACCTTTCTGATAGAGATGCACATCCCGCTGCGGGAAAGGTATTTCAATACCTGCCCGATCAAGCGCCGCCTTACAATCGATAATCAACTGCTCTTGCATGGTCCAGAAGTTTTCGTTGGATGTGGTCACCCGTACGGAAAGGTTAACCGCACTGTCTCCAAGTTCAGTCACCACAATCTGCGGCGCCGGATCAGCGTAAGCAAATTCATTGTTTTTTACAACCTCCAGTAAAATCTCCTTTGCCTGCCTCAAATCAGTGGAATAGGCCACCCTGATATCAAACCAGGTCCGGCGTGTACCCAATTGGGTGTAATTCGTAATACTACTGTTTGATAAATCGCCATTGGGCACCACCACCAATTGGTTCTGGGGAGTATTCAATTTGGTATTGAAAATATCGATTTCTTTGACTGTACCTGATACCCCGGAGCTAGACTGAATGAAATCACCGATTCGGAACGGCTTCAACACCAATATCAGTACGCCGCCGGCGAAGTTGGCCAACGACCCCTGCAATGCCAATCCAATAGCCAGACCGGCTGCACCGATGATAGCAACGAATGCGGAAGTTTGCACACCCAGTTGGGTGATCACCACGATAAAGAGCAGAATATTCAGCACCCAGCTGATGAGATTGTTGAGAAACCGCTGAAGAGAAATATCCAAGTTCCTGCGCTCAAAAGCCCTCGCCATGAAGCGTTTGAGCACTTTGATGAGCCACGAACCAATCAGGTAAATCAATAACGCCGAAATAACCGCAGATATCAATCTCGGCGCCCATTCGGCGACTGCCGTCAAAAAGTTATTCCAATACCCTTGAATGTTTTCCGTTTGTGTAGTTTGCATATTGATGTGATTTTTGGGGGTTAAAGAACATTAACTTGCTTCAAAGCTACATTATTATTTGTTATCATCAAAAACTTGGCGCAGTGTTTATTGGTCGTGCTAACGCCATCCTCAAACTGAAAAATCGACTAACCGCGCCGCTAACGTACAGCCGTCTTTTTGCTCATTCTGCCGATCGCTGGAAGCCCCGCCACCTACTTTAAAAACAACAAAAGCCCTTGCTTTGGCAAGAGCTTCTTTGATTGGTCGGGATGGCGGGATTCGAACCCACGACCTCCAGCACCCCATGCTGGCGCGATACCTGGCTACGCTACATCCCGAACGGGGGTGCAAACTTAGATAAAATTGTATTTATATGCAAGTTATAAAAATCGAATCTAACGCACGGAATGCGTCAGCCATTTTTATCGCCGATATACTTATAAAACGAATCACGGTATGTATCACCTACAGGGATTATCTTATCTTTGATGTAGATTCGCCCTCGTTCTATACTTGCTATTTTATCAAGCGCCACGATATACGACCGGTGGACACGCACGAAACGATTAACGGGTAGGATATCTTCCATTTTCTTCATGTTCTGAAGTGTCACGATACGCTCATCGGGTGTATAAATGGAAATATAGTCTTTTAATCCCTCAATATATAAAATGTCATCGAGATCGACCCGCTGAATTTTGTGTTCCGTCTTAACAAAAATAAAATCTACAGCCTCGCTTTGCGTGGGCTGCGCCGTTGCCTGTTGTACCTTGGGTGGCTTATTATTAAGTACTTTCTGCACCGAACGATAAAACCGGTCAAAGGCAATCGGTTTCAATAAATAGTCGACCACATTGAGCTCATAACCATCCAAGGCATACTGTGGATAGGCCGTGGTAAGAATGACATCGCATTTGCCATTGATGATCTTCAGAAACTGTATACCCGTCAGTTCAGGCATCTGCACATCCAAAAACACCAGATCGACTTCTCCATTTTGCACCAACGTGAGTGCTTCTATGGCATTGGTAGTGCTACCTACAAGTTTCAATTCTGGCACCTTAGATACATAATCCGTTATTATATCTAATGCCAGCGGTTCATCATCTACAACTATACATCTTACCATGGGCGGAATCATTATTCGGGCTTATAAATATATGAAAAGTTCGCTACTGTAGTAATCTTCTGACTCAACAATATTAATAGTATGTCTGCCGGGATAGCCAAGCTGGAGCCGCCGCTTGAGGTTGGTCAGTCCGACACCTTTGGTTTGGTCTTTATTGAGCTGACTTTTAGCGTTTTCAGCCTTAAAGTGCAAGCGGCCATGGTGCACTTCGATATCGATACGGATTGGCTTGCTCGCATTAGTAGATACACCATGCTTGAAAGCGTTTTCGAGGAATGAAATCAGCAACAATGGCATGATGCGGTGGCCGGGCTCATCCACATCCACATAAAGATCGACATAAACCTTTTCCTTGAAACGCAATTTCTGTAATTCGATATAGTTTTTCAGGTAGTTAATTTCTTCCTCCAGCAATACAAACTCTTCATTGCTCTCATAAAGCATGTATCGCATGATTTCGGATAATTTGAGGATGGCTTCGGGTGTCTTTTCGGACTTTTGGTAAGCCAAAGAGTAGATATTATTCAGCGAATTAAATAGAAAGTGGGGATTAATCTGTGATTTCAGAAACGCCAATTCGGCATTCAATTTCTCGTTTTCTAAACTTTTGCGATGTTCACGGAGCTTGAAATTAGCTGAAATAATATACGCCGCCGTGCTTAATAACATGAAAAACAATCCAGTGATAAGCGCCGCAACGGTATATTGCACAGGCGTCAATAGTTTTTCCGTATTCTCTTGATCGCGATATTTTAAGATAACGTCTTCGTAGTGCAAAGCTATGGCGTATTTCAGGGCAATAGATGCTAACAACACAAGAATAACATACAATATAGCACGTTTATAACGGTTGTCTCCGATAAAAAGCGGGGTGACGAGAAAATAATGGACGTAAAAGATAATCATATTCAACGCGCCATATAGCAGAATCAAAACCGCCGTCTCCCCAGGATGTTCCCTGGCGCTCACAAAAAACAAAACGGTCAACATAACCGCCCACACAAGTGCATGGATAAGAATAGCTTTATTTTTAAGCATAATCGCAAATATAACGTTAGCCAATTAATATCCGCTCCGCTGATAGACAAACGCCTTGCTTCGCTCGGCCAACGCCCTGTTCCGACGGATGAACTCCCCGGTTCCCGTTGGTCTACAAAATCCGACCGTTGGTCTAAAACTTTTCTATCCGGAATCAGGAATTGGTTTCTTTGTATCGTGCATTGGGTCGGTGTGATTGTATAACTTTATAAACATTAAGAAAATGAAAAAGTTTATTGGCAACATTTCGCCTTTTCTGCTACTCATAATTCCTTTTTTTGTGGCCTTGATACTGGTAGCGGGGCAAGCAGGCAGCGAAATCATCCAAGAACGTATCCAGTTAAATGCCTCATTCATTTCATTGCCGGACATCAATGTTTTTAAGGTGCTATTATGGCGATAATGGGGCGACTTACGTACCTTTGCTGTCATGCAAAATCCACGTTTATCGCTGCAGAGTGTATTGACAGCATTGAATCTTGATTCGGCTTGCACTCCCCTGATTGAGCAGGCTCCTTTATATGAAAAGCTTATCCATGCGGTTACGCCGCAATCCGTTTACGCTGCAATACGCGAAATCGGGGAGACACTGAACGTTCAACAACCGGCCAATCAAATGGCTGAAGATCTCGAAGAGCGCATTGATATCATTATCCACAAGCTCAAATTCATTGCTAACGACAACAAACCGCGGGTGCTCGCCCTGTATGATGTACACCCCTTAAAAATAGCCCATAACGAATACCTTGCCAGTCTTGTTCAAATTTGCGCTGGCATCAGTTATCCCGGAGACATCACCGCCTCGATCTGGAATCCTGATATTATCATCGTCATTAATGACAAACCAATGCCGCGGTTGCTTGATGAACTGCCGGCGACATTTTCCGATCCAGCATGGCGGCAAGTTAACGCCTTAGCCAACAACCAGGTATATATCGTTCACAACAGCAATTATTTGCACCAGCCTGGTGCGCTAATCGCTGATGATGCCGAAATACTGGCTGAAATCATCCATCCAAAGTATTTCGTGTTTGGTCGGGATGAAGATGCCTGGATGAGGTTTGAATGGCAATAAATCAGGAGTTCGCCAACAGGTAACTTTTAAATGCCGAAAAATCGTTACCTAATGCCGTTATCTCTTTATTACGCCCTGCCAGTAGCTTAACCTGGTCCGGTATCGTAATGCGAGCAGCAATTTCCGGGGCGAACATGTCTGGAAACTTACAGGGGTGCGCCGTCGACAAAAATACAGTAGCATACGAACCCGGGTACTGACGGCGATAGGCTTCTGCAGACAACCAAGCAATAGCTGTATGGGGGCATGCCACGTAATGATACCGATCGAAAATAGTCTGGATAGCCCTACGGGTATCTGCATCGGTAAAGGTGAAAGCAGTGACCGCCTGCTTAACGAGCGCATTGTCATACCCAAATAAATCCATGATACGCACCCAATTACTTGGGTTGCCTACATCCATTGCGTTGGCTAACGTCTGTACAGACGGCCGTGGCTCAAAACGGCCGGTTTCGAGAAAGCGTGGAACCGTGTCATTCACATTCGTGGCCGCAATAAAACGCCTGACAGGCAACCCCATTTTATGCGCCAGCAGACCGGCGCCGATATTGCCGAAGTTGCCACTGGGCACCGAAAACACCACCTCTTCCATGCCTTGCACCAACAGTTGGGCATAAGCATAAAAATAATAAAACGTCTGGGGGATCAGTCTGGCTATGTTGATTGAATTAGCCGATGTGAGCCGGAATGCCGATTTTAACGTTTGGTCATTGAACGCTTCTTTGACCAACGCCTGGCAATCATCAAAGGTACCGTCGATCTCGATAGCCCGGATGTTTTGTCCATGGGTGGTCAGTTGCAGCTCTTGCACGGGACTTACCTTCCCTTTGGGGTAGAGAATGGTAACCCGTGTGCCCGGTACGCCCAGAAATCCCAATGCTACAGCTCCCCCCGTGTCACCCGAAGTAGCCACCAACACGTCTAATACACGATCATCACCGGCCGAGAGAAAGGCCATTACCCTGCTCATAAAGCGAGCGCCAAAATCTTTGAAGGCCAATGAGGGACCATGGAACAATTCAAGCACCGCTAAACCGCTGTCCAACGGACGGATGGGCGCTTCGAAGTTGATCGCATCGCTTACTATCCTACGGAGGTCTGCTTCCGGGATGTCGTCGCCAATAAGCGCCGTTGCTACAAAAAAGGCAATATCGTGTAGTGAGTACTGCGGAAGGTTCCGTATGAAATAACTGTCCAGCTGAGGAATCAACGCTGGCATATAAAGCCCTTTATCCGCAGGCAGACTGTCAAAAACCGCCTCTTTAAACGATACACGTAAGTCGCTGTTGTTTGTGCTATATAACTGCATGTTTATTGGTAATTTCTTTCGGTCCTTCCATATTTATTTTCGACATATATCCATGGCTACCGATCCCCTGCGCTGTCAGGTGTGCCTGAATAACCGAGGTGATACCGTTGGCTTGCTCCGCATTTTGCGCAAAGGCGAAGACAGACGGCCCCGAGCCAGAGATACCAAAACTCAGCGCTCCAGCGTCGATAGCCAAGCGGCGCATCTCATAAAACTCAGGGATGAGAATTGCCCGTGTAGGCTCGATAAGCACATCTTGCATACTTCGCCCAATCAGCTCGTAGTCATTGCGAAACAACCCTGCCACCAATCCGGCCACATTACCCCACTGGGTCACCGCATCTTGGAGGGCTACTTTTGTGCGAATCATTTGCCGGGCATCGCGCGTTGGAACGTCTACATGAGGGAACACCACGGAGGCATGCAATGCAGGGGGGGCGGGAAGCGCTACCACATCTAAGGGATTATACCCTCTAATCAACGTAATGCCCCCCAACAAGGCAGGAGCCACGTTGTCCGCGTGGCCATGGCCACAAGCCAGTTCCTCACCTTCCATGGCAAAGGGCAGCAGCTCCCGCCGTGACAGTGGACTGCCTAGCAACTTGTTGACAGCATATAATCCCGCCACGGTACTTGCCGCACTTGATCCCAAACCACTACCGATTGGCATATGCTTATGCAATTCGATTTCAATCCCGATATCGCACCGCCCGATGTACTGCAAAAACGATATTACGCTTGCACTTACGGTGTTCCTCGACACCTCGCGAGGCAACCTGCCTTCATCTCCCGTTATGTTTACTAACCGCACACCCGGTTCGCCGGCTCTTCGAATGACCACCTCATCCCCCGGTTCGTGTAATGCAAAACCCAACACATCAAAACCACAAACCATATTGGCGACGGTGGCTGGCGCAAATACATGCACCTTGTCCCGTTCCCCTGAAGCCACACCCGTTTTGGTGGTCTCTTGTTGTTCCATGATAGTTTTCATCTAATTATTATCTTTTGTGGCTGATGAGCGCTCGCTGTAAATAATAATTGCCGTGTCACCATTTATTACACCTCGGCTTCATTTACATGCTTACCTCGTCGTAGGAAATTCATGCGCCAACATTTACCAAATCCGCAAAAACACCTGCAGCCGTGACCTCTGCCCCAGCCCCCGGCCCTTTAACCACAAGCGGCCGCTCTTTATACCTTTCGGTGGTAAACGAAATAATATTGTCGCTTCCCGAAAGTGCAAAAAAGGGATGGTTAGCATCGACCAATTCTAAAGCGATAGAAACTTGCCCCGCTTCTAACTTGCCAATATAGCGAAGCACCTTATTTTCTCGTTGAGCTTTTGCCTTCAAATCGTCAAAATACGCGTCAGCCGCTTTTAATTCATCGTAAAATTCTCCGACCGAAGCAGCTTGGATGCAGGCTTCCGGCAATATTGCCCCCAACTGGACATCTTCGGGTTCAAGCTTATATCCGGCATCCCGTGCCAAAATCAGCATCTTACGCATGAAATCCGTACCCTTAAGATCGTCACGTGGATCTGGCTCTGTATAACCCAATCGTTGCGCGGTTTGGACCACATCGTGAAAGGAAGCTGTTCCGTTGAAGTTATTAAAGATATAGGATATCGTGCCTGACAATATAGCTTCCACACGTATAATCCGATCCCCACTCATCATCAAGTCCCGCAGTACACGCACGATAGGTAGTCCAGCTCCGACATTGGTTTCATAAAAAAAATCGACGCCGTGCCTGCGGGCAGTATCCTTTAACGTCTGATACTGGCTGTACTTGCCCGAGTTGGCTATCTTATTGCAAGTGACAATGGAAATGTTAGATCGGAATATGGTTTCATAATAACGGACAGGCTGCTCACTCGCCGTGTTGTCTACAAACACACAGTTTGGAAGATTCATCTGCATCATCCTTGCCACAAACGTATCCAAATCAGCCGGCTCTCCCGATTCCTGTAATTGCACTTCCCATGTAGCTAAGTCAATTCCATCCGCATTAAAAAGCATCCTCCGTGAATTACTAAGACCGATTATCTTTATTTCTATATCATTATTGTCCAGCAGGAAGCCATACTGCTCCTGAATCTGCCTGAATAACGTCGAACCGATGTTTCCTGTGCCAACATTGAAAACATGCAACGTTTTATTTAACTGGGCAAAGAAAGCATCATGTACAGCATTCAGTGCTTTGGCCAGATCGGTTTGGGCGATAATAACCGAGATGTTGTATTCCGAAGACCCTTGGGCAATAGCACGGACGTTAATGCCATTTCGGCCCAACGCATGAAAAAGCCGGCCTGACATACCGGGAGTCTGCTTCATGTTCTCACCGACAATGGCTAACACAGATAACCCATTTTCGATTTCTGGATTCGACAATTTGTTTGCTTTCAACTCCAATTCAAATTCGCTCTCAATCAGCGATTTAGCACGCAGTGCATCAGCCGGGTGTATGGCAAATGTAATGCTGTGTTCGGAAGAAGACTGTGTAATCAGCACCACATTGATTTGCTCCCTTGCGAGTAGCGTGAATAACCGGCCGCTGAAGCCGGCACGGCCAACCATGCCGCTGCCCACTAAATTGATGACACTGATAGTTGGAATGGAGGAAATACCTTTGATTGGCAGTGCCGCCTTACCGCCGTCATGCTGGATGGTCGTGCCTACGAAATCTTGATTGAACGTATTGCGGATTACAATCGGGATTTTCTTTAGAAAAGCCGGAACCATTGTTGGCGGATAAATAACCTTGGCTCCGAAATAAGATAATTCCATAGCCTCGGTGTATGACAGTATCGGCAGTGAAAATGCTTTCTTTACAATCCGTGGATCGGCGGTAAGCATGCCATCGACATCGGTCCAGATTTCAATCGCTTCGGCATCGATGGCCGATCCGATGATTGCAGCGGTATAATCGCTGCCTCCCCTACCCAACGTGGTGACTCTTTCCTGCTCACTGGACGCAATAAAACCTGTGACAAAAAGTAAGCGTCCCCGGTTCGCCGCTACAAATGCCCGTATAAGCTGTTCGGATAGCGCTTGATTGACGTGCGCACCTCCGAAGTGGCTGTCAGTCCGGATAAGTTGTGTTCCATCCACAAACAGCGACTCTGAAAATTGCTGCTCAGCGGCTTTACTGACCAAAAAGGTCGAGCACCGTTCCCCATAGCTCAATATCAGATCCCTGCTTTGCAGGCTTAGCTCACGCAAGCTGCAAACACCTTGTAAAAGATCCTCCAACTCGTTGAAAAAAATCTTCAGTTTGGTCAACACCGGATTTTGGCATTTCACAGGAATCAACTGCTTGACTACCGTAAAATGACGACCTTCGATCTCCTGTAAACCCTGAACGAAGTCCCGTCCCTCCGCGGCCTCCTCTGCAAGGTAGGCCAGCAAATTGGTTATTCCACTCATTGCCGACAAAACAACCAATGGCCGCTCACCTGACGTTTTAGATTTTCCTACGATTTCAAGCACCGCCCGGATGCCATCAACAGAACCAACGGATGTACCGCCAAACTTGAGTATTTTCATTTGTACGATAAAGTGTCTATAGCATTTGCATTCATTCCTTGCATAAAATCAATTGGGCATTCAAACCGCTGAAATTAAAAGCGCCTTCCTGTATTCGAGGAAGGCGCTTATATCTATTGTCAACAACTACAACATATAATCACTTCCCCCGGGTTTTCCGCCCCGTGGATGTAATGGATGTTGTAATGGTCACGTATCTTTCCATTGTTTTATAATTTCCGCGACAAAGGAAAGTTTTTATTTTCAAATTATCAAGGAAAAAGTCGTTTTTTTATGATTCCTATATTTTTATAGAAATTCAAAACAAATAAACGATCGTCATTTTTCTCTTGCCTGAATGAAATTTTTACCATAGCTTTGCGAACCAATGGGCATAACGTGTTGTGCCCGCTATAAACAATCAACGTCTGTATGTTCCATAAAAAGGCAAATTAATGAAGAGGAAAACATCAGTAGCGTGTATACTATTTGCTTGCATGTTTGCCATATCGCAAGCCCAAACCTTAACCGAACAGCCGACTACAAACCCATCCGATCCGGATAATTTAGCAAAAGACTATTTTTCTCAGATAATGGGTGTTGCTGTTTCAGCGACCACGAATACAAAGCTTTACCAATTTATCTATGAATGGATAGGCACGCCTTACCGTCTGGGAGGCACCACCAAAAAAGGCGTTGACTGCTCGAAATTTGCTTACGAGCTCTACGATAAAGTTTTTAACACCACATTGGGCCACAATAGTCGTAACATCTACACACAAGTGAATCCCATCCGGAAAGAAGAATTGAAACCCGGAGATTTGGTGTTTTTCAAAATCAGGAGCCGCAATATTACGCATGTAGGGGTTTACATTGGCGATGACAAGTTTGCCCATGCGTCTTCAAGCCGCGGCGTAATGATCAGCGATCTTAATGAAGCTTACTGGAAACGTTATTATTATAACGGCGGCCGAATGCTTACAGCGATGGCAGCTGAAAATACTGCGGATGATAAACAAGACGGCGGCCGGCAACCAGCATTAAACTAAATATAGCGCTTCGCGTAAAATTGCCCAGCATCGTCTCGTTAAAGTCCATCAATTCCTGTTGAAACATTGGAAAGCGGATTTTATTTGTGTTCCATATCGATTTTTACACCTCTCCGGGCTTGAAGCCTTCGTTAATATTCCCTATTTTTACCAACCATTTCACTGTAAAAATTCAGGCATGTCCGAAAAAAAAGTTTTGATTCTCAACCAGGAGCAAATACGGAAAAAGACCATCCGTATTGCTTACCAACTACTTGAAGACAACTTCGAAGAAGATTCACTTGTATTAGTGGGCATAGCCGACAGGGGGTATGTATTTGCTCAGCGAATTAAGGCAGTGCTTGAACAAATTTCCTCACTCAATATCGAACTCATCAAAGTCTCGCTTGATAAGACAAGCCGCATACTGGACGCAAAAACGGACGTCCCGATAGAACAAGCGGAGAACAAGGTGGTTATCCTGGTAGATGATGTATTAAACAGTGGCCGCACCTTGGCTTACGGAATGGGCGTCTTTTTCGATGTACCCCTTAAAAAGATGCGGACGGCGGTATTAATTGACCGGAGCCATCATAAATTCCCAATTTTTAGCGACTTCTCCGGCCTGAAATTGTCCACTATCCTAAAAGAGCATGTGACCGTCACACTCCATGAATTTGATGGAGGGGAAGACGCAGCTTGGCTCCTATAAAGAACACTATCAATCGACTTTTATTTTCAATGTCATACCTGGCTTTATATTGTTGTTCGTCAAGCCGTTCGCGGTCTTAATGGCTGACACACTGGCTCCGCGGTGACGTTGCGCAATACCCGATAGCGTGTCTCCACGTTTTACCTTATAGGAAATATACGATCCTGAGGCTTCTTTTCCAGAAGCGGCCGGTGCCGTTTGCCGCCGGACGCTTAGTCGCTGACCGGGCACAATGATATTCTTTTTGATGTTGTTCCAGGCACGCAAATCCTGCACAGTAACACCGTAATGTTTGGCTATACCACCCAGCGTTTCCCCTTTTCGCACCCGATGGATAAACGTTTTATCCCCTCCTGTATTATCGGATGCATTCATTACGGTCGGTATCCCGCTTTGGGTGTTTAGCGCAGCATATAATGCGGAATAGGCTTGCGGCGGCACCTCCGGCAATATCAGTCTTTTCGGGAATTCCGGACTGCCGTTTACAATCCCCCTTTTATACGCAGGGTTTAGTGACTTAATGATGCCTTCATCAACACCTAACGCGTTAGCTACGTTATCAAATGACACAAACTTCTGAACCCATACGGTTTCCGTAGTCAATAGCAAATCGTCTGAATTATCCGGCATGATACCATGCTCTTCATGATAACCCAGCATATAAGTCATCGCGATAAATGCTGGTACATAATTACGTGTCTCGCGGGGTAAATAAGGACTGATAGCCCAATAATCGGGGTTGGTTAATCCCGAACGCTGTATCGCCCGCAATACATTTCCCTTTCCACAATTGTATGAGGCTATAGCCAATAACCAGTCATCGAATTCGTTATAAGCATCCAATAAATACGCTGCAGCTGCGTAACTTGCCGCTACGGGATCCTTTCGTTCATCGACATAGCTATCCATAGCCAAGTTGTATACCCGTGCGGTAGCATACATAAATTGCCATAAGCCCGTGGCCCCAACCCGGGATATGGCATGCGGGTTTAACGCCGACTCGACAATGGACAAATATTTAATTTCATCCGGCACACCGATCTCTGCAAAAACCTGCTCGTATATCGGAAAGTAATACTGCCCAAGCCCCATCATCCGAGACAGGTATCTCCGGTATCGCTCTGTACTGTACACATCAATATAAGACTGCACTTGAGCATTGTATGTAAGCGGAACAGTTCGCTGAAGATAGGCAAGCCGCCCCTCTACAGTTGCGGGCACAAAATCTAAAATCGGGGAAGTACCCAACCCCTCTTCAAGGTGAACAAAATGCACGCTGTCCGCTATTAGATCGAGTTGCGCACTGATTTGGCTGGCAATATCGGTTTGCGATAATGTGTCCGAAAGTGAATCCAGGGAGGTATTCTTCGAAAATGCCAATTGTGCACACAAAACACTACTCACGGCTACTGCCGAAATCTGTTTTAATTTCATGTTTTCGTTAGTAGGTATCTATGCCATAAGGCCTTCTCACGACATACTCATAGCTATCCAAGTTAACAACTAAGTACCATTGGTTAAGTATATTCTACGTTGAAAAACGTGTAGATTAGGTTTTTTATTGTACGATTGAAAAATAAAAGTTGTAGCCCAATGACGCCCATGTAACGAAGGAGCTTTATGCCAAATCCCATGTGTTGGCATAACGTCTCGCTTGATATCGGGCATACTACCTTAGTTATTCTCTTCTACTTTTTCTTTAGGACTTTCCTTTTGTCCTTCCTTGAATTCCCGGATACCACGTCCCATCCCACGCATTAGCTCAGGAAGCTTGCGCCCGCCGAACAACAAAAGCAACGCCACCACAATCAATATAATTTCTGGTGTCCCAAGAAATAACAACACTGAATCAAGCATAATAGTCATTTTAAATTACTTACTCCACCCCGCCTAAGCACAGTGGATTTACAAATGTACATATAATATTTTCATCCGAACAATTTATTTTCAAATGGTTTGAAGCTTATTGAGATCGCTCCCTCCTTTTTTCAAGAGCATCGCTCATGCCGTTTCATTGTGGTGATAATCATTTCGCCAACCAAGGTTCAGGATTGATAGGTGTTGCGCCCTCCCAAAGCTCAAAATGCACTTCTGATGTCCCATCCGTCGGATCCACCGAAGCCGTCCCCAAAGTTTGGCCCCGTTGAACGGTTTGTCCGCGCTTAACCGCTAAACTGCCCAAGTTTTGGTAAACCGAAAAATACTTGCCGTGCTGTACGAGAACAAAATAAACTCCGGTCATATTGCCCACCGTTCGTACGGTACCATCAAAAATTGCTTGTACCGGCGCGTTATTGGATGTCCGAATCTTAATCCCCGAATTATTTACCGTGACATTTCTTCCGACAGTATGCCGTCCAAACCCTTGTGTGATAAACCCTTGTTGCACCGGCCATGGCAGCCGGCCACGGTTGCCCGCAAAGTCGGCGGAAAGTTTCGCCGCTGCCGGTGTATTGGCCAATACTTCGGTATCGCTCTTACGGACGGCGGGGTTTTCAGCCTCCACTTCTTTTACGGTCTTGCCCGTCCGCTCGGCTTCCAATGCCAGGGCCGCTTGACGTGCTTCCTCTTCTAACCTTCGTTGTTCTTCGATTTCGCGCTGGATAGCCGTCCGTATTGCCCTTGCTAAGCGTTCATCTTCTTGTTGCTTCTTTTGCAGTTCTTGTTTAAATTGCTTTTCCTGTTGAGTAAGCGCCTGCAAGATTTTGGATTCGGCTCCTTGTTCTTGTGCAATCACCTTACGTTCTTCCTGCTGTTCTGCGAGTAGGGCTGCCTGTTCCTTTTTATTCGCCTCTAATTGTGCAACTTTCAATGCGATCGCTTTCTGCGTGTCTTCAATCTCTTTCGCACGTTCTTTACGGGATTCATTAAACTGCTGTAAGTACTTTACCCGTTTGAATGCTTGGTTGAAATCCTTCGACGCAAAGATGAACATCATCTTATTATAAGCATTTCGATTACGGAAAGCAAACAACACCATGTTTTCATAATCCTTCCGCAGCTTGGCCAGTTGGTTGCGCAGGTTTTGGATGGTTTTATTGTGCGAAGCAATCTGGCTGTTAATCAGTCTAATCTCGCTATTAATGGTACTGATTTTCTGTTCACGCAGCCGAAGTTGCATATTCAATGCGTTCACCTGCTTAAGGGATAAGCTTCGATCACTTGATGTCGTTTTAAGACTTTGATTTAGCTGCTCTATTTCCCGATTTAGGCGTTCCCGCTGCTTTTTAAGTTCGGCACTACTTTGGGCAAAACCAGTAGCCGACGCCAGGAAAACAACGAATGCACTTAAAATAACCCTCATAAAATTCATCAACATGCTGCTTTGTCTGCGGTAGGAACACCAGTAAATTCCTACACCTGTAAATCGTGTCATTCAGCCAGATATCGTTCGCGAAGGTAATAAAACCAGACCGATAATCAAACTGCTAATGGATTTCCTTGTACCGTGCAGGAATGCTAAAAGGCATAGCTAACGCCTCGTCATACGCAACCCTGCTGTAACTCATCTCGGCCTGTAGATTGAATCCGTCTGCAACGGCTGAGATCGTTAGCTGGTAAGGTGATGCCATCCGTCCAGATTCCTGATACGCGGAATAACGCACCTCCAGCCGTTGATTATGTACTGCTTCATCCAACAACGTGCTCATCATACGATACGCCGCATCCACGTGTATTGTATAAACCAATTCATTGGTCTGACCACGCAGAATATGGCCACCGTCCACCGCCCAAACTTTGGTATCTCCTTCAACCGCTTGTCCAATGATGTGCCCCGCCAAAAGTTGCTGCAGATTGGTAAAATCCAGCGCTTTGTTGGTAAAATGGTGGATATAGCTAAATGGCTTCTTTAGATATTCGGCTTTCAAACGATTGATGATTTGGACACTGTCCGGTGTAATTAGCATCCGGCCTGCTTCAATGCCCATCAACGCGGTAACGGAGATCCAGATAGCCTTCCCCCTTTCCATCCGCACATTCGCGGTAACATCGTAATTATCTTTATTGATAACTATTCGGCTTTTAGCACGTCCGCTAAATGTCGTGAACTGCGGCTCATTTTGTATGATACTGTTCATGACATCCAATCGTTCGGTGTCGGACAAACGCCTTTCGTTTCCTTCTCCATCAGTAACCAATCGTTTTTTGGGCGCACATGAAAGCACCGTTATCAACAACACCAGGACAACGGCGCCTTTAATCAATATATTGTTTCGCATCGATCTTTTTGGATAATTTATCAATGTCCTTGCCAACGGATTGGGAGATGGCTCGCGCCTTTTTCCATTGCGTTACCGCGCCATCGATATTTCCCAACTTGGCAAGAATATCACCGTAGTGCTCCAGTAATGTGTCGGAAGCCTTCTCCGAGTGCTTAATGGCCCGTTCTATCCAAATCAACGCCTCTTCATATTTTCCCTGTTGGAAAAGTACCCAGGCATAGGTATCCTCGTATGACGCATAATTGGGCATAATTTCGTTTGACTTTTTTGACATCTCAGCAGCAAGCGCCAATTTCTCATTACGGATCGCCAGGTAATAAGCATAGTTATTGAGCGCATAGGCATTTGTACTGTCCAATGCGATGGCCTCTTCATAAGCAACATCGGATTCCGCATGCATCGACAGCACATGGTAGATATCCCCAAGGTTGCTATATAGTTGAGTCAGCAAGGGTATATGTGTTTCATTGGCATTGTTCAGAGCCGCTTCTAAATGAGTACGGGCTTCCTGATAATTTTTGTTACCAAGAAAACCATGCCCCGTAAAAAATAAAAACAATGGGTGGTTTGCAAATAAACGCAAAGCTTCTTTGCCATGCGTTTCCACATCATGATATCGTCCCATTTGAAGCTCCACTTGAAGCAATTGTTGCCAGACACCTTCGATATATTTATTTTTATCCAACGCTTCCAGATACGCTTCGCGCGCCTGTTCCAACTGTTGCAGCTGCATATATATATCCCCTCTCACGGCGTGAGCCTTAGCCTCTCCCGGATAAGACTCAGCCAACAGGTTGGCCAAGTCAGCCACATACTTGCCCTCGATCGGATGTTCTTGTTCGCCAATAGCAGTATATAATATACCGGCTTTGGCATCTATGTCCAATTGGTCACTTAGGAAGGCCTGACGGAGAAAATCGTATGCCTGCCGTTGTTTGCCCATAACCAAATAAGTGTCCGACTTACTAAGTAAGACGAGCGGTTCATTCGGAAACAAATCCGCCGCACGATCCAGCAAAGCCAAGGCTTTCTTGGATTTTCCTGCATTCGTATACAATTCAGCCAGTAATATGTAGCTTTTGCTTTCTTCAGGCTTTTTTGCGACAAGCAGCTCCAATTCCCGTATCGCCGAAGCCGTATTGCCCTGCGCCAAATAGATCTGATATTTAGCTAAATACTGATCGTCGGTTTCTCCAAATTTCTCAGCCACTGTCTCCCATACCGCAAGCGCATCATTGTACCGTTTATCCAGGTATAGCGTGTATGCCTTATCCTGATAATGGGATAGCTTGTCAGGATTGAGGTTGATAAGCTCATCAAACACCATCGGCATTTCCCGTACATTTGTCGTCTTTTTATAAATATCCAATAGCAGGTTCCAGTACCATTCATTTTTAGGATGCAGCGCTGCGGCACGCTTTGCGGACCGCTCAGCAGCCGCGAAGTCCTCATTCTCAAAATAAATTCTTGCTAACTCGAAATGAGCCGCATCGTTGTCCGGCTGCAGGTTTACCAATTTGTCAAAGGTGTTTTCTGCGGCCGCGAGCTGGCCGGATGACTTTTGCTGTATACCTTTGAAATATAATTCCTTTATCAATAGGCTATCACCGACACTGAGCACTTTAGGTACAGCAACTTCATCCTGGGCTTGAACAGCGCCTCCCGCTACCATCAACCATCCGAATGCTACCAATTGCCCAAAACAACGCACCTTTATTATTACTTGCCACATAACTTTGAAAAATCAATTTTATTATCGTACCTTTGCAGACCCTTAAACAAGGGGCTAAATATATTTATTAATTATTTCAAAACAAAGCAAGTGAATACGTTAAGTTACAAAACTGTCTCTGCCAACAAAAGCACCGTCAACAAGGAGTGGATTGTTGTTGACGCTGAGGGCGAGATCTTGGGGCGCTTGTCATCTCAGATTGCTAAAGTGATCCGGGGAAAGCACAAGCCTTCTTACACCCCACACGTAGACTGCGGCGATAACGTAATTGTGATCAACGCAGACAAAGTTAGACTGACCGGCAATAAACTTGAGGACAAGGTGTACAGCCGTTACACCGGTTACCCAGGCGGTCAGCGTTTCACCTCTCCAAAGCAGTTGTTGGCCAAGCATCCGGAGCGCATTCTGGAAAAAGCCGTACGCGGCATGCTGCCCAAAAACCGTTTGGGACGCGCGTTGTTCAAAAACCTGTATGTATACGCAGGCAACGAGCATCCTCATGCAGCACAAAATCCAAAAACTGTTAAATTCTAAGGAGAAAAGAAATGTCAACAACTAACACTTCAGGAAGAAGAAAAACTGCTGTTGCCCGCATTTATCTTTCCGCTGGCAGCGGCAATATTACCGTGAATGGTAAAGATTATAAAGAATATTTCCCAACATTGCCATTGCAATACATCGTTACCCAAAGCACGGAAGTGGCCGGCGCTGCCGGTAATTACGATGTAAAAGTTAACGTAGCCGGAGGAGGCATCAAAGGTCAGGCGGAGGCCGTCCGTTTGGCAATAGCCAAAGCGCTCATCGAGCTTAATCCCGAGGTGAAACCTGCATTACGGGCTAAAGGCCTGGTAACTCGTGACGACCGTATGGTGGAACGAAAGAAACCCGGACGCCGTAAAGCACGCAGGAGATTCCAATTCAGTAAACGTTAATTTTAAGGAGAACAAAAAATGGCAAGAACAACATATCAAGAGTTATTGGATGCAGGTGTGCACTTTGGCCACCTTACCCGTAAATGGGATCCGAAAATGGCTAAGTACATTTTCATGGAACGTAATGGCATCCACATTATTGACTTAAATAAAACCCTTACCAAGCTCGAAGAAGCGGCGTCAGCAATTAAACAAGTTGTCAAGTCTGGCCGGAAAGTCTTATTCGTAGCAACTAAGAAACAAGCCAAAGACATCGTAGCCGCTCAAGCTAAAGCTGTAAACATGCCCTTTGTAACCGAACGCTGGTTAGGCGGAATGCTTACTAACTTCGCTACGGTACGTAAATCCATCAAAAAGATGTCAAACATCGACAAGATGACCAAAGATGGCACTTACGATGTCTTGTCCAAGAAAGAAAAGCTGATGATACAGCGCGAGCGGATCAAGTTGGAAAACCTGCTAGGTGGTATTGCTGATTTGAACCGCCTGCCAGCAGCGCTCTTTATCATCGATGTGAAAAAAGAGCACATCGCGGTAAGTGAAGCACTGAAGCTAAACATCCCCACATTCGCCATGGTGGATACCAATTCGGACCCTACCAATATCGACTTTCCTATTCCGTCCAATGATGACGCGACGAAATCCATTAGTCTCATCACAGAGATTATAGGAAAGGCAATCCAGGAAGGTCTTGAAGAGCGGAAACGCGACAAAGAGGAAGAAGCTGAGCGGGAAGCCGCTGCCGCTAAAGCCAAAATTGACAGCGGTGAGGAGCCTGACACGGAAATTAAAGATTCAAAAGCCGACGCGGACGCGTCAGGAAAACGCCCCCGTAAAACAAAAGTAGAGGCTTCAGCAGAAACAGACGACGAAACGCAAGACGGAGAATAATCTCTACAGAAGCCGGATGGTAAACAGCAGGTTTCGGAAGCATTATTTTTCCGTTAACCGGTTGCCTTCCGGCTTTTTTATAGGTACTTTGCAGTAGTCAAAAACATATTTACGTATACACAAAACAAGGAAAATAACATGTCCACAGTACAAATTTCAGCATCGGATGTAAATAAGCTGCGCCAACAGACCGGCGCGGGCATGATGGATTGCAAGAAGGCACTCATTGAAGCCAATGGTAATTTTGAGGCCGCTATCGATTATTTACGTAAAAAAGGTGCTAAAGTAGCCGCAAGCCGTCAAGATCGTGATTCAAACGAAGGTGTCGTGATTGCGAAAACAACAGCCGATGGCAAGAAAGGCGTCATTATTGAATTGAATTGCGAAACGGATTTTGTTGCCAAGAATGCCGATTTTATTGCCTTTGCAGAAAGCATCGCAGATGTCGCCGTAAATCAAGCCCCTGCATCGTTGGACGCGCTAAAACAATTGGAAATAAATGGTATCAAGATTTCCGATTTGCTGCTTGATCAAACTGGGAAAATTGGAGAAAAAATAGATGTCTCCAAGTATGAAACTGTCGAAGCCGAAAAAATAGTTGCTTATATACATGGCAATTATCGATTGGGCGTATTGGTAGGACTTAATCAAGCTATTGAGGGCGCTGACGAGGCCGGCAAAGACGTTGCCATGCAAATTGCAGCGATGAACCCTGTTGCCATTGACAAAGGTGATGTAGACGCCCGCACTATCGAGCGTGAATTGGAAATTGCAAAAGAACAAATTCGGGCCGAAGGTAAGCCCGAGGAGATGGTTGAAAAAATTGCGCAGGGCAAACTCAATAAATTCTACAAAGAATCCACGTTGCTCAATCAAGAGTTTGTAAAAGATTCTTCCAAGAACATTGCTCAGTTCTTAGACAGCGTCTCCAAAGGATTAACCGTCACCGTTTTTAAACGGGTACAACTGGGCGCTTAACAGCACAGTGCCCCGCAAATTATATCATCTCATGCCGGGCAAAATAAAACACCTCCTTATTATTCACATGATAAGGAGGTGTTCATTGCACCTTTCTTTCCGCCAAACCATCTACAAATAAAATTAGTAACTAATAGGATAATTTTATCTTAAATATTGCCATCTTTTTGCACATTATTGGTTTTAACACACACTAGCGTCAATTTATTAATTATTATTGCCATTTTAACAATAAAGTTTACTAACTTGGAATTTGAATTGGCATACACCTTATTAACGTGAAGTTAAAAAATTCGATACCAGGCTGTGTTAGGTAGCTCGTGCATATTCCTTTGGATTAAAACTGTGAAAACATGGAAAGGAAAATTTCAATTTTATATGTGGATGATGAGGAGAACAACTTAATCTCTTTCCGGGCCACATTCCGCCTAAAGTATAAGGTATATACGGCCTTGAGTGGTAGAGAAGCTATCCAACTGATCAAGGAAAGACCAATTAACGTCATTATCACCGACCAACGGATGCCGCAAATGACGGGGGTTGAATTTCTGGAAGAGGTGATCAAAGTCAACCCGGACCCGATGCGAATACTCCTTACAGGATATGCCGATATGAGTGCGGTGGTTGACGCGGTCAATAAGGGCAAAATTTTCCATTACCTGAGCAAACCGTGGAGCGAAGAAGAATTAGATGATACCATTCAGCGGGCGTATGAAATTTACGCCGAAAGAGAACGGATAAAAGAGTCTTTTTCGAAACTTGAAGTAACGAACGAGCAACTTGAATTCCTACTCAGACAAAAGCTGCTTTCATGACACAAACCTATAAGGATGGCCGATAAGCACCGGCTTATTTGCTCGGGATAACGACCGTAAAGGTGGTTCCTTCGCCCTCTACAGAGGTCACCGCTATTTCTCCCTGAAGTTTAGCCAACGCACTTTTCACATTGTATAACCCAAAACCTGTTCCTTCTGCCTGATCGCTTCCTCTAAAAAACAACTTAAAAATCTCCCCGATATCCTGCTCCGCGATACCGATTCCCGTATCACTCACTTGTATAGTAGCTTTGCTGCCTTCGACAACAACAGACAACTTCACCATTTTATGGTCGTTGTCCCGCTTTTGATATTTGAAAGCATTGGACAACAAATTATGCAAAATAAGCTTCAACGCTGTTTCGTCGCCCTTAAACACTTCCTTTTGGTCACTACTGATCACGAATTCGACGTTGTGGTTCCGCGTATATATACTATAAAAATTTTGTAAATATTCAAATAAGGACTCAAAGCTTATTTCGGAAATTGTCAGTTCTCCACGTTTCAACAAGTAATAATCATGGAGGCTGTTTATGTAAGAATTTAACTTTAGCACAGAACTTTCCATTAACGCCAGAATCTCGTGAATTCTGTCTACGGAATCAAATTCCAGCGCCAATTTTATAGCAGACAATACGCCTGTCAAAGGATCCCGAAGATCATGGCTCACACTATAGGCGAATTTATCCAGTTCATCATATGCTTTCTGAAGTTCTTCATTCCTAATATCCAACATCGAGTTAGTAATGTAAAACTTGTTGGCCTCCTCGATGGAAGATATAATTTCTTCCTCAACCCACGGCTTTCGCACAAATCGGAAAATATGCCCTTTATTCACAGCGTCCACCACTGTTTCCATATCGGCGTATGCCGTCAGTAGAATCCGGATCGGCCTCGGAAAATCATGCTTTATTTTGTGCAAAAAGTCAATCCCCATTTCTCCGGGCATCCGCTGGTCGCAAAAAATGATTCTAATGTTGGGGTTTGAACGCAGTATCTCGCGAGCTTCATCGGTATTGATTGCCGTGTATACGGGGTAACGATACCTAAACGTAGCTTTGAAACTGATTAGGTTGTTGGCCTCGTCATCGATGTACAGTATTTCCGGGGACTTGAGCATAAAGCTTTGGAACGTTTATATGGCCAATGAAGCTAAAAAACAAAAATAAACATAAATGATTTGAATAAAGAAAAACACTTAATGCATTTGTTGCCTAAGCGGAATGATTAGTATAAAGTTTGTCCCTTCACCTACTTCAGACTCAATCTTTATCTCGCCTTGATGCTTTTTAATGGTGTTATAGGCTATCGACATACCCAACCCTGTTCCTTCACCAACCTCTTTGGTGGTAAAAAAAGGTTCAAATATTTTTTCCTGCACGTCCGCCGGCATTCCTATTCCGTTATCCTTGATTGATATGTATACATTCACGGCATCTACCTCCGTTTTTATTTCTAAAAGGCCACCCGGTCTTCCTTCGAACTTCTTATTAATCGCGTAGAGCGCATTGGTTATAATATTGAGAAACACCTGATTCAGCTTTCCCGGATAACATTCAATATGAGGAAGGTCGGCATAGTGTTTAGCGACATGCACGCCCTCTTTGACCACGCTATTCAAAATCACTAACGTCGACTCCAACCCTTCGTTGATGTCTGCAAACTTCAACGAATCTTCGTCGACCCGCGAGAAAATCCGTAAGCTCTTTACTATTTCCGCCGTCCTATTCGCCCCTTCGTGCATGCCTTTGAGCAGGAAATCGATTTCTTCTTTAAGGTAATCAAAATCCAATTCGTCTTTATATGTGTTGATATACCGCTTTTTTTCTTCAATCGACGAGTCTGCACACGCAATCCGTTCAATTTCGCTCAGCGTATCCCATATCATATTAATGTCCCGTCTCAGCGGTGCCACATTAGAGGTGACAAAGTTAATTGGATTATTGATTTCGTGTGCGACGCCGGCGGTCAATTGGCCAAGAGAAGCCATCTTTTCCGCTTCAACCAGTTGGGCCTGGGTTTCTTTTAAATAGGTCAGCGTCTTCTGCAACGACTCGTTGGATTCTTTCAGGGCATGAGTGCGTTCTTCAACCCGCTGTTCAAGAATAATATTTTGCTCGCGTATCAGCTTTTCGTTTTCCTTGGACATCAGCAGGGCCCTCGCCTGCGAATCTTCTTTTTCTTTTCTATACAAGTTGATCTTGTCCCCAAGCGCAAACGACAGCAGCAATGCCTCGACCAGCGATCCAATCTGAACAGCGTGCACCGTCAACAGGCTATAGCTGAGCATACCATAATCCTTCAGGACAAACGTAATTACACTACCAAGGAAAATACCCCATGCAATCAGAAACAATTTAGCAGGACGGTTACCCCTTCTATATGTAATATAAGCTATTATCAATACAATCAAGGATCCTGAACCCGCAACCAAATTGACCGCGCTGTAACCTACGGAAGGTCCCTGTAGAAAGAGGAGAGCGATGGCAATTAAATCGCCGATAATAATCAAGTTCAACCAGCCGTTAAAATACTTGCTATAATTTTTTATGTTCAAAAACGACTTTACAAAAAAGACAGAAGCGATACCAGACATGGCGCCGAAAAACGTGACGACATATCCATTTGGAATCTCAATCCACTGGAAAAAGCGATCAAAATAACCCAGTAAGGCAACCTGCGCAGCTGTAACCCAAAAAATATAATGAACATAGATCAAGTAGTGCCGATCACGCGCCGAGAAGTATAAGAAAAGGTTATACAGTAACATCGCCAGCATAACACCTATGTAGATCCCCGAACGTATATCGAATCCGCCTACCGCCTTAATAAAGCTTCTGGAATCGCTAATCATCAATGGCACGAGCAATTGTGTCGTGCTTCTTAATCTCAAATAGAACGTGGCCGAGTCGCCCCGTGGAATCACCAGGTTGTGCGCAAAAAACTGGTGATGGTAATCCCTTTCTACATAAGGCGTAGCCGTAGTAATGGGCACGCTGTCCACTATCGCTCCAGCCAGCTTGAAAAGGGCAACTTCCTCTATCGTCGGATTGCTGATGCTGAGTATGAGCTGCGGATAGTCTGTATCGTTGAAAATCGTAAACCGAATCCAATTGTTGACCTCACTGGTACCAAAGTTCAATACTTCAGAATTGCTTCTTTCAAAAACCCCTCGGCCAGCAAGAATATCCTCAACGGTAAGCCGATTGCTCGTATCCTGAAATATTTCGACTTCACGCCCTATGTATTTGGCCGAATAGCCGTCTGCAACGTGTATAACCGGTTGGGCAAACAGGCAAGGTAAGCACTGAAACAAAAAAAAAATACTGCTAATGAATTTAATGTCCATCTAATAGTTGGTCAATATCAAAGTAATACCTGCCTGATTTTACGTGTTCGCCCAACAGCACTTTACGCGAAACATCGGTAACAACCCCGCCTCCCAAAACAACTGATGATGCCAGTTGCGGCCATGACCGCAACGTTTTTCCGATTTCAGCAAATGATTGTTTCATTCGCGGAGAAAGCATTTCAGCATTTACGATTTTTTTGACGATGTTCATCCGTTCGCTATTTGCCATAGACCCAACGTTTTCAGCATCTCTTTCATCCACAAACCCATGCAACAAGGGCCGATCCGGCTCAAGATCAAATCGCTCGATGTCCAGCATCCCGCGATCGTTGGTCTCCATGATAACGGGCATATTACATTTTCGTGCTTCTACCCGGCTTTTCAGTTTGACTTCCATATTATCACATACTTCAATCAGTAGATCAAGAGATCCGCCCGCCGTTAAAAAGTCCACCATATTATGCGCATGTAAGCCTTCAGAAAACACTTCCACGTTTATAAACGGATCCAGTTCGGCAACTTCGCGCGCTGCGATGATCGCTTTGTTTAGGCCTAAATTATGTACGCCGGTCCGGATACGATTCAGGTTACTCAATTCGACAGTGTCAAAATCAGCGAGCCGCAAGGTCCCGCAAACGCGTTCCATAGCCATCGTAAGCGCGATAGATTGTCCCACCGACAGCCCAACAATGCCGATCACCTTCTCTTTCAGTACGAGCTGCTCCTGCGCAGATATCTTGAGCTGATTACGATTGGTTCTTAACTCATAAAATTCGGTATCAGGCACCAAATGCACTAATTTCCTACTCCAAGGATAGTAAACCCAAACACCATACGATGTTAAATCTTTACCATCCAAGTACTGTTCAGTCAAATGCGGCTGATCCAGGGTAGACACATCAACAGATGGGTAGCGTATCTTATGCAGCTCCTGTAATTGATGCATGACCGTATCATAAACAAACAATGCTTCACCGTTTCTTAGCTCGTTATAGCGTTTTCTGTCGGTTGGTGATTCAAGCCTTAACAACTCGGGACGATACATTTTATCCGGTTCCATATAGGTTACGATTGATATATCTTGTTTAGATTACATTAACCACATTATCTCTGTTTTCCAGATGGTTAGGACGAGTAGCCTTATAGTTACGTATGACTTCCTGCAAATCCCATCCTTCCATTTCTGGCAATAGGATTTCGTAGTGTATTTCTATTTCCTTGCGCCTTAGCCGTTCGACTCGGACCAGGTTTAGGTGCTGCCGGATGCTGAATATGGCGTTGCGGTTCTCCTCATCTGCACGCTCCAAGCCGTCCACATCCTTCAAAAGCATGGTCGTCGCCAACAAGTCCAGCTTGGGATAATAAAATGTCCCGTCGTTGCCCACACTGCGTTCTATCATATACCCAACACTCTCAGCCATCTTCACCGTATATGGCGCGCAGAGGGCGAAAAGAGACTTCAAACCAATTTGCGTAGAGATTGCAACGGCCGCCCGTGTCAAGAAAATACTTCCAACTCCATAGCCGGCAATTTCACGCGAGTTCCACAGTCCGCAAATTTCACCAGTTCCCTGCTGTGCATATTGCCACACCAGGTCGAAAATTTTCGGATCCATTCTTCCGGTCGCTTCTTCAATCGGCAATGGCTGGCTACCTCCAGCAACGTGTATCCGCGCGCCTCCAAACACCCGTTCCTTATCCAGGGATTCAACGATCAACACGAAAGCCGCCGGATTAAACATCCACTCGTTTTTGGATGAGGTGACCTTCTTTACACCGATATTGGTTAATACTTGTTCGTGCCCCTTCAAAAAGAGCTCACAAGTTTTAGGATCATCGATAGCCCGAAAGGCTCTTAGCCTTACAACAGGATGTTCCTCGTTTAAAATTAAAGACATGAAATGAATTCAAGCGTACCCTTACAAAAATAATAAATTAAACGCAATCTATTTAATAAAATAATTTCTTTCTTATATTCAAAATTAAATTCCATAGTCCCTCATCCTATTGTGCCGCCAAGATAAAGAACGAAAAGTGACATGACATCAGGAATTTTAAAAAACAAGAAGAGGCCGTCTTTTACGTACAGAAGGTCGTTTCCGAATCTTCCGAATCGGTCAGAAAGGAGCAACGAAGGCAAATCCACACTTTTCTCCCTCAGCTTCTGTATTTTTGTATTGAAAGGTTCGTCCCCTTCCGAAAATCGCAGATACATCAACGAAGCGTATTCCGCGAAAGATTCAGTCAACCATTTTTCCATGCTGTGATGGTTGCCTCTGTTCCACCACGTGTGTGACACTTCATGTGCCAGTGTATAAAATTCATCCAGGTCATTGACCAGCGTAATGTAATTGCCCTCAGCTTTTTGAATCCTTACAACAGCTTTGGGAAGTGGCCGGATCAAGATCGAAATGTGCTTACCGCCTGGAGCGCTTCCCATTTGATCGTTATAAAAATCCACCATGCTAACTGTTTTCTCCTCCCCCTGCTCCAGCAGCTCCCCCCTGGTTGCCCTTGACGGCCAGCAGGTAATCAGACTTCTTCGAGCGTATCTTCGCCGCGACGTCTCGCTGGCATCCCATGGCGTTGAAACAAGTGGGCCCAGCCATAAACTGTGTAAAAAGCAAAAGGGCCGCGATTTACGGCCCTTTTTGTCGGTAGCGGGGAGCAGGATCGAACTGCCGACCTTAGGGTTATGAATCCTACGCTCTAACCATCTGAGCTACCCCGCCAAAAAATTAGTTTGCAAATATAGTTTATTTTCCTTTTCTTTAGAAAAAAAGTTGAGAAAGTATAAATAGGATAAATTAAACGCTTAACCATCACCATTGGCATGACAGAAAAAATCAAATTCCAGCTGGAATACGAAATCAAGTCTTCACCAAAAATTCTATTCTCCTTCCTGCATGAACCCAATGCATTAGCACAATGGTTTGCAGACGACGTGACATACAAAGATGGTGTCTACGAATTCAGCTGGGATGATGAACAACACATTGCTAAGCTTATCAGTCTTAAAGAAAATAAATTGGTTAAATACAAATGGTTGGACGACGAACCCTATCATTTTGAAATGGAAATCGTTCAAGACGAGCTCACCAATGATGTCGCACTGGCCATCACGGATTTTGCTCGGGAAGAAAACCTCAACGACCGCAAACTAATCTGGAATAACCAAATTGAATACCTTCAAAGCGTAATTGGTGCCTAAAAAATACTACCTTTGTATAGAGGTCATTTAGGGGCGCTTGTTAATGAAAAAAATCCATCTTCTTATCCTTAAAGCATTTATCCGGCCGTTCATCGTCACCTTTTTTATTGTGATGTTTGTCTTGCTGATGCTTTTTCTTTTCAAGTATATTGATGACTTGATTGGAAAAGGATTTGAATGGTATGTCATCCTTGAACTATTAGCCTATCAATCTGCCGTACAGATATCCATGGCGATGCCACTCTCCATGCTACTTTCTTCCATTATGACGTTTGGCAATTTAGGAGAAAGCTATGAATTGGTTGCCATCAAGGCTGCTGGAATTTCGCTTAGAAAAGCCATGACGCCGCTGTTTATTCTGGTAGGCCTATTCAGTGGGGGTGCTTTCCTGTTCAGCGACTACATACTACCTGTAGTTAACCTCAAAATGGGTGCTTTGCTATACGATGTCCGGATTAAACAGGCTGACTTTCTCATCAAGCCCGGCATCTTCAACAATACTATTCCCGGATATTCCATCAGGGCAAAAGGCAAAAGCAAAGATGGAAAAATTCTATATGATTTAATGATATACGACCATAAGTCGAGCAACACAGCAAGTAATGTCCTATTGGCTAAAGAAGGGTATATTTATAATTCCCCGGACAACAACACCATGATTCTAAAACTTAAAGATGGTGTGCGTTATGAAGACAGCAGGGCCAGGAACGCCAAGGTATATAATCCCCGTCAACAATTCACCCGGTTTTATTTCGATGAAACCGAACAAAAGTTTGATATGTCGGCATTCCAAATGAAGCGTACTGACGAAAACCTGTTTAAAAGCCATCACATGATGCTCAATTTAAAACAATTAAGGCAGTACACCGATTCAAATGCCGTGCAAATGGACAGCCTTAGACGCACCGTATTCAAAGAAGTACAATCCTACTATTACCATTTTAATGACTATTACAAAGCTAAAGACACCCTCTTATCCCCATCCGTTCCTGTAGTTACTTACCAGCATGGATTTATAGAGGCTATACCTAATGACAAACGTACCATGGCAATCAACAGCGCCATGAATCAGGTTCGATATATCAAAGATGTGCTGAATATTAAAGCCAACGAGGATACGTTTTATCGCGACAAGGACATTCGGTACAATATCGAATTTCAACGCAAATTCACGTTAGCCGTTTCCTGCCTATTGTTGTTTTGTATAGGTGCTCCTTTAGGGGCAATCATCCGTAAGGGCGGCCTTGGCCTTCCTGTCGTTATGGCGATCATCTTTTTCTTGATTTACCACATCATATCCACGGTAAGTGAAAAGTCAGCGAAGGAAGGAAATATAGACACCTTCTGGGGGATGTGGATGGCCATTTTCACCTTATCTCCCCTTGCCGTCTTCCTCGCTTATAAAGCCGCTACGGATTCTGCGTTATTTGATATTGAGCAATACAGGCTAAAAGCAGAAAAGGCCATAACCTGGATAAAAAACAGGTTTGGCGCCCGCAGCCGCAAAGTCGTGCAAGCGCGGAAATCTTTACATGACGATTATACATTATCGTCATAAGTAACGTACTTTTGTGTGGTTTATTAGGAGACCCAAATGAGCATCAGGCTAAATACAATCGAAGAAGCAATTAGCGATATTAAGCTAGGAAAAGTGGTTATCGTGGTCGATGATGAAAATCGCGAAAATGAGGGTGATTTCGTCACCGCTGCACGAAACGCTACACCTGAAATAATTAATTTCATGGCTACCCATGGCCGGGGTTTGGTATGTGTCCCGCTTAGTGAAGAACGATGCAAGGCACTTAACTTGAACCTGATGGTCGGGAATAATACCGCAGTTTATGAAACCAACTTTACTGTATCCGTAGATCTGCAAGGTTATGGCTGCACGACGGGGATCTCAGCATCAGATCGTTCGAAAACAATTAAAGCATTAATAAATCCGGCTATAAAGCCTGAAGAATTCGGCCGACCGGGCCATATCTTCCCCTTAATTGCAAAAGACGGCGGTGTATTGCGCCGTGCGGGGCATACCGAAGCAGCTGTCGACTTGGCAAGGCTCGCCGGATTCGAGCCAGCAGGCGTATTAGTGGAGATTCTTAAAGATGACGGCGAAATGGCTCGCTTGCCCGATCTGCTTCAAGTCGCTGACCATTTTGATTTAAAAATTATTTCCATCAAAGATTTGATTGAATACCGGTTAGCGAAGGATACGCTCATCACCCGTGAAGTATCCGTAAACCTGCCGACCGAATGGGGCCAATTTAACTTGATGGCGTACACGCAAAAAAACACCGGAGAGCAACATATCGCAATCTATAAAGGCGAATGGACACCAGACGAACCTATTCTCGTGCGCGTGCACAGCTCGTGCGTTACCGGCGATATTTTCGGCTCGTGCCGCTGTGATTGCGGACCGCAGCTTCACCGGGCGATGCAGATGATTGAAGAAGCGGGAAAAGGGGTCGTTGTTTACATGAATCAAGAAGGCAGAGGAATCGGGCTTATCAATAAATTACACGCCTACAACCTGCAAGAAAATGGCCTTGATACGGTAGACGCCAACCTTGAACTGGGCTTCAAACCAGACCACCGGGATTACGGTGTCGGCGCACAAATTCTAAGAGATTTGGGGGTCACCAAAATGCGCTTGATGAGCAATAACCCCACCAAGCGAGCTGGCTTGATTGGCTATGGCTTGGAAATCGTCGAAAATGTCCCTATAGAAATCGAGCCAAATCCGTACAATGAACGCTATTTAAGGGCTAAACGGGATAGAATGGGGCATACGATCATGAAGGATCCGCTTCCATAATCTGACGGTATATCCGCCTGATCAACAGAACTAAACAAGCCAGGAAACCACCTAGGACTCCACCGATGATGATGGCTTTGACCTTGCCAAGCTTATCATTTTCAAGCGGGAGTATGGGCCTGTCCAGTACTTGAATAACAGGCTTTTCATTGCGGAGCGTTATCTTGGCAAGCTCCTGATTTTTAACCAGCTCTGTTAATATCGCCGTATTGGCCTGTACATCCACCGTACGCCGCTGTGACCCCACGCGTAAGCTTTGGAAAGCCCTATTGGGGTTCGGGTTAGCATCCGCCGCTGCAGCCACACCACCAATCGCCTCATTAAGTTCCCTACGTACGGAGTCTACCTGATGGGTAAGAATAGCCAAATTCTCCTCCGCTTTTTGCGTACGCGTTTTGATATAAAAATCCGATGCGTTTTCGATCAACGTTTCGGCAAACGCCTTTGAAAAAGCTTCATCGGGGGTTTCCATCTTGATGGCGATGATGTTCAGTTTTTTATCGGGTTTGTCAATTACCAGATTTTTTTTCAAAATCGCCTTGTAGAATCGAGACATCAAGCTATCCTGTAGAAAAACACCTGAAGTATCAGCAAACTGGAAACCCTTTAATCGCTCCTTTTCGGCCCACTTTTCTCTAAAATTGTTATATTCAACATAGCGGTTTACCAACAGATCCTTTTTTCCCTCAATTTCGACCTCCGTAAGCAAGGTCTTGTCAATCATCGAACGGGATTTCAGGAACTCAATGATATTATCTCCTTGGAAGAAACCGCCAGAACCACCAATCCCGCCCAAATTGAAGCCCAGCTGGGCTGCAATACCTGCCGCCGCACCTAAACTGCTTTGCGACGCCCCCTGTTCCTCCATGACAAAGTTAAGCGTTGCCGTGTAATTAGTTCGCTTTGCTATTGAATATACAAGCCCAACGACACCACCAAGTAATCCAACGATTAAAATAATCGCCCATTTATTTAAGAAATACCTGAACCATTCTCTCACATTTGTGATTAATTCTTTCAAGCTAATGTCATCATCCTGTGGCTGCGGACGTTGAGCGATGCTAACTTTGTTTTCTGCCATAGTATTACTTTCAAACGAAATAGAACACGTCACAAGTTGTTATCGGATCATTGTCAGAATAATCGCCGCAAGCGAGGCTATCCCGGTTCCAAGTCCCAACCATTGCTGCGGGCTCATTGGCGGCCTCACCTCTTTCTGAGGCACAAAAATCTCGGCCCCCGGTTTAATCGGCGGATAATTATTAAAAAACAAGAACCGATTGGTACTCTTGACTGATCCATTGGCGTATAACACATACGAACTCTTTCGCAGCGCACGAGCAGAAAAGCCACCTGCTTGAGAAATATATTGTTTAAAGCCTTTCGACGGCGAATAGACCGCTGTTGATGGAGCCAACACCTCCCCCGAAATTTTAACGGTCTGCAATTCTTTGGGTACCCGAATAATATCGCCGTCTTCCAAGATCAAATCTCCTTGTTGTCCGGGCCTTTTTATAATCCGCTCCAGATTAATACCCACAAAGCCATTGTTTATGCTTTTGTTGATGTTCATATCCCCCACGATGTTAGCATCACTTTGCAACTGTTTCAGCGCAAGCATCCGGCTTTGTTCTTCTTGTAAGCGAAGTTCCTTTTCTGCCATTTCGGCAGTGGTTTCGGCGGTTTTCGTTGCATCTACAGCCAATCCCCGTTTTAGCGACGCCCCTGCTACATACGCAAACGGTGTGAACCCCCCGGCACGCTTAACGAGATCCGAAATCCGCTCATCTTTGCGTGTTATCGTATAAATCCCCGGATAGAGCACTTCCCCTTCGATCCGTACTGTCTTCTGCGTTTCGTAACCCGTAGCCGTACGGACGACCACTTTGTCAAATGGCATCAGCACAAAATCCCGCTCGGTTTTAGTCAATCCTCTATGTGCATCCACCTGAAACACTTCCGCAATTTGAGCGGATTGAGATAATGCGTCTGCGTTCTTCACCCGTCTTGACACTTCGATCCGCGTACCTGTCGCACTTTCCCTAAAACCACCGGCCTGCATAATCAAATCTTGCAACGTCATCCCTTCGGCATAAATAAATTGACCCGGTGAGCGGATTTCCCCATCGATAGCTACCGTGTATTCTTCACGCAAATCGAAGATTGACGATATGGCAACTACATCTTCGCGCTTCAGTTCGATATCGGGTACTGTTCCCGCGATAACTCCTGCTACATTAAACGCCAATTGCTCTGTTTGCATATCGTCCTTCAAACGGACGATATAGCCACGGTTTAAAAAAGCATCCTCTTTTAACCCCTCTGCTTTTTTAATCAACATCGAAAGTGTCAGCCCTGGACTTAGCTCATATTCACCCGGCCTGAACACCGCACCTTCGATAGCTACCCTATTTTCAAATCGATCGAGTACGCGTTCTGCAATATATTTATCGCCTGTCTGGGGCAAATAATGCCCAAATTGACTTTGGAGCACGTCTTCAATCCTTCGTTCTTTATCCGTATATCGCACGACTTTTACCCTGGCCTTATATGCGTCCTCTGTAAAACCTCCCGCATAACGCAGCAAATCCTCAAACGTTTCGCCTTCCTTCAGTTCAAATATAGCAGGCCGCTTCACTCGGCCATTAAATTCAATTCTCGATTCATACGGAGGGACCATCAGAATGTCTTGATCCTCTAAACGAACATTGTTCGTAAAGGCACCGTTAACCAATACATCATAAATATCTAAGTAGGCGATAACTTTTCCATCCCGGATGACGCTTATGTTCCGGAACGATCCGTTTACCGACGGCCCACCGGAATGATACAATGCGTTAAATGCATTCGCTACGGAAGGCAAGGTATACGTACCTGGCTTCACAACTTCACCCGTTACCGTTACTTTAATGCTGCGAATGTTACCTAACGCGACATTGACCTTTGTGGCGCCCGTGCGAATAGCGGAATACACTGTTGCCATTTGGCTACGAATCCGCTCGGTCGCCTGCTCAATGGTCATGCCGGCGACTGCAAGCACACCCACATAAGGAATATTAATCGTCCCATCGGGCGTGACCATCAGCGAATGGTTTTCTTCTGACCGTCCATATATATCGATTAACAGCTGGTCACCCGGACCAATGACGTAATTCCGGGGTGTTGCAATCTGCAGACTCGGTTCGAACACCGGCGTAACACCTTGAAACAAGGACGCTCCATATATCCGCAATCGAAGTTCATTAAAGGATTTCTCCGCTTCGTTTACCGTATCTAGTCGTGGGGTATTTTCTTCCACCGCAGCATGTGAAGAGTCTAAAAATTGACGCTCGGTATTTCTACCCGATAATCCTGGTTTATTCAATGAAGTTGTTCCTCCCCCCAGCCGTTCAACCCGCTCACGCAACTTATCGATTTCGGCAGGCGGCATTCCGCGCTCCAAAGCCAGCCTTTCCATCTCTGCTTCAGACAACCCCGAAGCCTCAGCTTGCCGCATATAGGAGCGGATTTGGTCGTCCGATAAATCCTCGACACGAATCTGGGACAAATCAGTAGCGTTGAGATTTTGCGCAAATCCCATTCCCCCGAATAGACTCGTCAAAACAAGAAAAAGAACTGCCGGGAAATAAAAATATCTTTTTGCCATTACCTATATCCTAACCTTTTAATACATCACACTAACACTTCCATTTCAATCTGCAAATATGTTTTTTTCTTTATCTATTTTTCAAAACCGATAGAGTACGCCTAACCTGAATTGAAAATTATTTCTATCAATCGGCGTAAAATCCCAAAAGTCTCCGGACGTATCGCCTTGCTCGTATTGGTAGTTATGGGACTTTATGTAAAACAGCCGCCCGTTAAAAACCATATTTTTATACCCCCACTCACCAATTGCTCCTACAGCCAAATCGACCCACATCCGCCTGTAATCTACACTAGCTCTATAAAAAAAATCGTTGAACTTCACGTGTCGTTCTACTTGAAGCCCGATATTTTTAATCCCCTTCACCCAACTGACATTTAGCAGCTGGACATTGCTCCCCGGACCGATTCCTGCACCAATTACCTGCCCAAGATGCGTATACCCATGGCGTACCCTGCTATCTGTGTACCAAGAGGGGCTCGTCCGTATGGTGGTTGTTCGCGATTTTTCAAGCTGCGTAAGTTCAAATCCAACCTGCAAAAGCTCTTCATTAGCCAAATTCAACGGCACAAGTTTTCGAAAGCCCAATACATATGCCCGCGAATGCTCTAATTCCACCACCAGATCCCGTTGGTTCCAGGGTGGATCGGTTCGCCCATATTCAAAATAGATTTCGGCGTTGCCTTTCGGCATCAACCATCGAGCAAACACGGATGCGTATACGTCTCTATTCATTCTATCTTCCCGTCCTTCTAATTCGTCAGGTCTACGGACGACATCGTTTGAACCCGGTCCCAATAAGGGTAAGTAGCCTTTGAGCCCCCCTCCTAAATCTTCACTATACACGACAAAACTTCGAGACAATCCAACAAAGAGTCCGGGCAGCCATTTGGGTTGATAGGAAACTGTAATACCGGAAATGTACCGCCAGTCGTCTCTTTTCGGAACATAATGCTCATCGAAGCGGGCCGGATTCCCAAGTAGTGTCGGTGTAAAGCCCGATTCCTTTAGCCTGCCTGCAATGAGTTGGCCTTCGATAGTCCCTATCGGTGTCGAAATCGGACGCGTAGTATTGAGTGTTAGATGCAGAAAACCTGGCGCATTGTTGGTCATCAATAGCGAATTGTATATACCGGGCCCCCACCAAAGATTCTCGGTCGATATTCCGATTGACGCCGGGCCATAATTGACCCTGAAGCTACTTTGGCCGGGTAACAGCTTCGTATAGGCCTTATCGCCGAACCGCTCCGGCATATCGATATTATTTGCAAATTCATACCAGGCGGCCCACGCATAGGTGTTGTCGCCATTATAGCCCATAAAGGGTTTATTTTCCGCAAAGACCAGTTCCGGACGGAGTTGCAGGCTAAACCATTTGTACTTGGCATATATTCCTGCGCCAATCATTGTTTGGTAACCGACCGAAGGGATCATGCCTCCGTCATTCCAACCATACGGCAATTTGGAATTATACTGATGCTCCCATACTATCGGCATCAATTGCAGGGAAAAACCACTGTCTACCGATGAGATAATTTCTTTGTTGAGATAATAATCGGGTCTTTTTGCTTGATTATCAGGATGAATGATAGATTCGTAAGTCAGGGGACGAACAGTAAAAGAGATATTGGAATCGATCAAGCCCAATAATTGATCCCGACGTATTTTTTGTTCCAATACAGGCGTCCCTAACGGGAGGGTCTGTCCTGTTATATGCAACACTGATGATAATAGAAAGGCCGTGGCCAACACGAACTTTATCTTCATATATAAGTTATTAAGTGGCTTCAGAACCGATAAGAAACGCCCAGTTGTAATTGAAAATTAAACTTATCCTGTTCGTCAAAACGCCAGAAATTTTGTAAATCAGGTTTTTCCTCCAACTCATATTGGTAATTAAATGCCCGGGTAAGTCCCATCTTACCGTGCGCTAAAAAATTTTTATAGTTCCACTCCCCGAAAACTGCCATGGACATATCCACCCAATTGCGCCTCATATCGCCATAGGTGAAATAAAAGAAATCGTTGTTATGCACATAGCGATAGTATTGAACCCCCAATTGTTTTATCCCTTGAACCCAACTGATGGATAACGTCTGCAAATTGCTCCCCGGCCCGATTCCCAATCCCACCATTTGCCCTAAATGTGTATATCCATGCCTAACTTGGTGATGCCTATACCAAGGACCACCTGGACGAATTGTTTCGTCTTTAGGGCCTTCCGATTGTGTTACCTCTACGTTGACGCTCAGGTAGTCATTTCCCCACCAATTTAACGCCGTTAATTTCCTGAAGCCAACTGTATAGGCCCGTGAATGCTCCAGTTGTACAAACAAATCGCGCATATCCCATGCATGGTCGTTTCGTCCATATTCGAAATAAGCCTCTGCATTCGCCTCCTTGATTACCCACCTTGCGAACACCGAAATATACTCGTCGCGTCCGTAACCTTCATCAGCATTCGCACTGTCGGACCCGCTGGAATAGCCCGATTTACTTACGGGATCCAGAAAGGGCAAATAATTCCGGAAATTGCCTTTGACTTCTTCATAATAGGCTATCGACGAGCGGGCCATCCCCAATGACAGCCCTGGGAGCCACTTCGGCTGGTAAGTAAACGTAAGACCCGAAAAATACCGCCAATCATCGCTTTTCCGGCGGTAGTACTGGTCATAATGATTGGGATTGCCCATTTGCTTGGGTGGATAGCCAGACCCCTCCAGCCGGCCACCCACCATTTGTCCCTCGAAGGAGCCAATCGGTGTGCGTATGGGCCGCGTTGTATTTATCGTCAAATGTGGAAACCCCGGCGCGGTGTTGGACAGGAGCAGCGAACTATAAATACCAGGTCCCCACCATAGATTTTCGGTAGAAATCCCAATGGAAACCGGATGAACGTTCAGCCGCACACTGCTCTGCCCGGGCAGTAATCTCGAATACCAACCATCCCCAAATCGCTCCGGTAAATCAATCTGGTTACCGATGCGCCGGTACCATTCATACCATTCGCGCTGCGTTTTCCCATTGAACCCAGGATAATCCCCGTTTTGAGCCAAAACATATTCCGGTCTCAATTGCACGCTTAAAAACGCATATTCCGCGTAAATACCGGCACTCATCATGGTTTGGTAGCCTGCTGAAGGTATCATCGCACCGTCATTCCATCCTTCAGGCAACGTAGAATTAAGTTGGTTCTTCCACTGTACTGGCAACACGGAAACCCGTAACTTATCCCGGGAAAGCAACGTTTCTTTTCCGTTGTAATCCGACTCCTCTTCCACCGCAAAGAGCTGACCTGATGGCTGCAACGCAACATGCGTAAGTGGTCTAATAGAAAATGAAATGGTCGAATCCAGTTTCCCCAGCAATTGTTGCCTCCGATAATAGTCTTCAAGCAAAGGGGTTCCGACGGGTATCGTTTGCGCCTTGGAACTATCAGCCATTCCAGCCAACAATGACGCTATGGCAATAAGCGATATTATGGGTTTATTAATCATCGTATACGCTTGTCAGTACTTCATTCGAGTTCAAATATAAGGGATAAAACGATAACCAAATCATTTATTCCCTATTGGGCCGGCGATTGCAGGATTTCATTAATCTGTTGAACATAAATCGCGTGTATGAATTGATCCCTGTAATGTTGAACTACCCGATCGCGGGCGGCTTTTCCCATGCTAACCCGTTCTTCTGTCGGCAACTGGGCAAACCTCCGCATACCGGCAACTAACGATGCAATGTCTTTGGGCGTCGTCAAAAATCCAGTAGTATTATCAATGACAACTTCCCTACACCCGACATGATCAGTCGTGATGGCAGGCACCTCCATACTTGCCGCTTCCAGCAAACAGCGCGGAATACCCTCACTGTAATATGAAGGGAATACCATGCAATGTATCTGTTCGATAAACGGGCGAACATCAGATGTCTTACCTAAATAGCGAATAACACCTTCTCTTTCCCATGCCTCAACGGTGTCCGATGAAATCGCTGATGGGTTTAAGGTGTCCGTGAAGCCCAGCAACACACCTTCTACAGCCAGACCTTCCTTTCTTAAAACACGAATCGCCTCTACAAAGTCCGCGACGCCTTTGTCATATAATAACCGGCCGGAGTAGATAAATTTAGTCGTTTCACCATCGGGATAAGCCACCTTACGCTTAAAATGTTCCACGGATATTCCCTCGCCTGGAATAACTTTTGAGGCGGCCAACCCCAACATTCTCCTGTCCGTGAAATATGCATGATCATCTTTGTTCAAAAACCATACACTGGACGCATGCCTCAGCGAAAACCGATAAAGCCGCTCGACCATAGCCCGCATTATCCCGCCTTTCGCGATCCCATACCCTAATCCTGTGATCACCGCAATGGAACGAATGTGCAACGATCGGGCAGCCAGAATTCCGTAAATATTCGGTTTAATGGTGTAGGAGATCAGCAAATGAGGCTCAATCCGCTTAAAAACAGCGATAAACTCCTGATATAACCTAAAGTCAGCTAATGGATTTGTACCTTTGGCCTTCAGTCTGTACAGCGGAACAAATCGGATGCCGAACGACGAAAAACGTACTGAATAATCATCGGGAGGCGCAATGACGATTACCTCTGCACCAAGCTTTTGAAGCATCGTCAATGTGCTCATCCGGAAATTATACATACTCCAGGCAGTATTTGCTAAAAACGCTATTCTCCTTCCTTTCATGATTTCATACCGATTCGCCGCGGCAATTGAACACATTTTATTGCTGTAATCACATCGGACAGCTGCCTCCGCTCGTCGCTGTCTAATTGTTCATTCCTTCGGGCAGACAGGTGACGCTGCAGCTTGGCTATGCCCGCAGCCAAATATAAAAATGATTTGAGGTAGGTGTCCGCCACTTGTTTCCAATACACCGCAGGTGGCAATATCCCCTTTCCATATACCCTTAAAATTTTTCTTAACGTCTTTTTGCTTTTCAAGTAATTAGCTATATTGACGTTACCCTCTCGGATGATATATAGGTATTCAGGCACGCGTTGAAAATCAGAAACAGCGTGTGTTCTACAAAACAGTTCATAGTCTTCAGCACGCACATAAACCGGATCATACGGATGTTGAGCAAACCATTTCTTCCGGCCGAGGATAGAACCATGCAATAACATCATTGAGGTAACTACATTTTGTGCTCCCCGTCTAATCGGCTGCGCACCTCTCTTGCCTACGGGTTGGCAATGTTCATCCATGGTATAAGCAGCTGTGTCAACAACGTCAATCTGGCTATCAGACAAAATGAGCGCAAGTTGCTTTTCCAATCGCTTTGGCATCATCATGTCATCGCCGTCCATCCTTGCGATGAATTCTCCCTTTGCTAAAGCGGTGATTTGATTCAATCGATAGACCAGCCCCCGGTGCGTTCTGTCATCAATGATTTGTACCCGTGGATCATCGATATCTCCTAAAACTTCCACCGAGCGATCGCTTGAACCATCATTGATGAGTATCAACTCCCAGTGTTGATAAGTCTGCGCAAAGACAGATTTCACCGTATCTACAATCGTATGTTCATTGTTGTAAAATGGAATGCCAATAGTAATCAACGGCTCACTCATTATCGTGTGTACATTTCGTTTCGATTGGCATGAGTTTTATCTGGTAAAACCGCTACCCAAAACAATAAAAATATAAAAGCGTTAACATCGGCAAAGCCCTTAATATTTAGCACCAGCACATAAACAGCCATAAATAACATGCTCAACCGCAGTAAGGGCGTTTTATACAGCAAGGAGATGACCTTAAAAAGGTAAAATTGCCCCCCAAAAAAAATAATCGCACCAAAAATGCCAAAATAAAAAATCAGCCGCAAATATCCGACGTCCGTGCCCATGTAATAGCCATCCTGAACGTTAAATAATCCGTCGCCTATCAACCATGTCTTCACGTTATCCGGCCAAATAAACATCGTACCCAGATGTTGCGTGGATCCTGTACTCACTTCACTGTTATCACTTGCATTGATAAACATCTCAAATGCCCACCCTACGATTTCCGAATCGAAAACTTGTGGGTAACGATAAAATACGAATGCGACTGCCATGGCGATAATAAGCAGTAAGGTACCGTAAAAGAAAAACATTCGCCTGAGCCCGGGCTTGCTCAGTGTTAAGCGCCAATCCCTGGGCCAACAGATATATACAAAGCCCAATAACGCACCAACTAATGTCGTACGCGCTATAAATGTACCCACCAGCATGATAAAGAAATACAAAAATGTCAAACCCAAAATCCCCCTCCCCTGCTCCGAATGTACCCGTATAAGATAGGCCACGAACAGCAAAGCAAGCCCCCAAATAATTCCCCCCATGAAAAACATGCCTATACCCATCCCCATCAACCTCAAATTGAGTACCTCCTCAATGACCATGTCCGCCTGGTCATCAAAATTCTGGATGGAAAATATAAAAGCATTGAGTGAAGGCATTAAATACATCGCTACCGCAAGTACGCTATTCGCGATAATCGCGGCAAAAATATACTTGAACAGCTTTTCGACTGAAAACATGGGATAGCAGCGTTTGGATAACCACACAACCAAATAAGCGCCGGTAAAGTGGAGTGTTAAAAGCACTAAATATTGGGACATCCAGACATCGAATGTGCTATTCAATAAACTGGAAATAAATATGGGCAATAACAACAGGTAAAACGCGACCGATAAGCGAATGATATATTTGTTGACTTTTATAAAGTTACCTAAAAACACGATCAAAACCAGTCCTAAAATGCCAAATATGACTCGTGTACGCAAAAAATAAGGCAGGGGATTGAATGAACAATTAAAGATGTACAAAAAATAAAATAGGAATAAACCTAATTTCTTCATACCTACCCTCGCGCTGTTAGTTGATGAACTTTCCTTAAAAAATATGATGCCCTTAACAATGCGGCCGCTCCTATGCCTATCCATAGCTGAAATGAACTCAGGAGGACAATAAAATTCCACACGCCCATATCCTTTCCCCGGTACAGCAGCAATTTTAAGTATATTTTTCCACAGACACTGTAAAAAGATGCTGCGCGGCAATATCCAGTGTTCCTGACGCTATTCAGTAGCTCATGAAAATGATCACGTAAAACCTCCATTTTTATGTCCCCCAGCTCCATACGCTTTATTCCTTCTGTACTCGACAATTGATAGTGGATGTTGAGCGCGTCAACCGTGGGAGTGTAGCCGAGATAGGCAAAATTATCCTGGTGTATGCGCGAAATTATCCGCTTACGCTCGTCGATGCGTTTGCTCGCCTTGGCCGTAATATCGTCTGAAGAAATACGATAATGAAGCAAAAACCCGGGAAGATTCACTCCCCGGTGGGTACGCAACAACCTACTCCACAAATCATAATCTTCCGCATGCAGCGCTTCGGCACGATAAGGGTTAGCAAGGAGTACCTCCCGTCTCACCATGACACCCGGATGAGGGAAAGGGCTGTTAAAAAGTGTTTCTGCTTTTAACGTATCCCAGTCGAGATTATAATAAACCTTGCCTATTATCCCCTCGTCGTCGAAGAGAATCATCCCGCTACCGCATAAATCCACATGCGGATGATTGGTCAGATAACGATGTTGCAACATCAAGCGGCTTGGCTCAGATATATCGTCCGCATCCATGCGAGCAATAAACTTGCCTTGAGCTAATGAAATGCCTTTGTTCAATGAATACACAATACCCCGGTTGCCCTCGTTTTTGATTATCCTGATCCTTGAATCGTCAAACCTGCTAAGCGTCTCCATCGTGGCATCTGTCGAGCCATCATCAACAATCAACAACTCAAAGTCCATAAACGTCTGATTAAGAATGCTCGCAACGGCCGAACCGATATATCGTTCAGCGTTAAAAACCGGCATCAAAACCGTAATCTCTGGATATCGGTTGTTTTGCATCGCTTAATCTATCGTTATTAGCCGGTGAAATGCCTGAATCGATTTCATCAAATCGAAAGAAGTTCCTTTATTGATGGCTGCTGTCCGCATTTCTTCTCTCAGTTGGGAGGAACTTGCCAATTGATTCAGTGCATTGATGTAATCAACCGTTTCACGGCAGAAGAAGCTGTCGCGCTCATCGCAATAGTCTCTGATGGATCCTACTTCCGTAACGACCTGAATCAGTCCGGCCGCCAAAGTGCTGGTGATCACATTGCTACCTATCGTATCTTCTAAAACAGACAAATTAACGTCGCAGCATTGCATCAATTTTAGCATCTCCATCTCTGTCAAATAACCATAAATACGCACATGGTCGCTGTGGCTAAGTAGCATACGCTTTGACTTCCCCATCCCAATGTGGAATACAATACCCTGCCCCGAACAAGCAGCTATTATTTTCTCCAGTTGTGCAAAATTGCGCAGCAAACTCCCCATGAAAAGCACATGTAACCGGTTATCATCCTGCTTCTTCCGCATATCCGGCTGATAGAACGCGGTGTCTACATAATGAAATGTCTGGACGACTTCGCCTTCATAACCGACTTCCCTTATAAATTCAGCTAAGCTACCGCCAAACACAATGACCTGATCCAGTACGGCCAACTGCTTCTTTATCTCCTGTTTACTTCCATATAACGACAATAAGTGCTTCCCCCCAAGGTGAACAAGGCCTGCTAACCGTTGCTTCAATCCAACACGGCGTAGTAGATTGGCTATCACATTTTGATGGGCAAAATATTTGCTCAAATATTCCATAAACACTACCTTGTCACCTTTTTTTAGCACGAAAAGAAGATAGATGAAAATGCAGATCGCGTAAATATAGGCAACAAACCTTCCCCCCCTGTATTCTTGATTAATATGTTTAACCAATACGATCTGCGGCACTTGGTTTGCCAATTGCCGCGAAAAGTAAGCCATCCCCGCATGATTGCCGGAAGTATGCTTAAAATCATAATAGAGCAGATAAACCTTATTCTTCATAATCCGTATTCATGGATGTTTACTGAATTTCCGGCGAACCTGAGTGGCAAAATCCTTTATCAAAACGTTTTTAAACAAGTTATATTGAATTAGAAAATAACCGATTATACAAAACAAAATACCTAATGACAGTATCATTAGCGGATGGCCATCCAACCTCTTGACAGTCCAGTAAATAGGCAAAAAGGCCAATGCAGATGTGAGGGCCTGCAAGATCAATGTCCAGTCGGGCGCAAACGTCACCACTCGTTTCGAATAGCGGTATAAAAAGAAGAATACCACCAGTTCAGTCAGCAATGTAGTCGCTGCTGTTCCGAAATGGCCGAAAAGAGGAATAAGCAATAAGTTCGTCGTCACACTGACCAACATGCCAATGAGTGCGGCCCTCAGGAAAAATCGTTCGTGATTAGACGGATTCAATATTTGCATGCCAAAGACGTTGCTTAAACCAACGACAAATATGGTGGGAGCCATAATCTGTAGCGAAAGAATCGCTGGTAAATATTGTTCTCCCGCAAAAAGCGTAATGAATTCTTCGGCATAGATTGTAATCCCCGCCCACGCAGGCACTCCAATCAATACGATATACCCAAAAGACTTATGCAGCAATCCAATGACACGCTGCATATCCGACTGGTGGTAGGCTTGGGACAGCGCGGGGATGGTTACCAAGGTTAATGCAGTCAATACCGTTATGACCAATTTGTTGAGCTTGACCGCCGTTGTGTAATATCCAACATCCAAATCGCCCTTGAATAGCCCCAAAATCGCCGTATCTAAAAGCGTATACACACTGACAACGATGCCGAATGCATAGAAATTTACCAAAGGTTTCAAGTGACGGCTTAATTTCAGGCCCTTAAATCGTAGACTGACGAACCGCTGAGCATACAATACGTTCATGCATAAGTTTCCCCAAACCGTAAGCAATGATATTCCATAATAAACCAGTGTATCACTTTCATCTTTGACCAAAAGAAATATCAACACAATGGACATCGTCCTAATCAACAATGAACGCCAGGTAATGTACTTAAACGCTTCCAACCCTTGGAACAGCCATTCAATAAGAAAAACCTGACCAACCAAAACTCCCAACCCAACCCAAAACAATGTGCGATATTCGGATAGCTGAGGCGTAAATAAAAACAATCCGATGAATATCAACGAGATGACAAGTGTTGAAAGCAAGTGAATACATAACAATTCACTAAAAATCGCCGAGCGATCGCGCTCATTTGACCGCACTTTAGCAATCTCCCTTACCCCATAAATGGGTATCCCCAATGCTGCAAGCAGGATAAAATACTGCGTAAAACTCTCTACAAAACCAATACTCCCCATTCCCTTTGGCCCCAACACCCTCGATACATATGGAAACACGATAACGGGAAACAATACCTGGCTGGCAGATAAGACAATATTGTACAGCGCATTTTTCTTGATGGTATTTGTGGCCAAGAGCTCGTCAATGTTTATGGTGCCAGATTACTCCTTCTTGCACGTATCGCACAAAAGTACAAGAAAGATAATAATTTTGTCCATATTAGCGATAATGTTGACAATTCGAACAAACCTACCAATATCATCGGTTGTTGGTAACCATAGATAAAGTTTTTTTAATGAACGGACAGATTCTGGTTGAAAAAGCCTACATCAACGGCCAATTTGTCAAAGGCCGTCGATCCTTCAATGTCGTCAACCCGGCCACGGGTGAGATCATCGCGGCCGTGCCTGACCTTACGATAGCCGACTGCCATACGACCATTGACCATGCTTATGATGCCTGGCCCTCGTGGCGTGATACAGCGGCCGCCATACGCGCAAACACTGTGCGCAAGTGGTACGACCTCATCATGGCCAATAAGCAGGAGCTTGCCCGTATCATGACCATGGAAAGCGGAAAGCCATTGGCAGAAAGCCTCACCGAAGTGGACTATGGTGCCTCTTTCGTAGCCTGGTTTGCCGAAGAAGCACAGCGCGCTTACGGCGAAACCATTCCTTCGCCTAAGGCGGGTCAACGACTGCTTACTATCCGCCAGCCGGTTGGAGTGGTTGCAGCCATTACACCGTGGAATTTTCCATTAGCAATGATTACGCGCAAGGTAGCTCCCGCATTGGCCTGCGGATGCACGGTCGTGCTCCGGCCTGCCTCGCAGACGCCGTTAACGGCGTTCGCGGTAGCCAAATTAGCGCATGAAGCGGGATTCCCAGCGGGCGTACTCAATGTCATCACCGGCAAAGACAGTAAAGGCATGGGCACGGAATTGGCCACCAATGAGAAAGTTCGCAAAATCTCCTTTACCGGTTCAACGGAAGTAGGTCGATCGCTGATGGCGCAAGCGGCAGCGACCATTAAACGGGTATCTTTCGAGCTTGGGGGCAACGCCCCTTTCCTTGTCTTCGACGATGCCGACATCAATGCCGCAGTGCAGGGAGCAATCGCTGGCAAATTCCGTAACTCCGGCCAGACCTGTGTATCGGTCAACCGTTTTTTTGTGCAAGACAGTGTGTTTGACAGCTTTGCCAAACAGTTGACTGTGGCGGTAAAGAAACTAAAAGTTGGCAATGGTTTAGACGAAGGGGTACAAGTGGGACCATTGATCAACCAAGAAGGGCTGGAAAAGGTAAAAACCCACGTAAAAGATGCCGTTGATAAAGGGGCTAAGCTGCTCACGGGCGGTAAACCGAAGAAAGGGCTTTTCTTTCAACCGACCGTTTTGGCCGACGTCAGCCCTTCAGCGCTGATTGCTCGCGAAGAAACATTTGGTCCCGTTTGCGCATTATTCCGGTTCAGCACTGAAGAAGACGGCATTGCGATGGCCAATGACACGGAGTTCGGCCTTGCTTCCTATTTCTACAGCAACGATGTAAACCGCTGCTGGCGCGTAGCCGAACAACTGGAAGCCGGTATGGTGGGCATCAACACCGGATTGCTATCTAATGCTGTAGCACCTTTTGGTGGCGTCAAGCAATCCGGTATCGGCCGCGAAGGCTCCAAACACGGCATTGATGAATATACAGCGATCAAGTACTTTTGCTTTGGAAGCTAACCACGCTCCCGGATTTTCTTGTATATCTTCACCGCCAGCATCAGCATAAGTGATAGTAAGAGCAGTCCCAAAACCCCGTATATCCAATTGACAGCGCTTTTTAACACTACTGCAAAGACGATAGCAAATAAGATAACCGTGGCCAATTCATTCCACATCCGAAGGCGCGTCGACGTCCATTTGCTCGTTTCGCTCCTAAGCTTGAACATGATGCGCTGGCAGGTAAAATGATAGCCGACCAACCCAAGGACGAAAGTAAGCTTCACGTGCATCCAGCCAGCTTGTAGCAAACCAGGCACCACATACAGCATGGTCAGCCCGGCCGCGATGGCTAAGTACATGGATGGTGTAGTGATAATCCACCACAATTTGCTTTCCATCTGCATAAATTGCCTGTGCAGTACCTGATATTCCTGCACGGACTTTTGCCTCGCTTCGGTGTGATAGATAAATAACCTTACCATGTAAAATAATCCCGCCATCCAAGTGATGACGAATATGATGTGTACCGCTTTGGCGTAAAGATATAACATGGCATCACGTATTGCGTATTGCGTATATGGAGACTCCCAAACAAGTCGCTATACAATACGCAAAGCTAAAATCGTAAAATCTAATAGCTAAACTCCTTCACCACCTCAATTGCATACTTCACGTTGTCAAACGGAATATCCGGCATAATGCCGTGCCCCAAGTTAAAAATGAAGCCATTTTGCCCACGCATGCGATCAAACAGGTGCAAAATTCTTTCCTTGATTACCCTTTTATCAGCATACAGTACAAACGGGTCAAGATTGCCCTGTACCGCCATACCCTGGGGAAGGCTGTCTTTCACCATACGCAAATCCGCATTCCAGTCCACTGAAACGACATCCGGTCCAGCCTCTGCCATGATTGGAGCAAATACCGAGCTTCCCTTACAAAACGAGATTACGGGCACCCCCTCCCTTGCGAGCTTCGAGAAAATATACGCATTGTAATGGTGGGCAAACCGCTTGTAGTCGTCCCATGCCAGGGCCAGTGCCCAGCTGTCAAACAATTGTAGTGCATTTACTCCCGCTGCAATTTGCATATTCAGATAGTCGACGGTCACGTCGGCTATTTTCTGGAGGATCATATGGGCAAGCTCGGGTTCGTTATGGAGCAGCAATTTCGTACGTTTGAAATCTTTCGATGAGCCACCTTCTACGAGGTAACTCAATACGGTAAAGGGCGCCCCTGCAAAGCCAATCAATGGAATACGTCCCTGCAAACGTTGCTGAATCACTTGGATGGCTCCCGCCACGTATTGCAGCTTATCCACTACGTCCACCTGCAGCGCTTCCGCGTCTGCCCGATTACGCACCGGGTTGGCAAACTGAGGTCCCACGCCCTGCTCAAAGCTAAGCTGTCCGCCCATGGCTTCCGCAGTCACCAGGATATCCGAAAACAGGATAGCGGCGTCCACTCCAAGCAAATCGACCGGAAGCATCGTCACATCTGCCGCAATTTCAGGGGTCTTACACATTTCAAGAAACGAATATCTGTTCTTGATATCCCAATATTCCTTCATAAATCGGCCTGCCTGGCGCATCATCCACACGGGAGGCCGCTCAGTGGGCTGCGAAAATGCTGCCCGTATAAATAAGTCGTTTTTCAAATCAGGTGTCACTAATTAATCCTTGGGTATTTCGTTTTCGATTTTATTAATGATTTGCGCCACACGCGAAGTCACTTCAAGTTTCCTTGCGAGGGCGGTATAAGCCTTCACCCGTTCGAAATCTCGTTTCCGAAGGTTGATGTTGGCCAAATTTATCAGAATGATTGCTTTGTCATTCGGTCGCCGGAATGGCAGTCGTGAAGCAATCTGGAAATGCCGTTCAGCCGTTTCATAATCCCCCGCTTTCAAAGCGAGATTACCGCTCATGAACTCATAGTAATTGCGGCGTCCTTTACGGAGGTATTGAGGCTTTTTGATGTCCGCCAATAAACGCTTGGCCTTATCGTAATCGTGGTTTTGAAATGCTTGGGTAGCAATGAATACCGTGCCTTCACGGTAGTGGCTCCACGTCAGGTAACCCATTGCTCCAGCAATCATCGATGCGAGCTGATAACTTTGCTCATACACAGCCCAAACCAACAATAAAAACGCAAGCGCCAACACCACGGCACGAGCTCTGGATGTCATCATGAGGCTTGCGGATTGTCGGTAAATTTATAGCCTACGCCGCGGATGGAATGGAAATACACCGGGTGCTTCTGGTCGGGCTCAAAATATTTCCTGAAGGTCAGGATGAAGTTGTCGATGGTACGCGTGGACGGGTATACGTCATAGTTCCACACGGTTTCCAATATCTGTTCACGGGAAACCGCTTCATTACGCCGTTCAATCAGCAGTTTGAGCAACATCGTCTCCTTCTTCGTCAAAGACGTCACCGTGCCATCCGCATGGTGTAGTTCAAACGAATTGAAATAAATAGTTTTATCCCCTATGGTATACGAGTTAAGCTCCTTAAGTTCGTCGCCCTTCATTCCCCGTCTTACCAATATACCTACGCGCAAAATGAGCTCCTCCAGGTTAAATGGTTTCACGAGGTAATCGTCGGCACCTTTACGAAGCCCCGTAATTCGGTCCTCGCTGCTATTTTTGGCCGTAAGGAACATGATAGGCACCTCCGTATTTTGTAACCTGATGGTTTCAGCCACTTGAAATCCATCGATTTCAGGGATCATGACGTCCAGTATGACCAAGTTAAACCGCTCCTCTTTGAATATTTTCAGCGCTTTCTTCCCATCCGTCGCTGTCGATACCCGGTACCCTTCCAATTCCAGGTTGAGCTTGATGGCGTCTAAAAGGTGCTCCTCGTCTTCCACCAATAAAATCCGATGCTTAGTTTGTTGCATAATGGTTGCTAAATATAACTTCGAAAACACTTCCCGACGGTGTGTTATCTTTCACTTTGATCTGCGCGCGGTGTTTCTCCAATACCGTTTTTACAATATATAATCCAAGTCCGGTACCCTTGGTTTTCCGGGTATCTTCATTTCCCACCCGGTAAAATTTATTGAAGATTAGTCTTTTCTCATTGTCCGCTATCCCAATGCCGTGGTCGGCCACGCTGAACACAACCTGTCCATTATCTTTCTCCAGTTTCACAAACACATGGGCGCACGGCGGTGAATACTTAACAGCATTTTCGATGAGGTTGGTCACCACGTTGGTGATAGCAAACCGGTCGCCTTCAATCCGAATATTCGGTTGCAACTCGGTCTTAATGACCTGCGTCGTACAGGAATGAATCTGAAGCCTGCCAGCCACATTTTTAACCAGCTCAGTAAGGTCGATTTGCTCTTTGGGGAAGTTGTAACGCAAATCTTCCAGCTTGGTTGCAATTAATACATTGCCGACCAAATCATCCAAGCGTTCAATATCCTTCAGGGAATTGGAGAGGAATTGGTCGCGCTGTTCTTTACTGAGATCTCGCTTAATGATCGTTTGGATAGCCAGCTTAATAGCTGCCAACGGCGATTTCAGCTCGTGGGTAACTGCCAGCAGGAAGTTCTGCTGCTGTTGTTGTATTTTATGCTCGCGGACAAATGCCTTTTTTAGCTTGAGCGCTCCTACTACGAAGATAAGCATAAAAAAAATCCCCTCGCCGATAATCATGATCTTCCGGCTAGGTTGTGCCTCAATAAGCAACACCCCCCACCAAATCAATTGCGCAGTGGCATAAAAAACAAGAAAATAAAACAGTACCAACGGCTTCCGCATAGCAACCTCTCGAAAAGCAAAACACAAAAGTATTGATTTACATCCGTTAATCACAAATTGGGGGAGACATTATGACAATAATACGAAACTCGCCGCGATTCCGGCGCCTTACCCCCGGCTTCCAGCCGCCGACTGGCACAAAATCCGTATCTTTGCGCCATGGGCATCAAGAACAAAAAGGATATTTTCTTTGATTTAGACCACACCCTCTGGGACTTTGAAAAAAATGCTGAAGAGACCTTACTGGAATTGTTTGACACCTATCGTTTCAGTGCGTTCGGTTTCGGATCGGCTGAGTTATTTATCGAAACTTACAATCGAAACAATCACCGGCTCTGGGCAAGCTATCATCATGGCAAGATAACCAAAGCTGAACTCCGGGAAGCCCGTTTCGCCGACACATTCAGCGAATTGGGCGTAGACCCCCGTTTATTTCCGAAAGCCTTCGAAACCGATTACCTGCGGCTATGCCCGCAAAAAACCAACCTTTTCCCCCACGTTCATGAAACCCTGGGATATTTGCAGGAGAAATACACCTTACATCTTATCTCAAATGGCTTTGGCGATGCCGCGGAGACGAAAGTGACGAAGTGCAATTTGAAAAAGTACTTCACGACCATCGTGATCTCTGAAACAGTAGGTGTCCACAAGCCTCATCCCCAAATCTTCCATTATGCTGTTGCTAATGCCAAGACAGCGATTCCCCAGAGTGTGATGATTGGCGATAGTCTCGATGCGGACATCCGGGGCGCGCTGAATGTCGGTATGGATGCGATATTTTTTAATCCCAAGAAAAATGAGGTACCAACAGACGTCAAACAGAGCATAACCACATTGGACGAATTGAAAGCCCTTCTCTGATTTTCCGCAAACTTCCGCTGCAGATTAGAACTGCTCACCGCCCCCATTGAAGTCCTCATCCATTCCACGATTCCGACGACGGTCCTCACGTTCAAAATCCTGCCTTCCAAATCGGTAGTTGATTGAGACCATAAACATGCGCCGCATCCAGCGGTTCTCGAAATAGCGGTAAAACTGGTGGGTCTGCGTGTATCCCCCCCATCTCCGCTGGTTAAACAGATCTCGTACATTGAACATCACACTCGCTTTCCGGTCCAAAACATCCCACCGGACACCGGCATCTACCACAAACTGCTCGATGCCTTTTCCTTGTGCCATAACTCTCGGCGCTTGGTATTCCGCGCGCGCCTGGGCCGATAGGCCGGGCATAACCCGGTAATTCGCTGTGACATTGGCATTCCAGTTGAAACCCTCTGCCGGCGCAATATTGAATGCCTCACTGCCGTGGAATCGGGTATGGAAAAAATTGGCATTAAACATAGCGTCGACCTTCTTACTGAAATCAACCCTCGAAATTAATTCCAAACCGGCTGCTTCGTTACGGCTGATATTTTGCCACTGAGAGAATGTGACGCCGTCCATTCCTTCGACTGTTGTAATAATCGGCTGTACCACATCGTTCATTCGCCGATAATAAGCGGAAGACGTAAACGTCACGGCGTCCCAGAATTTGGCGTAGCTCAATTCAAAGGAATGAATATCTTCCGGCAACAGATTAGGGTTACCCTGCCGGATATTCATGGGGTCAGACACGTCGATAAACGGATTGACCTGCCAACCACGGGGCCTGTTGACCCTTCTCGTATAACTCGCCTGCAACTGGTTGCCTTCACCGAACTCCTGGGTCAGGAATATACTGGGATACACCCGAAAATAGTCCAGCCGTCCGGTAGCTGTCCGGTCCGATGGCGGCACATCCGGATCAAACGAAAGGTATTCCGTATTCAAATAAGCCTGTTCTGCACGAAGCCCCGCTTGGACGCCCAATTTTTCGGTGAGCTTACGCTGATAATTAGCATATAACGCATGTACAATGCTTTCCATACTGAAATCATTGCTAATGTCGTAGTCGGGGAGCATCGTGCCTTGTCCTACATCAAGGTATTCTGACCGCTGAGTATCTTCAGACCTTCTGATAATCGAACGATAGCCCGCTTCGAATTTGTTTTCGTCACCTAATGGACGCACATAATCCAGTTGCAGGTTAAGGTTTCTGCCGTCTTCACCGGTGTTATTCACCCTCAGATCTTGCGCTGTCGACGGATCGGTAAACGTTTGGTCAAATACGTTTACGCCTTCTTCACTATCGCGCCCGAAAGCCACATTGGCCACCAGCTCCTCGCCTTCTCGGGCAAACCCATGCTTCAAATCAAAATTGAGGTCAAATCCGAGGTCATCTTCATCTTGTCGCGAAAACCGGTTACTCGTGCCGGTCAACTCGGGATGGCCGAAATACGAATAAAACATATCTTCATTACGGTTATTCCCCCGAAGGCTCAAGTTTCCGGAAAAACCAGCCATTGTCTTCTCGGTGATGTAATAGTCGGCCCCCAACCGGACACTGTGATTCAACCCCAGTCGCCTGCTTTCGGTCCAATTTTCCGTCAAGCTGTTGTTAGAAAACTGCCGGGTACTGTTTAATCCGTCGCCTACGTTGTTACGGCGGTTAAAGTTATAGCTGCCGAAATAATTGAATTTTTCGTTCCGCAGATTCAGGTTAAACCCTGCATTATAATTGTCATATGACCCTGCCGAAGCGTTTACTCCCCCATTGAATCCAGCCCTTGCTTCTTTTTTCAACACAATATTAATGATACCCGACTGGCCCTCCGCGTCGTATCGCGATGACGGGTTCGTTACCACTTCAATACGCTCTATGGAGTTGGCGGGCATGGCTTGCAAGAGCTGTGTTATATCGCTTCCTGCCATGGCAGATTCCCGTCCGTCGATCAAAATTCGCACACTACTTGACCCCCGTAGACTCACACTTCCATCGACATCGACCTGCAAAGATGGCACATTAGCAAGCAAATCCGATGCTGTCCCGCCTACGCTGATAGTACTCTGGGCCACGTTGAATATTTTCCGGTCGATGCCCAATTCCATGGCAGCAGGAGTCCCCTGCACCACGACTTCTTCCAATAATTCACCCGAAGGTTTTAACAAGATGTTCCCCAGGTTAATGTCCTTCCCCGTTTCAACGACGATGTTTTCTTTCAGGTAATCCTCGTATCCTACATAGGTGATTCGTACGGCATACCGGCCGGGAGGCACATCAGCAAACTGAACTTTGCCATCATCCACCGTCTGCATGCCTTTCACATACGCTTTCGATTCCTGTCTCAATAACGCCGCACTTGCAAACCCTACCGGCTCGTTAGACGTACTATCCATCACGACAGCAGTTATAACCGAATTTTTCTCCTGAGCTATCACGGCCCAAGGCCAAGCAAAAATTGCCAATAGAACGATATACCTATTCCTTATTTTAAACGCCAAATCCATCTGTTCGTACAATATAGTATCTGAATAATATAGTATCTGAGGAATTACCGCTGCAAAGATTGTGCTTTTATCGAAACGATATGGATATGGTAACCGCATTATTACAGCTCTGGAGCTGCTTCACCTACATTGTTACCTAATGGGGCGTTTATTCGATACTAACGGTTAACCCCTCTGACTTGAGTATTTTTCGATACACATCAACCTCCGTATACGTACCTTCGAGCACGGCACATTTACCTTCGGTGTGTACCTTCCAGGCGATTTTTTCGGCCTCTGCCTCGGTATATTGCAGGTGTTTCACCAGGCAATTGATTACGTGGTCAAATGTATTGGTATCATCATTCCAAAGGATGAGCCGATGGGTGGGCGAGATAGCGGCCAACACCTCGTCAAGCGTATAGGTTTCTTCTTGCGTTTCGACCGTCATGACTGCAAACTTAGCTAAACTTGCATATAAAAGCAAGTTATCGATCGCTCATCTGCCAGGAAGACAGGCCTGACAGCTGAAATTACGTCTTTTCTAAAAATTTCCGTACAATTGCGTTAGGTAAGTTTAAAACGAAGGCGTGATTTATGTACCAGTCAAGAATAGCCGGCATGGGATATTATGTCCCCCAACAGGTTTACACCAATCAGGATTTAACCCGTTTCATGGATACAAGCGACGAATGGATACAAGAGCGCACAGGCATCAAGGAACGCCGCTTTGCCGACCGTTTCAACGAAACCACCACCACAATGGCCATCGAGGCGGCTAATATAGCCATCAAACGTGCGGGCACCACCGCGCAGGAAATCGATTTTATTGTATTTGCCACATTGAGCCCAGACTACTACTTCCCCGGTTGCGGTGTACTGCTACAGCGTGAAATGGGTATGCGCGAGATCGGCGCATTGGATGTAAGGAATCAATGTTCAGGATTTGTATATGCCTTGTCTGTAGCGGATCAATTCATCAAGACAGGCATGTACAAAAACGTACTTGTCGTGGGGAGTGAGAAACATTCATTTGCCATGGATTTCCATACCCGCAGCCGCAATATTTCGGTCATTTTTGGGGATGGTGCCGGTGCAGTGGTACTGCAACCTACTCAAGAACGTGGCAAAGGTATTTTAAGTACGCATTTACACAGTGATGGCAGTGAGGCCGAGCTCCTGGCTATGTATTATCCCGGTGCTCATGCCAATAAGTGGATAAGCGGCAAGCCGCCGTTTCCAAATCAGGAACTTGGCGGGCTTTTCCTCACCACGGAGCAATTGGAGAGCGGAGCAGCGCTACCTTACATGGATGGACCCGCTGTATTTAAGAAAGCAGTGGTTAAGTTTCCAGCGGTAATAAAAGAAGCCTTGGCCGCCAATAACCTATCGGAAAAAGATATTGATCTACTCATACCCCATCAGGCCAACCTCCGCATCAGCCAGCATATACAAGGGCAATTGGGGTTGCGTGATGATCAGGTTTTCAACAATATTCAACGATACGGCAACACAACGGCGGCCTCAATACCTATTGCGCTATGCGAGGCTTGGGAGACCGGAAAAATCAAGGAACATGATTTGGTATGCCTTGCTGCTTTCGGATCAGGGTTCACCTGGGCAAGTGCACTGATTAGGTGGTGATTATCCAACGTAGTTATCCTACCGAATCCAAGGCTTCAAACGGTGAATTTTTACTAACAAACTCGGGAACTATCTCTTTCATCTTTCGAACGACACCGCTGCTGTTCTTTCGCTCATTTATTGAGATCAGTTCGTAAATTACACGTTTAGCCCGTTCGTAGTCCATCGGATTGACACGAGCTATGTGTATTTTATCATGGTGAGTTGGCAGTACTTTCTCTCCGTCATTTAACAGCTCTTCATACAGTTTCTCGCCGCTACGCAAACCGGTATAAATGATCTCAATGTCTTTATCGGGTTTCAATCCAGCGAGTTGAATCATCTTCCGGGCCAGATCGATAATCTTCACCGGTTTGCCCATATCAAACACATAGATTTCTCCACCGTTGCCCATGGTACCCGCTTCCAATACCAATTGGACGGCTTCCGGTATGGTCATAAAATACCGGGTAATGTCCGGATGTGTTACGGTGATTGGCCCCCCTTTTTCGATTTGCGCCCGGAACCGTGGAATGACCGACCCATTTGAGCCCAATACATTTCCAAAACGGGTGGTGATAAACCGTGTTCCTTTTACTGTTTTGGTTGTTCCGGTAGCCGTGTCTACCAATTGAAGCGACTGTTCCCTATCCAAACTTTGCGTGTAAATCTCTGCAATCCGTTTGGACGCCCCCATCACATTGGTTGGATTGACCGCCTTATCTGTAGAAATCATCACAAACTTCTTCACGCCAAAAAGAACGGCCAGATCAGCGACATTCTTTGTCCCACCTACGTTGGTGCTGACGGCCTCCCCAGGATTCCGTTCCATCATCGGCACATGTTTATACGCCGCTGCATGGTACACCAATTCAGGCCGATAGTCGTTGAATATCTGATGCATGCGTTCCAGATTGCGGATATCCGCTATGGCAACAACCACATTACTCGACGGAAATTTCTCCTCGATCTCCAACTGTATGTCATGCATAGCCGATTCGGCTTGATCACAAAGGATAAGCATCTGCGGCTCGTAGCGTAATACCTGGCGAACGATCTCCGACCCAATGGAACCAGCAGCACCGGTAATCAAAATGCGCTTGCCACATAAATCATCGCAAACTTTATCATTATTTATCCGTATAGGCGCCCGCTGGAGAAGGTCTTCTATGCGCAGATTCTTTATCTGTTGCAATCGCAGTCTGCCCGATATCCATTCTGACGCAGGAGGCACCGTCAATACCTTGATACCCAATCGCAAACAACGTTCTACAATGACCTTTTTATCCCTACTGCCCAAGTGGTCCTTTACAAAAATCATCTGGTCAATGGCATACCGGTCTTTCAACGCTGCCAGATCCTTTACATGATAAACCCGCTTCCGTTCGATATAGCTATTTAATTTGCTTCTATTCGTATCGATAAAACCGATAATAATAAATTTCGACTCCGTACTGTTCTCCAGCGCTTGTTTAGCCATAATCGCATTCTGATCAGCACCGTAAATCAGCACCCTCACGGTGTCTACATCACGCACTTTCCGCATCAGCATAAAGTAAATGCTCTTCACCGTAATACGCAGCATGATCAGAAAAGAGGTGGCGATAAAGAAATTAATCAACAAGACCAGCCCTAATTGGCTGTCTTTAATATTCCACAACGTTGCAAGGATTAAATAGGCGACGATCACATACGTCACAGAAGTGATCAGCATGGCGGAGAAAATCTTGAGCATATCCCGCGTATCCGAGTAACGGATCAGGCCCGTGTGTATCCGCATAAGGAAAAATACCGGTAAAGCCAGGCCGCTATAAACCGCCGTATGGACGAAGAAATGCCCCCGGGTAATGTCATGGAAATTAAATTGCTTAGCAATAAGATAAGACAGCGTGAATGACCATGTTAAAACCAAAAGATCCAGCAATAATATTGCCCAACGAGGTACGGTTTTGAAGCGAAGTATAAGTTCTTTCATGTAAGCTTGATAATTGTAGCCGCTCCCACCCTTCACTCATTGCAACGAGTGTAATCTACCTTTTGCTACAACATGTGTACAACAATAGCAAATTATTAACCTCAAAAGCCCCCATCACCTATCCTGCTACTCGCTCAATAACCTTGCCAAAGGGTATGTTGGCCACTTTCAGGATTAATAACACAAAAGTATGCGAATTGTTTATCAAAACATATACCCAATAATAGGTATTCTTCATTCGCCAAAAAAACAAAAAGGGCACAAGTGCCCTTTTTATCAAACGTTGTATGATCGACTATCCATTGGACAGCGCGGCTGCTCCGCTCACAATCTCGGTGAGTTCAGTCGTAATAGCAGCCTGACGCGCTTGATTATAGGATAATTTAAGCGACTTCAACAATTCGCCTGCATTGTCTGTCGCCTTATCCATCGCGGTCATCCGTGCCCCATGTTCAGAAGCATGCGAATCCAATATCGCTTTATAAAGCTGTACTTTTATCGCTTTCGGTATCAATTCCTCGATTATCTCGCGCTTAGATGGCTCAATGATATAATCCGCTTCCACCGTTGGCTTGTCCGATGCTACCGTAGCCGGCAACAGCGGCAACAGTTGTTCGGTTGTTAGGATTTGGACAGCCGCATTTTTAAACCGGTTATATACCAATTCAACCCTGTCGTATTCGCCGTCCACAAACCCTTTCATAATGGTTTCAGCGATCGTTGAGGTGTTTTCGAAATTCAGCGCGGCAAACAAATCATTGTGGTCGCCTATAACCTGATATTTACGTTTCTGGTAGTAGTCCTGTGCCCGTTTACCGATAGCGATAATGCGCACATTACCCGCCTGCAGTTGCTCCCTATAACGTTCGGCAATCAACTGGTTCGCAGTTTTGATGGCATTCGTATTGAACGCACCCGCTAATCCCCTGTTGGAAGCGATGACAACTACCAGCACCCTATTTGGCTTACGATCCACCGTGTAGGGAGAAGTTCCGCCTTCCACACTGGCAGATACGTTGACCAGAATCTCCCGCAACTTCTCCGCATAAGGACGTAACTGCACAATGGCATTGGTTGCCCGCTTCAGCTTCGCCGCGGAGACCATTTTCATAGCCTTCGTAATTTGCTGTGTAGAAGTGACCGATGTAATTCGGTTTCGTACTTCCTTTAAATTTGCCATATCTACTTTTAGATTTTAGATCTACGACTTCAAATTGAATCGCAAATCGTAAACTCGCTAATATTTACCGGCCAATTCTTTAGCCACGGTTTCTAATACACCAGTAAGCTCATCCGTAAATTTACCTTCCTTAAGTGCTTTCAGCACTTCCGGGTGGCGCAGCTCCAACTGCTGGAGGTATTCGGCTTCAAACGCTTTCACCTTGTCCACCGGGACATTTCGAAACAGTCCTTTTGTACCGGCATAGATGATGGCCACCTGCTTTTCTACGGGCACGGGCGAAAATTGTCCTTGTTTCAGGATTTCCACATTACGTACGCCCTTATCCAATACTGCCTTCGTCGCCGCGTCAAGATCCGAACCGAACTTAGCGAATGCTTCCAGTTCGCGGTACTGCGCTTGGTCAAGCTTCAATGTACCGGCTACTTTCTTCATGGACTTGATTTGGGCATTACCACCTACACGTGATACCGAGATGCCGACGTTAATCGCTGGGCGAACACCTGCGTTAAACAAGTTAGACTCCAGGAAAATCTGCCCGTCTGTGATGGATATCACGTTGGTAGGAATATACGCCGACACGTCACCCGCCTGGGTCTCGATGATAGGAAGCGCCGTGAGTGAGCCTCCTCCCTTGACCAACGGCCGGATGGCGTCAGGCAAATCGTTCATCTGCCTTGCGATGTCATCCGAAGCATTAATTTTTGCCGCACGTTCCAAAAGCCGGCTATGCAGGTAAAATACGTCACCGGGATATGCTTCCCGGCCCGGCGGACGGCGGAGCAGCAACGAAACCTCGCGGTAAGCGACCGCTTGCTTCGACAAATCATCATAGATAATCAGTGCTGGACGCCCCGTATCACGGAAAAATTCACCGATGGCCGCCCCGGCCATGGGTGCATAGAACTGCATCGGCGCAGGATCAGCAGCCGAAGCGGAGACCACAATCGTGTAGGGCATTGCACCATGTTCCTCCAAGGTGCGCACGATGTTTGCTACCGTTGAATTCTTCTGACCAACAGCTACATAAATGCAATATACCGGCTCACCTGCATCGTAAAATTCTTTCTGATTGATGATGGTATCGATACACACCGCTGTTTTTCCAGTTTGGCGGTCACCAATAACCAACTCACGCTGGCCACGGCCGATTGGAATCATCGCGTCAATCGCCTTAATACCGGTTTGTAGCGGCTCATTTACCGGCTGGCGGAAAATAACCCCCGGAGCTTTGCGCTCGATAGGCATTTCGTAGGTCTCGCCAAGGATGGGGCCTTTGCCATCTATTGGTTGTCCCAACGTATTTACCACACGGCCCAACATACCCTCCCCTACCTTGATGGAGGCGATACGGCGGGTACGTTTGATAGTATCTCCTTCTTTGATCTCATCTGACTGGCCAAGCAATACGACACCCACGTTGTCTTCTTCAAGATTCAACACAATGCCTTGCAAGCCATTCTCAAATTCAACCAGCTCGCCAGACTGGACTTTCGTTAAACCATATATCCGTGCTATACCGTCGCCAATCTGCAATACGGTACCCACTTCTTCAAGCTCGGCTTCTGATTTGAAGCCCGACAGCTGTTCTCTTAAAATTGCCGATACTTCATCGGGTCTTACCTCTATCATTTCTGTCTTATTAGGGGTTTCTTATATTTTTACAACTTGTGAATTGAAGTGAAGTTCCAATTTCTTCAACTTGCCTGCGATGCTTGTGTCAATTTGCCTATCACCTACCGTCACCACAAAGCCGCCAATCAATGAGGGGTCCACGCTGTTTTTCAACACCACCTCAGCATTCACTTCGCCGGCAATTATCTGGCGTAAGGCATCCAGGTTCTTTGCCGAAAGCGCCGCTGCCGAAGTGACCTTTGCATGGATGATACCCTTCACTCCATTGTATGCACGGATAAATTCCTGTGCGGTCCCGTATAAAATACCGGCGCGGCCTTTCCGTACCATGATATGGAAAAAAGCTGTAATACTTGGATGGACTTTATCGCTAAATAGCGCGTCCAGGATGCCGCTTTTCTTATCCTGCTTTATAATAGGGTTCTGCAATACGGCCTGTAACGCTTTATTGGCTCGCAATACCGTTATAAAACGTTCCATATCTTGTTTCACGGTTTCCAGATTCCCTTGTTCCTGGGCCAAATCGATGAGTGATTTAGCGTACCGTGATGCAACTGTAAATTCTGACATATCCTTATGCGGTTAGCTGCGGGCTACTTTAATTCAACTTCACGTCTTTAAGCAAATCAGTCACCAACGCCTCTTGCTTGCGTTCATCCTCAAACTCTTTTTGGAGGACTTTGCGGGCAATCTCAAGCGAAAGGGATGAAACTTGGTTTTTCACGTCTGCTAATGCCCTTTTTTTCTGATCGTCTATTTCCTTCCGTGCCTGCTCAATCAGTTTGGCCCCCTCGGCTTGCGCGAGATTCTTTGCATCTGCTACAATTTGGTCTTTCAATGCCTTGGCTTCCTTCAGGATAACGTCGCGCTCCGCGCGCGCTGCTTTTAGCAATTGTTCATTTTCGTTGGTCAGGCGAGCCATCTCCGCTTTTGCTTTTTCGGCAGACGTCAGCGCGTCCTCGATCGACTTCTCACGTTCACCGATAGCCTCCATAATAGGCTTCCACGCAAATTTCCGCAAAAGCAACAGCAATAACAGGAACGCGATAAGTGTCCAAAATACCAATCCGATGCTCGGATTACCAATATCAAAACTCATATATCCTTTTAAATTTAGTTTCGTTTAAATGAAAGCCAGACACCAGACCAACCGTCAGGTGTCCGGCTTCTAATTCAGCTTCTTTGCGAAGGATTACAATCCCATCAAAGACACTACGATTGCAAACAGCGCAGCACCTTCGATAAGGGCAGCAGCGATAATCATAGCGGTCTGAATTTTGGAAGCAGCCTCAGGCTGGCGAGCAATACCTTCCATTGCCTTACCGCCTACTTGTCCGATACCAAGTCCGGCACCGATCACTGCTAATCCGGCACCAATTGCCGCAATTGAACCTACCATAACAAATTTAATTTAATGTATATTTAATATAAGGATTTGCAAATCAATGATGCTCCTCTACCGCCATACCAATGAACAGCGCGGTAAGCAAAGTAAATATAAAAGCCTGTAACGCAGCCACCAGCAGCTCCAGCACATTCATAAACAATACGAAGGCGAGCGATACCGGTGCTATCGCCAGCGATTTGAACACAAAAATGAGCGAAATCAAACTAAGGATGATGATGTGCCCTGCCGTAATGTTGGCAAATAAACGGATCATCAACGCAAATGGCTTGGAAATCACCCCGACCAATTCCACCGGTATCATGATAGGATACAACCACCAAGGCACATCGGGCATTAAGATATGTTTCCAATAATATTTATTACCGTTGACATTGACTACGATTAACACGATAAGCGCCAGCACAAACGTCACCGCAATATTCCCGGTGACATTCGCTGCTCCCGGGAAAATCGGTATCAGCCCCAGCAGGTTATTAACCCAGATAAAAAAGAAAATGGTGAGCAACAACGGCATAAACCGGGCATAGCCATGGCCAATATTCGGCCGTGCAATATCATCCCGCACAAAGAGGATAATCGGCTCCAAAAAGGATTGCAGTCCTTTGGGCGCTTTGCCTTCCCGCCGTTTGTAAGCCCTTGCCACGGAAGTAAAAATCAGCAACAAGACGATTACTGACAGGAACATGGAAGCTACATTTTTCGTAATGGAAAAGTCCCATACGTTCTTGGAAGCCTCTTCATCCACTGCCCCCGCAGCGTTCACCACTTTAATTTTCTTTTTGTCGACCAGTCGATACGTGTAGTGTTTGCCGGGGTGGTCATGTTCCCCATGGTGAAATGCGGAGGAAAGAAAAAACTCAAAGCCTTTATCTGTATATAAAATAACCGGAAGTGGGATCGAAGTGTGGCCCCAGAGGTGCCAGTCATGCGCATCGCTAATATGCTCCATGATTACTTTGGTCGGCTCAAATTCTTCATCAGCATGCGCTTCATAACCCGTTGCTGCAGCGGTATCCGATGCAGCGTATGTGGTGGTGGCCTTAGCGACTGAAAAGGTCGTTAAAACGGCGAAAATTGCTATAAAGCTTATTTTTTTTGAATCGAAAAAGTGCCTAAAATCCATCTATTCCCAATTTTTTACGTCTGATTTTGGTCGCGCAAGTTACGTAACAAACATATAAGTTCAAAGAGGGTAAACAATAAATATAATGAAAAAAAGTTAAATGCCGTAAGCATCTTATTTTCAGGGAATTTTATTATCAAGAACGCGACGACGGCCAAGCACGCGAACAGCTTAATAAAAAGCCCGCCTATTAGACTATAAATGGACAATTCCCCCCCTTTGCGGATACCATAATCACTCATTAGGTAAGCAGCCAGGGTAAAGGTGAACACCACGACAAAAAGCAACCAGAAATGAGGGCTCAGCAGGTCGCTCTCACCGAATAGCCGTTGTAATGCCAAAGCCAGCAAAGCCACGAACAATGCGAAGAGATGGTAATACAGGATAAAACGCCCAAGTCCCATTACCACGAAATCTCACCTTTAAAAACGAACTCGGCCGGGCCCTCTAAGAAAACATTCGTAAAATGATCACCTGCCTTGGAAAAACGGATAGTAAGTTTCCCTCCCGCTACGCGAATCGGCGTCTCAAACTCGCCGTCCTCCCCTTGGCGCCATGCCATCGCCAAGGCCACAGCGGTAGCGCCCGTACCGCATGCCAACGTTTCATCCTCCACACCGCGCTCGTAAGTGCGCACGTAGTAGCCTCCGTTCTCAGCTTGTACAAAATTCACATTGATTCCTTCGTCGCGGTAGGTATCGTTATAACGAACTTTACGCCCCTCCTCAAACACGGCAAATGTATCCAGATGCTGCACGATTTTGATGTAATGTGGCGAACCGGTATTTAATATATAGGCTTCGCCGTCTTGTTGGACGGCATCGACATCGATCATCTGTAAGCTTATCCAACCCACGTTATTGGCATGGATCCGGGCATGGTGCACGCCATCAGCTGCCAAAAAGTCAGTCTGGCTTCCGGTAATCCCCAGATCTTGAGCAAACGCCACGATGCACCGACCGCCATTGCCGCACATGCTCCCTTCATGACCATCCGCATTGTAATAAATCATTTCGAAATCATGCCCCTCTACGTCCTGCAATAGCATTAACCCATCAGCTCCGATACCGAATCTTCTATCGCAAAGCTTTCGCACCAAATCCACGTTTGCGCGGTCGAATAGCTCATTTCTATTATCGAAAATAATAAAGTCATTACCCGCTCCCTGGTATTTGTAGAATATGTGTGTTTCCATGATATACCCTTTAACCAGCCAAAGGTAGTCATATGCTGGCAGATTTTAGGTGGTTTTCCTGCAATCCGGTCTTTTTTTGCTTTAACATTATTTAACAGAAAAGTGCCGCCCCTCGTTTGCTTTGGATCATGAAATGGTATTACATTTGAACAGCTTTTTGCAAAAACAAAATTTCGACTTATAACGATTGGAATTATGATGAAAAAATTAGGATTAACATTATTGACCGCACTTGTAGGAGGCTTGATAGCTGTGGGCGGTTATAAACTGTTTGAAAACAAACAGGAAAGTAAAATGTCTTTTGAGGAACGGCAACAATTGCACTACGCCAATAACCCGGTACCAAATGTAGTTTCGTCTACAGGAAATCCAGATTTCACGCAAGCAGCCGCCACGGTTGCTCCTGCAGTTGTGCATATCACCACGACTTATCCAGGGCGTACGAGAAGCTCCGGTGGCGCGGCTCCGCTTGACTTGTTTGAGGAATTTTTCGGTGTACCAAGGCAACGGCCACAGCGCTCGCAACCACCGGCTCAGGCGACCGGCTCAGGCGTAATTATTTCCGAAGATGGCTATATCGTCACCAATAATCACGTGGTAGAAGATGCCAATAAAATTGAGGTGCAGCTCACGGATAAACGTGTAGTGGAAGCAAAAATCATCGGCCGCGATCCAAACACGGACCTTGCGTTGATCAAAATCAACGAAAAAGGGCTGCCTTTCGTGCGGTTCGGCGATTCGGATGATGTCCGCATCGGTGAATGGGTATTGGCAGTGGGCTACCCGCTTGGACTGGAATCAACGGTAACAGCAGGTATCGTCAGCGCCACTGGGCGCTCCACAGGCATCATCGCCCGCGAATTGCAGCAACGGCAGTATCAACAGCGAGGTTATCCGCAGTCAGACGACGAGCCCATGCTCAATACTGCTGTTGAATCGTTTATCCAAACCGACGCCGTGATCAATAAAGGAAACAGTGGCGGTCCCCTGGTCAATGCCAATGGCGAACTAATTGGCATCAACTCCAATATCATGACCCCAACAGGTACTTACGCAGGCTATGGTTTTGCGGTTCCTGTCAACCTGGTTAAGAAAATTGCCGATGACTTCATCAAATTTGGCATGGTGAAACGCGGTTTGATAGGCGTCACGTTCAGGGAGCTCAACCCAACGGCAGCAAAGGAACTGGAAGTTAGCGATGTAAACGGCCTCTACATCATGGAAATTGTCTCCAAGGGTGCAGCTGAGGAAGCTGGCCTTAAAAAAGGAGACATCATTACCAAGCTCGACGGTCGGGTTATTACCTCGTCTTCGGATTTGCAGGAACGGATTTACCGGTTACGCCCGGGCGATAAGGTGAAACTGACCTATAAACGAGATGGCAAGGAACGTGATGTCACCGTTACATTGAAAGAAGACACACGTGCCACCGAAAGCAGCAGAGCGGAAAGCGAAGCAAAACGCAGTGCCACGGAGATCTATAACAAGTTAGGTGCCGGGTTTGTTCCTGCTACCGACGCCAGGAAGAAAGAACTGGGCGTTTCGTCAGGTGTTGTGGTCACGCAAGTCCACCAAGGAGGACTCTTTGACTACTTCAATGTACAGCGCGGCCTGGTAATTACCCATATCAATGGTAAACCGGTAAACAGCGCTGATGATGTTGAAGCAGCATTGGCAAATTCCGAGCGGGGTATCGTCCGCATTGTCGGCGTACCGCAACGGGGCAGTCGGGTCGAATTGAATGTGCCCATTGAGTACTGAGGACTGACAGACGTTAGCCAGAGATATCGGACTAACATCCAAAAAAACCGGCTCGTTTAATGCGAGCCGGTTTTTTTTGGTTTTCTGGTTGATGGTATTCTGCGGAACATTTTCATTCCGGGGATGCTCGCCATTATGTTTAGCAGCCGGGGAGTGTTGGCGTAAATTTTTTATACTACTTATCTCCGCGCATAAAATTCCCCGTCGATTACAAGGGGCGTTTCCAATTCAACGATATTGCCTAAGGGCGTCATGTAAGGCAATACCGCTTGACTCAAGACACCGTGGAATGTTCCTTTAAAGTAAGTTGAGGTAACCTCTTTCAAAATAACGTGAGCCGAACCGGTCTGAAACGAGCTATTCGTCACATAGACATACTGGCTCGCCAGCGCCTCGGTAAGGTATTGCACACTTATTTGATCTTGTTTATCAGCGATACCCGTCGTTTCGTCTGGCTCGAACGTGTTTTCGTATTTTTTGTTTGGTTTCCAGGTATCGTACACAAAACAATTCAGGAAAAGGGCCTCTTTTCCTATGATACCTCTCCTGATACCCTCACTACCCTCCACCGTCAAACTGAACTGCTGGTAATCGATAGTCTCATCGGGAGCTTTGCTCAGCGCAGCCGTTACACCCGACTTATAGTCAACACGCTTGCCATTGACGGTCATCGTCACATAATAACCATCCTCCTCACCTTCGTCAACCTCCGGCAATTCATTTTTCGCACAGGCCGATACGACCAAAACCAACGTGATCAGTGCAAGGTTATTCCATGACAAAAAAGTCTTCATTGTTGCAATCTTCCTTTTCATTTTATTAAAGCTGTTTGATAGACCTTGACAAATCTAACGGTGTTTCCAGTCGAATAGAATACCCAATAGTGAGTATTTTTAGACAGTTTTTTCATCACGGTCCGTACATTCGCAGACATCGGGCCGCAGATACGGGTTAATGAACCGAGAAAAACTGATTGGTGAAAAAGTTTCCGGCTTCTGCAACCGGCTGGTACCTTTGGCAGACCGGAGCAGGTTCAGGGTACGCCCGCTCTCTTGTAGATTGTGCAAATAGGAAAGCAACGTAGTCCTATTGACGCCTATTTTCCCACTGATTTTGCTTACATCGGAAACGGAGGATGGTCTATGTTCAGAAAGCTAAAAGAGCAATGATAGAGGGAACAAGTAGCTCAAAATTCTGAGCTTACCAAAAAGAAAATATAGTTAATACCAAGAAGCCGCCTTCTACGTAAAAAAACTCGCCGATAAACTTGTTTTTCCACATAGAAGACGGCCCCTTTTTATCAACCACCAACAATCATTAACAATATTCATCAAATGCGGCCACCAGATTATCCGCAATCATCTGCGCGGGGCGTCCCTCAATCTGATGCCGCTCAATCATGTGTACGAGTTTGCCATCTTTAAATAATGCCATAGCCGGCGATGACGGCGGATAAGGCAGCATGTAAGAACGAGCTTTATCTACCGCGTCTTTTTCCATACCCGCGAATACCGTGACTGTCTTGTCGGGATGCTTTTCATGCTTGACAGCGGCAATCGCTGCCGGACGGGCATTCGCCGCGGCACAACCGCATACGGAATTTACCACCACAAATACGGTCCCTTCTTGCTTAATGGCCGCATCAACTTCTTCGGGGGTTTTCAGTTCTTCAAAGCCAACGTCAGTCAGCTCCTTGCGCATCGGCGCTACTAAGTATTCAGGATACATGTGTTTATTCCTTTCTATTGTTTAATTTAATCAATTCGTATACAAAATCTTTGCAAAGATACGGCTCCGTTTCGCCTTAAACAACTCTACACTTTCACCCCAATGTCAGAATTCATCCTAAAGGGCGTGGCCAATGCACCGCCACAATATCCATGAAGGCTGGCCGATGAAACCGGATTAAAACTTATTTAATAACTGCTTTACTTTTTCATTTCATCGTAAATCCATCGTATTTCCATCGTATTTTATTCGATGAAATTATAATAAAATGACCATTATCGTACGTTATTACTCAATTTTAGTTTACTTTTATATCAAATTCAAAGCTATTCTAATATAGGAAACAGTGTCGTTCCTTTTACAAAAGAACCGCCCATCGGGTTATCAGCGCGTTGTGTTTATCCAGATTTGAAAATCACATCGGGATACCGTATCTTTGTTTCCGTTTTATTTACATTAAAGTAGCACGAATATGTCATCAATAGACACCTCCTATATACCCTACAAAGTAAAGGATATCAGCCTCGCATCATGGGGCCGCAAAGAAATCGAGCTGGCAGAAGCCGAAATGCCCGGTCTCATGGCGATCCGTGAAGAGTTCGGCACCTCCAAACCGTTGAAAGGGGCTCGCATCGCCGGTTGCTTGCACATGACCATTCAAACGGCTGTACTGATTGAAACGCTTATTGAATTGGGTGCAGAAGTATCATGGTCATCCTGTAATATCTTCTCCACCCAGGATCATGCCGCTGCTGCCATTGCCGCAGCAGGCATCCCGGTATACGCCTGGAAAGGCATGACAGAAGATGAATTCAACTGGTGTATCGAACAGACCTTATTTTTCGGCGAGGAACGTAAGCCACTCAATATGATATTGGATGACGGTGGCGATCTCACTAATATGGTGTTTGATAAATACCCTGAGTTAATTAGTGGCATTAAAGGTTTATCCGAAGAAACCACTACGGGCGTGCACCGTCTTTATGAGCGCATGAAGAACGGCACCCTCCACCTGCCTGCCATCAATGTAAACGACTCGGTCACCAAATCCAAATTTGACAACAAATACGGATGCCGCGAATCGTTGGTCGACGCTATCCGCCGTGCGACCGACCTGATGCTGGCCGGCAAAGTAGCTGTGGTAGCGGGGTATGGCGATGTGGGTAAAGGCTCTGCCGAATCATTGCGCAGCGCCGGAGTACGCGTCATCGTCACTGAAATCGACCCCATCTGTGCATTGCAAGCAGCGATGGAAGGCTATGAAGTAAAGAAATTTGCCAACGCCGTCAAGGAAGCCGATATTATTGTAACGGCCACCGGCAACCGGGATATTGTCCGCCCAGAACATTTCAGGACGATGAAAGATAAGGCTGTGGTGTGCAATATCGGCCATTTCGACAATGAAATCGATGTAGCGTGGCTCAACTCTAACTACGGCGACACAAAGGTGGAAATCAAACCGCAAGTAGACAAATACACCATTGACGGCAAGGATGTCATCCTGTTGGCCGAGGGCCGGCTGGTCAATCTCGGCTGTGCTACCGGACACCCTTCCTTCGTGATGAGTAACTCATTTTCAAACCAGACGCTCGCACAGATTGAATTGTGGACCAACAGCGAGAACTACGAAAATAAAGTTTACACGCTGCCCAAACATCTCGATGAAAAAGTAGCCCGGCTTCACCTTGCTAAGATTGGCGTCGAACTGGATACGCTGGACGAACACCAGGCCGGGTATATCGGTGTACCCGTCGAAGGCCCTTACAAACCGGATCATTACCGGTATTAATTTTCCTCGCCGTACGGAGACGCTATGGGCGGCACAGTACCTTTACTTGGCGTCTTCGCGCTTCCATTTTAAAGCGGCCTTTCGAGGAAGGCTTGCACGGCTTTCCGGGCGTTTGCAAACCGGTCCTCACCTTGCCCGGAAATTACCGCGTAATTTGCCTGGATTGCCTGTAATTCTTGGTGCCACACTTCCATAAAATGCTCCCGAAGGTGCGGGAAATCACGCAGCGGATCATCCACCCACGGCAAATCGATATCCATTAATAAGTAAAAATCATAATGCGTAGATCGGAGTGTCTCAAGAACAACGGCTGGTGTATAACCAAAGAGATGGTCGCACCAGACCTTAATCGTGAGTATCATGGTATCGCAGATTAAGCGGTTTTTTTTTGCAAGCGGCACCAAGCTGCGTTCGAGCGCCAATTGCCCGTAAAACATATTCAATTCGTCCTGCAATGTATATTCACGGTTAAGGTATTTGCAATATTCCCGCGCATATTCCGGTACACATATGGTACCGTACGCTCTGGCCAACTGTTCGGCTATAGTCGACTTGCCGGTAGACTCGGGCCCTACCACTGCTATTTTAACCAATCGGCTGCTATCTGGTCTCATTTCCAAGTTAACACAAATAAAAATTGCCATCAGCTCCATCAGCTAATGGCAATGCCTTTGAAAAGTCTTTAGCTGAAGCCGGCTAAAATGTGTACCGCGCAGCGATGCCTAGATTAGGAAAGAAATTCCCCCGTTGCTTTAATCCGTCGATATAAATGGTAGGCCTTAAATCGGCCGACAGATTTAAAGGAATATTATCAAATTTGTAATCTGCCCCACCCGTCGGGTAAATACCCACGCCGAAGCCTTGAAAATCATCTAAATCCGAAAATGCGGTATATAGTGAAAGTCCGCCACCGACAAACCATTTTAATCCCGGCACTTCGGGGATATCGAAATGATATTGGTATGTGCCTGACAGCGCAAGGGATGACCAATTCCAGTCATTTCCGCCCCATCTCCTATCGGCTCCGCTAAAGCCAAGATTAAATTCCACGGCCGCAGGCCGGGCAATAAACATCTTGTAAGACGCGGCTATCCAATCATAATGACCGGCACCGAATCGCAACCCAACCGACTGGTTATACTCGCTTTGCGCAAAGGATGTCATCACGCAAACAGAAAAAAGAGCTGATAATAACAATCTGATTTTCATCTATTTTATTTTTTTTCAGTGGCGATAAAGCTGTCATGGTTTAATTATTCCACTTTGTGATTTTTAAAAACCATGACAGTTTCATTTGTAAATAAATTTATTCTTAACGGCCTCGAATTTAAATAATCCTTTTACCGGCGTCAAAGGTAAAATATTAATGACAATAGCGAAAAAAATTCCTAAAATAAGCCAATAATACCGCAAAACAAACCTATCCGCGCCGTGATCAGATAATGAAAATATTTCACGGATTATTCCACAAAAAAAGTATACCTTTGCACTCCGACAAAACAGTCGGAATATCCTACCTCATTTTCTCAGGCATTCTCGCTGTTTTGACACCAGGTATCGTTGAAACATTGTTAACGTTTTTCACCATATAATGCCCAGAAACACTTCCATCAATTCTGTTTTGATTATCGGTTCAGGCCCCATTGTCATTGGACAGGCCTGCGAATTTGATTATTCCGGCTCGCAGGCGGCTTTGTCGCTCAAAGAGGAGGGGATTGAGGTATCCATCATTAACTCGAACCCCGCGACCATCATGACCGATAAGGTCATTGCCGACCACGTTTACTTGCTTCCGCTGACGTGTGAAAGCATTGAAAAAATCCTCCAGGAACGCCGCATCGATGCCGTCCTACCAACCATGGGTGGGCAGACAGCGCTCAATCTTTGCATCGAAGCCGATGAGCGCGGCCTTTGGAAAAAATACAATGTCCAGGTTATCGGCGTGGATGTAGCCGCGATTGAAAAGACGGAAAACCGCGAAGAATTCCGCAAGCTGATGGTTGACATCGGGGTAGGTATCGCCAAATCGAAAATCGCCAACTCCTTCCTCGAAGGGAAAGAAGCTGCCCAGGAAATCGGCTTTCCGCTGGTTATCCGGCCGTCTTATACCTTGGGTGGCACGGGCGGTGGTTTTGTACACAAGAAAGAAGATTTCGAAGCTGCGCTTAGCCGCGGACTGCAAGCCTCTCCTACGCATGAGGTATTGGTAGAACAGGCCGTATTGGGCTGGAAAGAGTTTGAGCTGGAATTGCTTCGCGACAACAATGATAATGTCATTATCATCTGTACCATTGAAAATTTCGACCCGATGGGTATCCACACCGGCGACTCGATAACGGTAGCACCCGGTATGACGCTCAGCGACCGTTGCTACCAACAGATGCGCAACCAAGCCATCCAAATGATGCGGGCCATTGGCAACTTCGCGGGCGGATGTAATGTGCAATTTTCTGTCAATCCGGAAAACGAGGAAATCATCGCCATCGAAATCAACCCGCGCGTATCTCGCTCGTCGGCATTAGCTTCTAAAGCCACTGGATATCCCATTGCCAAAATTGCATCGAAGTTAGCCATCGGCTATAACCTCGATGAAATCGAAAATCAAATCACGAAGACGACTTCCGCGTATTTCGAACCAACGCTTGATTATGTCATCGTGAAAGTTCCTCGCTGGAACTTTGCTAAATTCAAGGGGGCTAACCGCGAATTGGGCCTACAAATGAAATCGGTAGGCGAAGTCATGGCCATTGGCCGTACCTTCATCGAAGCGTTGCAGAAAGCTTGCCAAAGCTTGGAGACCGGACGCCATGGGCTGGGCGCTGACGGCAAGCAACTGCGCAACCTTGAGGAGATTATGCACAGCCTCGAACACCCAAGCAGCGACCGCATATTCCACATCAAAGATGCGTTTGAGCTGGGCGTTCCGTTGGAATCCATCCGGAAAGCGACGCACATCGACAAGTGGTTTCTTCTACAAATCCAAGAGTTGGTGCATCTTGAGGCCGAGCTACGCCGGTATCAACTGAATAATATCCCGCGCGACTTTTTCCTCGCATTGAAACAAAAAGGCTATTCGGATGTACAGATTGCCTGGTTGCTGGGCAACGTCACGGAAGATGATGTATACCACCGCCGCACGGAACTCGGCATCCGAAGGGTATATAAAATGGTCGATACGTGTGCAGCGGAATTTCCGGCACAAACTCCCTACTATTATTCAACCTTCGAGGAAGAAACCGAATCGGTGGTGTCCGACCGTAAGAAAATCATCGTGCTTGGCTCTGGTCCGAACCGTATCGGACAAGGCATTGAATTTGACTACTCCTGTGTGCATGGCCTGCTGGCAGCCAAGGAGGCCGGATTTGAGTCTATCATGATCAACTGCAACCCTGAGACGGTGTCCACCGATTTCAATATGGCCGACAAGTTGTATTTTGAACCCGTTTATTGGGAACACGTCCGCGAAATCATAGCATTGGAAAAACCTGAAGGGGTAATCGTACAGTTGGGGGGTCAAACTGCCTTGAAGATGGCGGAGAAACTCGAAGCCAATGGCATCAAAATCATCGGAACCTCCTTCAAAGATATGGATTTGGCGGAAGATCGCGGTCGTTTCTCGGATTTACTGAAATCGCTCGACATCCCTTATCCGAAGTACGGCGTAGCTGAAAGTGCCGAGGAGGCACTCAAGGTTGCGAACGAAGTGGGTTATCCGGTACTGGTACGCCCAAGCTACGTGCTCGGGGGCGAGCGTATGAGCATCGTCATCAACGATGAAGAACTCGAAAAAGCTGTGGTAAAACTATTGCGCAACTTGCCGGGCAACCGTGTTCTTATCGACCACTTCCTTGACCGCGCCGAGGAAGCAGAGTCTGATTCTATTTGCGATGGTGAAGACGTTCATATCATCGGCATGATGGAACACATTGAACCTGCAGGCATACACTCGGGCGATTCAAGTGCCGTACTTCCGCCATTCAGCCTGCCTGAAAACGTGCAGCGCCAAATGGAGCAATACACCATCAAGCTTGCCAAGGCTCTCAAAGTAAAGGGCTTGCTCAACATACAATTTGCCATCAAAGACGAAAAAGTGTATGTCATCGAAGCCAATCCGCGGGCGTCACGCACCGTGCCCTTTATTGCCAAGGCTTATGACGTGCCTTATATCAATATTGCCACCAAGATCATGCTTGGCGTAAACAAACTGAAAGACTTCAACATCGAACGCAAGCTTACGGGTTATGCCATCAAAGTACCGGTCTTCTCGTTTGACAAATTCCCGGATGTGGATAAACAGCTGGGTCCCGAAATGAAATCGACGGGCGAGGCAATTCGCTTTATCAAAGATCTGGATGATCCGTTCTTCCGCGAGATGTACGCCAAAAAGTCGATGTACCTAAGTAAATAAGGAAGTATTCCCAGCCCTCATACAGCCCCCGGCGCCATTTCGGTTCCGGGGGCTTTTTTAAATTGCGGTATTGTTCAAATTTGCTATACTTGTTGCAACCAACGGTATAAATAGATGTCATTCGAACAGTTCAAGTCGGGAGATGAGCGGATACTTTCCGCGTATTTCGACCGGTATGCCCGGGGCCTTTTACTGTTTGCTTACCGTATGGTCGGTGACGATTCGATAGCCGAAGAGCTCGTCCAGGATGCGTTCCTGAAGCTTTGGGAAGCCCGTGAACGGTTGGAGAGCGAAGCACACCTGAAATCGTTCCTCTACCTAACCACCCGCAATGCTTGCATAGACTACCTTAAAGGAATTGGAAATCGCCTACGGGCGGCATCCGGCGAACTTAAGGAAGAGTTGCTACAGGCAGACAGCGACTTGCTCGCACGGATGATACATGCGGAAACCTTACAACTCATCTACGCAGCGATCAAGAGGCTCTCGCCTACGCAACAACGGGTTTTTAAACTCACTTTCATTGATGGATTGAGCACGGAAGAAATAGGCGCTGAATTGGGCATGAATTCAAACGCCGTATTCATCGCACGCTCCAAAGCATTAGCACGGCTTCAAAAGTTATTTAAAGGAAAAGACCTGTTAATCTACGTCGCTTTTTTGTCGTTAGCGAATCGGCAATTTGAATTGTCGTGCTCCTAAAACGTGAGCATTTCCGGATACAGTTTTTTTGTAATAATCGGAAAGGTTTCATTGGAAATATCGTAATAGCGTCCAAAGACCCTTAGATTGAGAACCGGAAAAGACATCGAGCAATTGCTTGTGCGCAGGCTACAGGGGATTGCCACCGATACAGAAAACCAACAAATCGAGCAATGGGCAGATGAAGATGTCCAACATCGCGCAACGCTTGCCCGGTTGGATTCCGAAGAAACGCTCCGGGAAGATCTACGTACATTGCTTTTCCTCGTTGACACGGAAGTGGGTGTTGTCCGTCTCAAACGCATGAATGAACATATCCGGCGATCCATCGCACGTCGTCCAAAACGTCGGTTGAACAAGTGGCTGCCGTATGTTGCAGCGATGGTCATCGCAGCGGCTACCTTGGCTTGGTGGTTTCTTGAAAAACAACCCGGCCATACGCGGTCGGATATCGTACGTGCAGAGAACATCCAACCAGGTGGAAACCGGGCTACCTTAACACTCACTGATGGGCGGACAATCACGCTCGATGAAACACAACATGGGATAATTTTCAGAGATCAGAACATTTCCTATACTGATGGCAGCAGACTACTGGATCAATACGAAGCTGCACCGACAGGCCACACCGGTCCGCCGTATGTTATACTCACGACACCGAGAGGGGGAACATACCAAATCGTATTGCAAGATGGTACGCAAATCTGGCTAAACGCATCCTCGTCGTTACGGTATCCGACAGCCTTTGACCGTAATGAACGTGTTGTTGAAATCACGGGCGAAGGGTATTTTGTTGTTGCGGAAGACTCCAGACCTTTTAAGGTCATTTCCGGCAGGCAGACGATCAACGTGCTGGGTACCGAATTCAACATCAGTGCGTACCCAGACGAGCCCGAAACGAAAACCACGTTGGTAAAAGGAAAGGTGCAGATAGGGCTTGACAACTCGCGCATTAATCACGCGCATGCGCCGTTCACACTCCGCCCGGGCCAGCAAGGGATTGTCGACACATCATCCGTTCGGGTTGAATGGGTGGATGTCAGCCAGCACACCGCATGGAAAGACGGGTTTTTCTATTTCGACGGCGATTCGCCACAGGAGGCTTTTGCCCAATTGGCACGATGGTACGATATCGAAGTGGTTTACCGAAACGACCTGCATACGATTGAGTTCTATGGAAAGATTGAGCGAAATATGTCGCTTGGAGCGTTCTTGAGCATATTGGAGGAAGCCGGGCTTGACTTCGAAGTCATCGCTAAAAAGAGCGGACTTCAGCTCGTTGTGGGTACCGAATAACATGAATTAAACACGACCGATTAAATAACCAATTAAACTGAAAAGCGATGATAAAACCAGCACCCGAATGAGTTGAGGCCTCATTTACAGCGAAAAATCCGGATGATGCTCACAACACCACCCGGCATATACGTTTGGATAGTACTCCTGACGTATCGCTACATGGAAATAACCAAAATTATAACCACCCAAACAAAGCAAATATATGAGTTTTTCACGATGTGTGAACAAGGATATCTATTCCTGTATCTACCAATATATACGAATAATGAAACTGACGACTTTTTTGATTGCGGTGTTCGTTTTGCAATCCTTCGCTGAGAGTAACGCTCAAAAAATCACGCTGAATGTCCGCAATGCAACGCTACAAGAAGTGATGAACAGTGTACAACGGCAACAGGGTGTTTCGTTCTTTTTCATCGGAAATAAGATTGCGTCAACCCGCATCAGTTTGAATATCGAACAATTGGAGTTGGCTGATGCGATGACGGCCATTCTCGCAAACAAGAACCTCGACTGGCATATCCAGGAAAATACGGTTGTCATCAAGCGTTCGAGCAACTCACGAACGGATATACAGCCCGAAAAAATGGCAATCGTAACTCGGCAACGAACCATTACGGGTACGGTGACGGACAGCCTTGGCGCACCATTGGTTGGTGTTTCGGTGGCGGTAAAGGAATCGAAGGCGACCACCAGTACGGATATCAATGGCAAATTCGTATTGGACGCGCCGTCGGGCCCTGTTACCACCCTAATCTTCTCTTACGTCGGCTATGTCACCCAAGAAATTGCCGTTGGAACGCAATCCGTTTTCGACGTGGTTTTGCAAGAGGATAATACCGGTCTGGACGAAGTCGTCGTGGTGGGATTTGGCGTACAGAAGAAAATCACCAACATTGGCTCTCAGGCCACGGTAAAACCAGAGGAACTGAAAACCCCGGTACGGAATCTTTCAACGGTATTGGCGGGCAGACTATCGGGAATAGTGGCCGTCCAACGGAGCGGCGAACCGGGATATGATAACGCAAATGTCTGGATCAGGGGTGTCTCCACGTTAACGGGGTCAAGCAGCCCCTTAGTGCTGGTTGATGGTGTGCAACGTCCGTTTTCCGATATAGACCCCGAAGACATCGAAAGCTTTTCCATTTTAAAGGACGCCTCGGCAACGGCGGTCTATGGTGTTCGCGGCGCGAACGGTGTCATCCTTATCAACACCCGGAAGGGCAAGCCCGGCCGCATCAATATCACCGCAGGTTATAATGAAGCCATCAACCAATTCACACGTATCCCGTCGCTGGTTGATGGGGCCACCTATATGCGAATCGTCAACGAAGCGCATACAACAAGAGGCAAGGCAGCCCGTTATTCGGAGGACATCATTGCGAAAACAGCCAGCGGCGAAGACCCTGATCTTTATCCGGACGTCAACTGGTACGATGAAGTTTTCAATAAATTCGGCCATAATCGCCGCGCAAACTTGAATATGACGGGCGGATCGGATCGTGTGAATTTTTATGTCTCTACAGCATACTTTAGTGAGGTCGGACTATTCAAGCGTGATGAACTCCAGAACTACAATTCGCAAATCAAGCTGGACCGCTATAATTTCACCACCAACCTTTCTATGCAGGCAACCGCTACAACAAAAATTGATCTGGGTGTTCAAGGGTACATCATGGATGGCAACTTTCCGGGCTCTTCTACCGGAGGGATTTTCGGGATGGCCATGCAAGCCACACCGATCGCATTCCCTGTTTTGTACAGCAATGGATATGTTGGCGACCAGCGTGGCGGTGAATTACAAAATCCCTATGCTATGCTGACACAAACGGGATATGTCACGGAGTGGCGCAACCGAATCAATTCGAATATCCGAGCCACTCAGGATCTCCACATGCTGATCCCCGGCCTATCGTTAACGTCGATGTTTTCATTCGATTCGTATAACGAAACAGCTGCCAGAAGACTAAAACGGCCCGACACATATCTGGCTACGCAACGGGATGAAAACGGCGAGCTGGTTTTTGAGCAAACGTATGTCGGCAGTCCCTATCTGGGGTTTGAAAGAACAAATCAAACCAGCAACCGTAATTTTTATACCGAGAGCGCGCTGAACTACACGGGGTCGTTCGGTAATCACCAGGCAACGGGTATGCTCCTTTTTAATCAAAGCGATTACATCGACAATTTCTCCGGAGACTTCATCGGATCTTTACCCTACCGGCTCCGTGGCCTTGCAGGACGCGCCACTTATGGCTTTAAGGAAAAATACCTTTTGGAGGTAAACTTTGGCTACAATGGGTCCGAGAATTTCTTACCCAACCGCCGATACGGGTTCTTTCCGTCGGTCGGTCTGGGCTGGGTTATATCGAATGAACCATTCTTCGGGTCATTAAGCGATGTCTTTCCAATGGCCAAATTCCGCTTCTCACATGGCCAAGTCGGTAACGCCGACATCGGTGGCCGCCGTTTTGCATATATCGGCACGGTGGGCGAAGGAGCGGGAGGATACACCTTCGGCAGGGATTGGAATAACTCATTCAGCGGATTGGATATCGCCGAATACGCGGTCGACGTCAGCTGGGAAAAGGCGACCAAAACGAATATCGGCATCGACGTAGACACACGCTTTGCGCCGGGTAATCGGTTAAATATACAATTCGATCTGTTTCATGAACGCCGCGAAGGCTCATTCTTGCGCAGAAGTTCTGTCCCCGCATTCGTGGGCTTGCTGAATAACCCATATGGCAACCTGGGAATAACCGAAAACAAAGGATTAGACGCCTCACTGACCTATGACGGAGCATTATCCGGCAACTTCAGTGTCAACTTCCAGGGAACAGTCACATACAACCGGAATGTCGTGATTGACGACGACCTGCCTCCCTGGAACTATCCCTGGCGCGAGCGGAAGGGCCAACGTATTGGCCAGCGCTTCGGCTTGATAGCAGAAGGGTTATTCAGGAGTGAGGAGGAGATCGAAAACAGCGCGACGCAGATAGGCGATGTGCGCGTCGGCGATATCCGGTACCGCGACCTCAATGGCGATGGAATGATTGACTCCAATGATGAGGCGCCTATCGGTTACGGCGATACGCCGCAGCTGGTGTATGGCCTGCGTGCCGGCTTTCGATGGGGGCAATTCTCCATGGCGGCATTCTTTCAGGGAATCGGCAATGTAGACATCCTATTAAACGGAGAAGGCCTTGTACCATTTCAGCAGGGAGGTACGAGAGGGAATTTATTGACCATTATCGAAGACCGTTGGACAGCGGAAAATCAAAACTTCAACGCGTTCTACCCCCGCTTGACGTTCGGTGACGAGAACATGAATTATCGAACAAGCTCATGGTGGGTCAAAAACGGTTCGTTTCTGCGATTGAAGACATTGGACCTGAATTACACGCTCAATAAGCGCTTTACCAATCGATTCCAACTGGAGTCTGCTACGATTTTCTTCCAAGGATTTAACTTATTCACGCTATCGGAATTTAAGATCTGGGATGTGGAGATGGGAAACGGGCGCGGAACAAATTACCCGCAGCACAAGACATACAGTTTGGGTATTCAATTAACATTTTAAGCTTCGTCAACCATGAAACAAAAGACATACATTACAGCGCTTGTCAGTGGACTGTGCCTTTTACTCACCACCTTTGGATGCCAAAAAAATTTCTTTGATCAGGTTCCGGATGATCGCATCACTATTGAGGAAGTATTTAATAGGCGCCTGGAATCGGAACAGTACCTGGCAAACATCTACGCCCGTATACGGGAAGAAAATAACCAATGGTCGGAAAACCCGTGGATGGGCGTAGCGGATGAAGCGGATATGACCTGGGCCCGGAGCGGCTATAACACCTATTTCATCAATCTGGGCGCTTGGGACCCGAACTCCGGATATTTCCAATTCTGGGAACATTACTATCGCGGCATCCGATCGGCTACCTATTTCATGCAGCATATTGGCGGAAATGCGGAAATACTCAAGTTACCAAACGGCCAGGCATTGATTGACCAGTATTGGGCGGAAGCCCGGTTTTTGCGGGCCTATTTTTACTTTTGCCTATTGCGGCAATACGGGCCTGTCATTCTGCTGGGTGACGAGGTAATTCCACCCGATACGCCGTTTGACAACCTATTGATTCCGAGAAATACCTTTGATGAATGCGTCAGCTACATCGCCAGTGAATTGGATGCAGCAGGACAAGCCCTGCCACTTGCGCAGACCAATGCAAGGGAAGAAGGCCGCGCCACCAGGTCAATGGCCATGGCTGTAAAGGCGCGTCTGCTGCTGTATGCGGCAAGCCCCCTTTACAACGGAAATACCGACTACGCCTCGTTTACCAATGAAGGCGGAACACCGTTGATCAGCCAAAGCTACGACGAAAACAAATGGAAGCTTGCTGCTGATGCGGCAAAAGCGATTATTGACCTCAATCATTTCGACCTGTATAAGGTGACGGACAGCGAGGGGAATATTGAGCCCATTGCGTCCTATTCCGGCGTAGTTTTGGAGCCTTGGAACAGGGAGCAGATTTTTGTCCGTCCAGCGTGGAATGACGGGGATTGGGAGCGACACGCTTCTCCCCGCTTTGGTGGCGGATGGTCGGGTATTGGCGCTACGCAAAAACAAGTGGACGCCTATTTTATGGCTAATGGCAAAGCCATTGATGAAGAAGGCTCGGGGTATGTCGAAACCGGATTTTCCACAGCGGATACGCGGTACACCACGGCCGGAACGTATAACATGTATGTAAACCGGGAGCCCCGTTTCTATGCATCGATTGTCTATAACGGTTCGTATTGGATTCATCGCGACGAAGGTGATATCAGGGTTGGGATGCATCGTTATGGAAATACCGGCATGGAGGGCACCTGGGATTTCTCACGCACCGGCTATTTAATCCGAAAGAACATTCACCCGAACAGTAATCCACGGCTGAACCGTTTTGTCAGGAGGCCGTACGTCATGTTTCGGCTGGGCGAGGTTTATCTCAATTATGCCGAAGCACTGAACGAGTATGATCCCGGGAATCCGGATATCCTTCGTTATATCAACCTGATACGTGAGCGGGCCGGTATCCCAAAACTTGAGGGCGAATACACCCAAGAAGAGATGCGTCAGCGCATCCAACAGGAAAGACAGGTGGAATTAGCATTCGAAAACCACCGCTATTTTGATACCAGACGATGGAAAATCGCTATGGAAACAGACGGTGGGCCATTCGAAGGGATGAACGTAGAGGCGCCCGTATCAGATTTCGATGACCCCGAGTTCTATCGCCGTACGGTATTCGAGACCCGTGTATTCCAAGAGCGGCATTACTTATGGCCGATCCCTCAATCTGAGATCGACCGAAACCGTGCGCTGATACAGAATCCCGGCTGGTAGGAAGACACCCGATAGAACAGCGGAGTTTTCCTCATGCCGTAGGCCCCGGGAGGCGCAACGAAAATAAAGCCACCCAATATACCATGTTGGTTTTGGGTGGCTTTGCATATAATATATCCTAGCACGATGAAATTCCTGCCCGGCCGGGAAATCTTCATGATATCGAGGTGGCGAGGTAATGGGTGTCAAACAGGTTTTCTACCTTTTCGCTGACTCAATGCTTTCGATATTTCCACATCTCCCATATCTTCGTAACTTTGTAAGCATAATCAAAACAACAATTCCATGTCATATAGAATAGAACACGATACCATGGGCGAGGTGCAAGTACCTGCCGACAAGTATTGGGGCGCCCAGACCGAACGCTCGCGCAACAATTTTAAAATCGGACCTGCAGCTTCCATGCCCGCGGAAATCATCGAGGCCTTTGCATACCTCAAGAAGGCCGCGGCTTACACCAATGCAGACGCGGGCATACTGCCTACTGAAAAACGTGATCTGATTGCGCAGGTGTGTGATGAAATTCTGGCAGGGCAATTGGCCGATCAATTTCCCCTGGTTGTTTGGCAAACCGGATCCGGGACCCAATCAAACATGAACGTCAACGAGGTGGTATCTAACCGCGCTCATGTCATCCAGGGCAACAAATTGGGGGAAGGCAAGCCTTTCATTCACCCCAATGATGATGTAAACAAGTCACAGTCATCCAACGATACCTACCCTACGGCCATGCATATCGCAGCCTACAAAAAAATAGTGGAAGTGACCATCCCCGGCGTGGAAAAGCTACGCGACACGCTGAAAGCAAAAGCCGAAGCGTTCGCCAATGTTGTCAAGATAGGTCGCACCCACTTGATGGACGCAACCCCCCTGACCCTCGGACAGGAATTTTCGGGCTATGTGGCCCAGCTCGACTATGGCTTGAAAGCGCTTAAAAATACGTTGGCTCACCTCGCTGAGCTGGCCCTGGGCGGCACCGCTGTTGGCACCGGCATCAACACACCAAAAGGTTATGCAGAAACCGTAGCCAAGTATATCGCCGACTTTACGGGATTACCCTTTCGCACGGCACCCAACAAATTTGAGGCGTTGGCGGCTCACGATGCGATTGTAGAAAGTCATGGCGCATTGAAGCAATTGGCCGTATCGCTGCACAAAATTGCCAATGATATCCGTATGCTCGCTTCCGGCCCGCGTTCGGGCATTGGCGAAATCCTGATTCCAGAGAACGAACCGGGCTCATCCATTATGCCTGGCAAGGTAAATCCAACGCAGTGCGAAGCGCTTACGATGGTGGCTGCACAAGTTATTGGCAATGATGTAACCATTTCCTTCGGTGGCGCTAACGGCCATTACGAACTTAACGTCTTCAAACCGGTTATGGCGGCCAACTTTCTGCAATCCGCCCAATTGATTGGCGACGCTTGCATTTCGTTCAATGAGCATTGCGCTACCGGCATCGAGCCAAACTACGACGGCATCAAGAAACATCTCGAAAATTCGCTGATGCTCGTCACTGCGCTCAATCCTCACATTGGCTACGAAAATGCAGCCAAAATCGCTAAGAAAGCCCATAAGGAAAACAAGTCCTTGCGTGAAGCGGCATTGGAATTGGGCTTGCTCACCAACGAGCAGTTTGACGAATGGGTTCGCCCAGAAGATATGATTGGCGGGCTGAAGTAGATCGTGGTTGTGACCCGTCTAGTACGACATAAATCGCACAGCATAGTATACCGGCTACATTTGGCCGGTATGCTTTTTCTAAGCATGAGCAGTTGCCACTTCAATCCGGATGTACAAAGTGAAGGAGCGGATTACCTGCAAGGCCTTTGGATACAGGACAGCGTACCCATGCAACATGCGCTTTTACAATATACGCTGCACGAATTAAAATTCACGTGCGACTCCATTTATGCAACGCTGCGGACGAGATCCAAAGTCAAGAATGTAGCAGATTCTTGCTACAATGCGGGGCAATGGACTGAATACGCCATAGGTGTGTATGTGGTACGTGGCGATAGCCTTCTGGTAGATGGGCTTTATACCAAGCCGGACTGGCGCCGGAAAACCTCCGGGTGCCACCGTACTGGGCAGTATCTACCGCGTTTCAAAATTGTCCGGTATAGTGCCGACTCCCTTGTGCTCGAAAACCGCTATGACCAGCGGCCGATCCTGCTGCGGAAAATTGCCGACATGACCTGTACCCCGAAAAAACGCTGGGAGTAAAAAGAAATAAAAAAGGCAGCACTCATCGCACTACCTTTATTGATTTATTATCAACTAAAACTATATTCGGATTAAAAGGGCAAATCGTCGTCTTTTCCATCATCTGCAGAAATATCTACCGTAGGAGGGGCATCAAATGCCTGAGGACCGGAAGCTGCTTGGCCCGCGTTTGCCACCGGAGTGGTGGTAACCTTGGCTACACGCCATGCAACCAGTGAGTTGAAATAACTGGTTACCCCGTCTTTATTGGTCCAGGGACGTCCACGTAGATTGAATGAAACTTCTACCTCATCGCCCACACTCAGGTTGTCGAACAACGTCGTCCGATCCTGCGTTGCCTCGAAACGGATATATTCGACAAATTGAGGGTTTTCCGCATATTGGATTATTAGATCTCTTTTCTTGAATGTATCGGTAACCTGTTGCACATCACCAATTTCGTGTACTTTTCCTCGTATTTCCATTACTTGCCTCGTTTATTAAAACGGTAAAACTACATATTTTTTAGCGAACAATAATAACTAACTTTGCCAAAATCTTATGGAAGTTTTCAACACCCCCAGTAAAATCATCATCACCTGTTATCGACGGTTGTCGCCCTACCTGCAAAACGAAGTACAAGAGCTCGGGTTTGCTACCAAGCGTACCTTTGCTACCGGCATAGAACTGCAAGCCACAGGGAACGATTGCATCAGGCTCAACCTCAATTTACGCTGCGCCAGCCAGGTGCTTTACTCGCTAAAAGCCTTCCGGGCCAGTAATCCGGATGAACTTTACGAAGCATTATCGGATATTCCTTGGGAAGATCTCATCGCTTTTGATGGCTATATTTCGGTCACATCCAACGTGCATAATCCAACCATTACCACGCCGTTGTTTGCAAACCTGAAAGTAAAGGACGCAATTGCTGATCGCATTAAAAGCAAAAAAGGGCTACGCCCCGATAGCGGTCCAGATTTGCACAAGACGGTTGTGCATTTATACTGGCAGGACAACCAAGCCGAAGTCTTTCTCGATACCTCAGGCGAGGTGCTTGCCAAACATGGTTACCGCAAATATCCCGGTAAAGCGCCCATGTTAGAGGCATTGGCCGCATCGGTGGTATACGCCACTGCGTGGGATGGGCAGTCGGCATTCATTAATCCCATGTGCGGTTCCGGCACATTGGCTATCGAGGCAGCACTTATTGCCACCAACCGCAGACCGGGCCTTTTCCGTATGAACTACGGGTTCATGCACATACTGGGTTATGACGAGCAAGTGTTTTTTGCGGAACGGCGGAGACTTAAAGAGCAGGTGGATAAAAAGATGACGGCCAAAATCATTGCTTCCGACATTGCAAAAGAAGCCGTGGAAATTGCCCGGATGAATGCCAAGACGGCCGGTGTCGATCAACTCATCGACTTCCAAGTCTGCGATTTTGCGGAAACGCCACTACCCGATGGCCCGGGAGTAATCGTGTTCAATCCCGAATATGGAGACCGTATGGGCACGCACAGTAAGCTTGAAGCAACATATGGCCGTATCGGCGACTTCCTTAAACAACAGGGAGCCGGCAAACGCGGCTACGTATTTACCGGCAATCCGGACCTTGCCAAAAAAATCGGCCTCCGCGCATCGCGTCGGATCGAATTTTACAACGGCAGGCTGGATTGCCGCCTGCTGGAATATGAACTATATACAGGAACAAAACGCCACACCACTGATGAGCCAAGCTGACGAATCGCTGATCCGGCAAACAGCCGGCTTTGTCCGCCAACGACTTGTCCATGCCGAGGCCGGCCATGACTGGTGGCACATCCAACGGGTGTGGAACAACGTGAAGCTTATCCTTCAGCAAGAATCGGCCGACCGCCTTATCTGTGAGTTGGCTGCCCTGCTGCATGATATCGCAGACAGCAAATTCCACGGCGGGGATGAAACACTGGGGCCAAAGATTGCCGGCGACTTCCTGCAAAGCCTCAAGGTCCGGCAGGATATCATAGAACATGTGCAAGCGATCATCCTGAATATGTCGTACAAAGCCAGTTTAGGCCATATCGCCTTTCATTCCAAAGAACTCGAAATTGTGCAGGACGCCGATCGTTTGGATGCGATAGGCGCTATAGGCATCGCGCGAGCCTTCCACTACGGCGGATTCAAAAACCGCGAATTATACGATCCTGAGGTCGCTCCAAACATCCATCAGGATAAAGAAGCCTACAAAAACAGCACGGCGCCGACCATCAATCACTTCTATGAAAAACTCCTGCTATTAAAGGACAAAATGAATACGACCAAAGCCAAGCAGATTGCGGAGGAACGGCATGCCTTCATGGAACAATACCTGGAGCAGTTCTACCGGGAATGGCACGGGGCTTAAAATCCGCCCATCACCATCATAGCCGACTCGCGGGCCATCCGCTGGTTGTATTCATCGGTCATGCTTTTATGGTTAATCAGGTCTACAATCGTGCCGATAAAGCAGAAGCCTACCGTAAGGAAATAGATGATGCCCATGGCTACCTGATTCAGGATAAATCGTTGGATACCTGCAAAACCCAAAAATCCCAGTAAGGTAAACAACAAGACATCCTGGGCGTTTTTCCGCTTACTATGATAAATAAACACGAAATGCTTCACTTGCTCCTCAGTAAATGTCTTCGTCGCGTGTTCGAGGTACATCAACTCTTCCGGAGAAATGCCCCTAATGGTCATTAATATATTGCGGTTGCTCATATTGGTGATATGTTATCCTGTTAAAATAAATTCTTTTTGACAAGGTGTATATTCGATGAACAATGACAAAAAAGGCTGGTATACCAAGCCAATGCATACGAAAGGATTCCATGACTTCGCCGTGCATAAATAGACCGATGGCCCGTCCGATGCCACACCCGGGGCACCACTCAAACCCTAAATTTTCCAATGGGCATAATGTAAAATGATGGCCATGCCCGGCCGAACAATAAAGAACCACCAACGCCGCCATCCAGCTTATCAGTTCGATTGGAAGCGCGTGCCACCATCTGCGCAGTATGCTTTTCGTACTACTCATTAAAAATATGACAACCGATGGTTCATGATGTTACATTTGGTCAGACAAATATAGTTAACTCAGCTCCAGCAAGCCAAAAAGTCCTACCAGCATGCCGCCAAGCATAAGCCATAACAAATTAGTTTTCAGCAAAGATACCAATTTACTCAGTGAAATCAGTGATGGCAGGCCGCTAAAAAACTGATATTTGTATCGCATTTTTAACAAAATGACTACCTTTAACCAACATTACGCTAATACAAATAGGCTAACTAGCGGCCAAAATTGAGAACATGAACAAACTGACACGGATTTTTTTTATGCTAACGGTATACGCCATGCCGCACATTTCTTTTGCGCAGTTTATTGACAATCAAGTCATCGCCCACCGAGGAGCATGGAAGGCCGATGGCCTGCCGCAAAACTCCCTCGCATCACTACAGCGAGCCATTGAACTGGGATGTGCAGGCTCTGAGTTCGACGTCCATCTTACGAAAGATGATGTATTGGTTGTTAATCACGACGCTGAATTTTACGACATCGATATCGCCACGGCTACTTATGCCGAGCTGCTGAACAAAAAGCACCCCAACGGCGAATCCATCCCTACAGCCGAAGAATACCTACGCGCGGGTATGAAACAGCAAAACACCAAGCTTATCTTTGAGCTAAAAACGTCTAAGCTGGGTAAAGAACGTACCCTGTACGCTGCCGATCTGGCTGTGCAGTTAGTTAAAAAGTTGGGAGCCGAAGCATGGGTAGAATACATCGCCTTTGACTACGACGCCTGCAAACAATTCATCAAGCGTGACCCCAATGCCAAGGTTTACTACCTCAATGGAGATATCGATCCCGAGCAAGTAAAGCGAGATGGGCTATATGGCCTGGATTATCATTTCAGCGTATACAAGAAAAACCCGACCTGGATCAGGGAAGCCAAGAGCTTGGGGCTTGTTATCAACGCATGGACTGTCAATACCGAAGACGAAATGCGCCTCCTGCTCAACCAACATGTAGAGTTCATCACGACAGACGAACCGGCATTGCTACTTGATGTCATCAAAAAACAAAAAAAATAACACATGAAACGGATTTTAAGCACCATTACACTCCTTTTTTTCAGTCTCACCATCTGCATTGCGCAGCAATTCATCGTAGCCTCATACAACATCCGGTATGATGCTTCCGGCGATGTCGGCAACTTATGGAAAGACCGGCACCCCCACTTGGTACAGCTTATCCGGTTTCATGGGTTCGATATTTTCGGCACCCAGGAGGGTCTCAAGCACCAATTGGAGGATATCAAAAAAAATCTACCCGGTTATACCTACATTGGGGTAGGCCGTGATGACGGCAAGGATGGTGGCGAACATTCTGCGATATTTTACAACACCGCCAAGTTTGAGGCGCTCAAACAAGGCAATTTCTGGCTTGCCGAAAATACGGAAGTGCCCAATAAAGGATGGGATGCTGCATTACCCCGCATCTGTACTTGGGGGCTTTTCAAGGACAAACATACCGGTTTTGAATTTTTCCTCTTCAATGCCCATTTCGACCATGTAGGTGTCGAAGCACGTAAGGAAAGTGCAAAACTCATTGTGAAAAAAGCCCATGAGCTGGGCAGTGGCGTTCCGATGATTATCACGGGCGATTTCAATGTAGACCAGCGTAACGAAAGTTATGAGGTGCTCAATAATAGCGGCGAGGTGACCGATGCGTATGTGTTGTCGCCACTGAAATATGCACCAAGTAGCACATATAACGGCTTTGACATCAAGAAAACAGGAGACAGCCGTATTGATCATATTTTCCTGTCAAAGCCGTTTACGGTACTGCGCTATGGAATACTCACAGACAGTTATCAAGGAAAGGTGCCTTCCGATCATTTCCCGGTAATGGCAGAAGTCCGTTATCAACAATAACAAAGCCATGGCTTAAAACTTGCATATACAGGGTAAGTTGCCTATGTTTGGGACGATATTCGTTTTTTAAAATTATTAGTTATTGATGAGTGGTTTGAAAACACTTCCTGCGGCCTTGTGCCTACTGTTGTTTACACAATGCGATACGCTTAACCAGGTGGCCACCTCCGGTCGGACAAGTGAGCCGGCTTCTTCTTCGGCTTCTTCTTCGATAAGTGCCGGCGAAGCCGCTTCCGGCATTAAGCAGGCCCTCAGCCAGGGACTAGATCGCAGCATCAAGTCGTTGGCCGTACAAGATGGCTTTTTGGGCAATGCCGCCGTGAAGATACTGATGCCGCCCGAGGCCCAAAAAGTGGAAAGCGCCCTCCGCGGGATAGGGCTTGGCTCGCTCTGTGACAACCTCATCCAAAGTCTCAACCGCGCAGCGGAAAGTGCCGTGAGCGAAGCTGCTCCCGTCTTTGTGTCTTCACTCTCCCAGTTGACCATCCGGGATGCGACAAACATCCTCCTCAGTGGCCAGCAGGATGCCGCTACCGACTTCTTTAAACGGACCACCACCAACGAATTGACAAAGCGGTTCAGCCCGATTGTGCAGGGAGCGCTCGGCAAGCATAACGTCGCACAATACTGGAACGCCGTGGTTACCCGTTATAATCAAATACCCCTGGTTAATGAGAAAATAGAAACGGATTTGAATAAATACGTTACTCAGAAAGCCATCGATGGTCTCTTTTACCAAGTAGCACAGGAAGAATTGAAAATACGGAACAACCTGGGTGGTACACGCACCACTCCTTTGTTGCAGAAAGTATTTGGATACGCTGATAAACAGAAAGGATAGATTGTGATATGAAGACATTTTTGATACCGGTGGACTTTTCTGACGTTGCCTACACCGCAGCCCAATATGCCGTAGACATGGCTACTTACCTTCATGCGAGTAAACTGATATTTTACCATTCGTATGCCCACAGGCCTTCGGATGGCTATGGTGAGCATGCGACGTATGAGCAAGCCACCCTCCGGCACCTGGAGAAAATGACGGCTAAGCTATACATCCCCGCCGCCCTACCCAAAGATCAGTTTGTCTTCATAGCAGATGACAAGCCGGTAAAGGCGGGTGTAGAAGCGATCGTGGCTGAGCATGCCGTATCACTCATTGTTATGGGTATTGCAGGCCTATCCGATATCGAGAATACACTCATCGGCCGGAATACGATGGATGTTGCGAAATCCGGCGCTGCCCCCTTGCTTATTGTGCCCCGTAATCATGTCTTCAAGCCTATACGAAAAGTAGTCTATGCCACGGATCTTAAAGATGTGGAATACATTACTCCCGCGGCAAGCATTATCCGCTTAGCGGGTCAGCTTGGGGCAGAAACCCACATCGTGCATGTCGACCCGGCGACACAGGGACAAACCCCTGAAAAAATTTTGGGCAAGCAACAAGTGCTCCGCATGCTGGAACCGCTAAACCCAGGATTTGAAGTGATCAGTGAACCCAAGGACAAAGCCGATGGAATATTTGACTATGTCAAGAGACATCACATAGACCTCATTCTTATGGCGTCGCGGAATCACGGTTTTTTTGAAAAGCTCTTCCACGGCAGTGTTAGCAAAAAACTACTCAACATTGCCGAAGTGCCGGTCGTACTGCTAAAGAATAAACCGACCGGGTAAACCGCTTATGTTGACAATAAATACATTGCGCGTGCTTGGCGTTGAAGAACGCTTCCTCCGATATGTGAAAGTGGATACGCAGTCGGATCCTGCATCGAAGACATGCCCCTCCACTGAAAAACAAAAAAATTTGGGGACACTGCTGGTGAAAGAGCTGTCAGCAATGGGCATCACTGACGCGCATCTCGATGCGCACGGCTATGTCTTTGCGACCATACCGGCTAACAGCGACAAGCATGTACCGACTGTCTGTTTTTGTTCGCATATGGACACTTCCCCGGATTGCTCGGGAGCGGGTGTGAAGCCAATCATACATCGCGATTATCAGGGTGAAGACCTGGTTCTTCCTGACGATCCTTCGATAGTGATTAAGCCCACCGACCACGCTGACCTGAAAAACCAAGTCGGCAACGATATCATCACGGCAAGCGGGACCACCCTGCTGGGTGCAGATGACAAAGCTGGTATAGCTGAAATCATGACCGCCGCCGAGCTGTTGATGACGCATCCTGAAATCAAGCATGGCACCATCAAGATACTCTTCACGCCCGATGAAGAAATCGGCCGTGGTGTGGATCGTGTGGATCTGAACAAGCTGGGGGCTGACTATGCGTATACTATCGACGGGGAAACTGCTGGTTCCATTGAAGACGAGACCTTTTCCGCCGATGGGGTTACTGTAACCATCAGCGGCGTAAGCGTACATCCGGGTTTCGCCAAAGGCAAGCTGCAAAGTGCAATCAAGATTGCTGCCGAAATTATCGCTGGATTGCCTACCGACAGGCTATCGCCGGAAAGCACGGAAGGACGGGAAGGCTTTGTGCATCCGGTATCATTGACAGGCCATGTTGAACAAGCGGTTATCGAATTCATTGTGCGGGACTTTACCGATGATCGCCTCCATACACACGAAGCCGAACTGGAAGCCATTGTCAAATCAACCCTATCCCGTTATCCGGGATGCACCTACCACTTCGAAGTGAAAGAACAGTACCGCAATATGAAGCAGGTGCTCGACAAACATCCCCAAGTCATGGCTATCGGCTTGGAGGCCATCGAGCGCGCTGGCATGCAGCCTATCCGACGAAGTATACGGGGTGGAACGGACGGCTCACGGCTTTCCTTCATGGGACTTCCCTGCCCCAATGTCTTTGCAGGGGGGCATGCATTCCATGGCAAACAAGAATGGGTATCCGTACAAGATATGGAAAAAGCCGTGCGAACCATCTTGCACATCGCGGCATTATGGGAAGAACAAGCGTGAGTTTATTCAAATTAGACACCATGTCCTTTAACGATTTTAATACCATCCAGCATATCATCCACCACCGGAGGAGCATTTTCCCCGCGAGTTATGTGAAAAGGGAAATAACCAGAGATACGTTGATGCAATTGTTGGATTGCGCCAATGCGGCTCCAACGCATAAGCTTACCCAACCTTGGCGGTTCATTGTATTTCGGGAAGAAGGCCTTATGCGGTTAGCCGACCAGCTGGCAAGCCTGTATAAGGCTCACACGCCAGCTGAGCAGTTCTTACAAAAAAAGTACGAAAACACACGCGAAAAAGTCTTGCAATCCGGAGCAGTCATCGCCATTCTGGTCTCCTACAGTGGTGCCGTGCCGCAATGGGAAGAACTTGCCGCTACAGCTTGTGCCGTGCAAAACCTTTGGCTTGCGGCTTCCGCTGCAAATATCGGCGGCTATTGGAGCAGCCCCGGAACCGTTAAGCACATGGGGGGCTTTTTACAGATAGCGGACAATGAGGAATGTCTTGGCTTCTTCTACATGGGCTATCACGAAGACCCTGCCCGCAAAGCAAACCGGAAGGCCGTGGCCGAAAAAATAAGGTGGGAAGATTGATTAACCCGTCAGATTATGCATAGACTATTCACGGGTCAGCACCAGCTTTCCCTTCGAACCTTTCCAAATCGGCCCTTCCGTCAATACCTGTCGTATTTCATTTAATAATAGTGGGTCTGCCTTGCCAACATGTTGGATAGCCGTTGGTTTCCCTTCGGCGTCGATCTCAAACATCAGTATCACCTCGCCGCTTACTGTAATCCTACCTGCGTTTTCGGCGAGGTGTGCATTAAGTTGCTCCCACCCGCCTTCTGGTTGGGCATCGAAGCCAGCTTCATTAACGGCTTCTGCACGGACATGCACTGCTCCTCCGGCTACCGGTGCCAACGCTACTTCCACTTCTTTCTCGGTGGTTTTGGGCTGCAAAGATTGGTTGCGCATCCACAATAGCACCAGCACCAGTACCATCAATACACAGGCGGTTGCTGCGATAGCCAGTCGTTGCCAACTGAAGTAGAAGGTACTTCGCTCTTTAGCCTGCTGCGCAATACGGGCAGCGAGACGCTGCTGCAGGAGACTCAACTGGCGATGACTGACTTCTTTTTGCATTCGGTATCCGTCAATGGCATCCTGAAGCAACGGATCGTCCAGTGCTTCTCGTTCGAGCCGATACATTTCGTCGCTGCTTAACTCACCGTTGAGATACTGTTGTATGCGTATGATGTTGTAATTGTTGTTCATCCTTGCTTTCTCTCCATACAAATTCTCAGATTACGTTTGCCGTTCTGGATATAGCTTTTCACCTTGCCGGGGTCATATCCGGTAAGTTCCGCGACCTCTTTATAACAGCGCTGCTCGAGATAAAACAACCTTATGCAGCGCTGCTGTTCTTCGTTCAGCTCCTTTAAGCATGACTCCATCAGTGCGAGCCGTTCTTCCGGGATTTGCTCTCCACTATGTTGTTGATGCAAAAACGTATCACTTTCCACAATATAGTCGTCAATATCAACGGTACTGACGCGGTTGGCAGTCCGCAAATCCATCAGGCAATGATTCCTTGCCAACGTATATAACCAACTTTTAAAGTTGGTTACTTCGTGTACGCGTAGTTTCGTGATTAAAGACTCGAAGATCTGCATGACAGCGTCTTCGCTTTTTGCCTCATCTTTAAAATATTTAAAACATAACCCATAAACCAACGGCATGTAGGGCTCATACAACCTGCCTAAAAGTTGTAATTCCCCCGTTTTTCGATATTCTTCCAAAAGACGCCGTTCGTCAAGCACAATGTAAAATCTATCCTTAGGTAATACGTTATCAGCCTACCTTGTATCAAACATACAAATTCTTACGGGTTTGGGAAAGCTCAAGATCCTTTTTCCGCCAAAGCCATAAGATAGATGCTTGCAATCCCCGTTTTCCATAATGACACGTCCACCCAAATGTGATCAATGTCACCAATCGATGTGGCAGAAAGACGACGACCCGCGTCGATAGGCAAAAAAACGCATTCACTCCCCCTGGAATCAACCGGAAAAACTTAACGAAGATTACTTTTTTGGCTGTTTAAGGCCACGTAGCAGGCCAAAGCTTTGCCATAGTTTTGTGATGTAATCAAGAGGATTACCCAAGTAAACGAAGTGCAAAATAAAATAACGACCATGAAAAGAACAATAAATCTGGCATCCTTAAGAGCTACCGCGCTGATGATCGCTGTCGCTTCTTTCAGCCAAGCGAAGGCACAGACAACGTACCAGTCAAGTGCTACACAAACGACAATAAAAGGAACATCCACCCTGCATGACTGGAATATGACATCCGCCAAAGGGCAAACCAAAGCGACATTCACGATCGAAGGCGACCAGGTCAGTGGAATTACCGCACTGACCTTTACCCTACCCGCCGAATCGCTAAAAAGCGATAAAAGTGGGTTAGACAAAAATGCTTATAAGGCTTTGGCTACCGACAAGCATGCAACCATAAGCTTCTCGATGACGTCCGGTACACTAACCCCGACAGGCAAAAACACCTTTCAGGTAAGGGCTACCGGCAACCTCACCATCGCCGGCACCACAAGACCGACAACCATCACGGCAACCGGGCAATACAGTCCTACGGATAAAAGCATCACCGTAAAGGGAGCAACCGCGTTTAAAATGACCGGATACAACGTAAAACCGCCGACGGTCATGATGGGGACTATTAAAACGGGTGATGAAATTTCCGTTGACTACAGTTTAAAACTGACCCCCCAATAAATTGAACAACAAGTCTTTTACTTTCTTTTTTAATACAACAATCATGAAAACGACATTTACCACCCTCGCGACCATAGCTGCATTTATGGTCTCGACCATCCCCGCAACCACATTTGCGCAAACAAGCGAGGATGACAACGATCCAATCATTTCATACGGAAAGCCCGACTTCTTTAGAAGCTATGACAAAAAGGGCATTAACGTCTTTGAGACCACAAAGGATGACGTCAACAAACCCTATACCGGCCGCCGGATTAATATCGGCGCTGGTTTCACCATGCAGTTTCAATCCATCGAACATGAAAATCCCGGCGCACTGAACAACCACAGTCAGCTGGCCAACCATCTATTTCCCCTAAAACCCGGCTTCATGACGTCCCAAGCCAACTTGTACTTCGATGTGCAATTGCTGGAGGGGATCACGATGAACCTGACAAACTACCTATCTTCCCGCCACCATAATGAATTTTGGGTCAAAGGCGGATACCTGCAAATCGATAAATTCCCTTTTGAGGGTCAGTTTTGGGATGAGTTGAGTAAAATCATAACCATCAAAGCGGGCCACATGGAAATCAACTATGGCGATGCACACTTCAGGAGGCCTGATGGTGGCCAGACATTTTATAGCCCCTTCATGGAAGGCAACATCATGGATGCCTTTGCTACCGAAATCGGCGCTGAGGTATACCTGAAGAAAGATGGATGGCTGGGAATGATAGGGATAAGCAACGGGATGATCAAGGGACATGTAGACTCCGCCGCCGCCAACGCAGATGGCACTGATAAGCGGGCTCCCTCGATCTACCTAAAAGGCGGATATGACAAACAAGTAACCGAAGATGTACGGCTTCGTCTGACCGGTAGCTGGTATCACAACAGCGGCACCAATGGCAGCGGGCTCACCCTGTATAGCGGTGACCGTACGGGTTCCAATTACCAGAATGTGATGGAACAAGGGTACACCGCGGACGGTACACTCAAGGGGTATACGGCGATGTACTCATCAGGGCGTTTTAACCCTAATTTCAACGGCAAAATAGACGCCGTGATGATCAACGGATTTGCCAAGGTGCAGGGATTCGAATTCTTCGGCACGTATGAATATGCCACCGGATATGCGAAAAACCAAACCGAAAACCGGGTGGCCACACAGTACGCCATAGAAGGACTGTACCGCTTCGGCAAAAATGAAAACCTATACGGTGGCTTACGCTATAACGTAGTCAACGCCGAAATGCCCTACGGTACCATCATCGAGGATGTAAAAATCGACCGCTTTGCCGTGGCCGGGGGCTGGTTTATCAGCCGCAATATTTTGGTGAAAGCCGAGTATGTAACCCAAAGCTACAAGGACTTCCCGAATACCGACTTCCGCCACAACGGTAAATTCAACGGGGTTGTGCTGGAGGCGGCAATCAGCTTCTAACACGTGCAGGAGCAGTCCAGAAAACCTCCCTGCTGAGGTTTTCTGGATTTATTCGAAACACACCATATGATGGAAGCAACAAATTACATCCGACGACACGCTATCTTGCCACTTATCGGCATGTTATGTACGTTTGTTTCTTTCAAGTACGCTAATCCGCAATATGCTACACACGCTAGCGGCGAACTGCACTGGACCGTGCTGCCCAGCAGCTTCATCACCATCAACGGCAGTTCCAATATCAACACATTCGGATGCGAAGCTTCCGGCACCTTCAAAGCGGACCGCCTCCAAGGCAGCGTTTCAAAAGATGGTAAACGCGTGAACATGAAGGGCGCCATCACCATCGCCATCAACCAGTTTGACTGTCATAACCGGATGCTGAATGCCGATCTCCGGAAGACCTTGAAAGCAGACGAACATCCACAGATGACCATCCGGTTTGTGTCGCTGGAGCGGATGCCCTTGTGCGATGGCGGGGAAGACTTTATATCCGGCAGTGTTGTTATTGAACTTGCCGGGCAGCGTAAACCTCTCAATCTCAGGTACGCGTTTTCAAAGACGAACACCGGCTATAAGCTTGAAGGCAGCCGCACATTCTCGTTCGCTGATTTCAATCTTACCCCCCCGAAAAAGGTCGGAGGGCTGGTCAAAGTGAAAGACCAGTTTGACGTGGCGTTTACCCTACTCCTCGATAACTGCAAGTGATCAAAAACACCACCCATTTGCGTCAATCAATTGTTTTGCCACCCGTTGCCGCGCGTCCTTGGCATTATAAGGCTCGGCTTTAGTGAAGCGCTTCAGGCCCATCAGCATCATCTTCAGTTCATCGCCCTCAGCAAAAGCGTTGAGCGCATCCTTGCCTGCGAGGAATACCTTGTCGATGGTCGCATGCAAATATATTCGCGCCATATCCAACTGGCCGAGTACCGCTTCCTCACCTTTCTGGTTCACCAGTTTTTCAGCTCGCAGTAGTGCAGATTCAGCCAGGTAAATCGATCCGATGATGTCAGCAATATTCATCAATATCTCCTGTTCTTTCTGTAGCGTCATCATCAGCTTCTGTACGGCGGCGCCAGCCACCAGCAACCCTGTTTTTTTTAGGTTAGCAAGGATTCTTTTCTCATACGCAAAAGATGTTTCAGCTTCCGTCAAATCGGGGATCGCCAAGAGCTCGGCAGCTACGGCCTGAGCGGGCCCCAGGAGGTCGAGCTCGCCCTTAAGCGCACGCTTGAGCAGCATGTCTACAATAAGGAGGCGGTTTACCTCATTGGTTCCTTCAAAAATGCGGTTGATGCGTGAGTCGCGATACGCGCGCTCCATGGGAGCATCCGCAGAATACCCCATGCCACCATAGATTTGCACACCTTCATCCACCACATAATCCAGCATCTCTGACCCCCAAACTTTCAAAATGGCACATTCAACGGCAAATTGTTCGGTAGCTTTCAGTTTCGCCCCTACACCATCCATACCGTCAGCAATCAAGGCTTCATAGGCCTCATCGATATGTTGCCCTGCGCGATAGGCCGCGCTTTCTACGGCAAAATTACGTGCGGCCATCTCGGCCAGCTTATGGCGAATTGCACCGAACTTGGAAATCGGCAAGCCAAATTGCACACGTTCATTGGCATAGTTAATGGCTTGATTAATGACGCGGCGCGAAGAGCCGATGGTTGCAGCTCCAAGTTTGATACGCCCTACATTGAGGATATTTACTGCTATCTTGAATCCATTCCCGCGTTCCGACAGCATGTTCTCTACCGGCACAGGGCAATCGTTGAAAAACACCTGCCGGGTGGAAGATCCCTTGATACCCAATTTGTGTTCCTCAGGATTCATGGTGATGCCACCGAATCCCCGTTCGACGATGAAGGCTGTGTGGTTTTTGTCTTCGTCGATTTTGGCAAAAACAATGAATACATCCGCAAAGCCTCCGTTGGTGATCCACATCTTTTGCCCATTGAGCAGGTAATGCGTTCCTTCGGCATTGAGTGTGGCACGGGTACGGCCGGAATTAGCGTCGGAGCCCGCATTCGGCTCGGTCAGGCAATAGGCCGCTTTCCATTGACCTGTCGCTAATCGGGGAATATATTTTTCTTTTTGCACAGCATCGCCGTAATACAGGATGGGCAGCGTGCCGATACCGGTATGCGCAGAGAAGGCCACAGCAAAGGAGTGGCCCGCGCCGATGACATCAGCGACAAGCATAGACGTATTGAAATTTTTGCCAAACCCACCGTATTGTTCAGGAACGGACACGCCTAACAAGCCCAACTCGCCTGCTTTGTCAAGCAGGTTTTGCATCAATCCTTCTTCTTGTGCATCGATGCGATCAAGATTCGGAAAAATCGCTGTTTCAAGAAAATCCTGACAGGTTTGCCGAATCATGATTTGTTCTTCGTCGAAGTCTTCGGGTATAAAAATATCCGTTGCCGGTGTTTCTTTGATGATGAACTCACCGCCTTTGATGGTTGTTTCGTTTTTCGTTTCCATGTTTTTATTGATTAAGGGTGATTTTATTGATTAAGGATGAAAAAATTAAGGAGCAAGGACGGGGCTGGCTTCAATCTCAAATCCTTGCTCCTTATTCCCTAAGCCCCTCAAAACACCTCAAAAATCCCTGCTGCACCCTGTCCTGTACCCACACACATCGTCACCATGCCATATCGTTGGTTCCGCCGCTTCAACTCATGGAACAACTGTACCGACAATTTCGCTCCGGTGCATCCCAGCGGGTGGCCTAAAGCAATCGCTCCACCATTGACGTTGAGGGTATCCGTGTTGATGCCAAGCTCCCTGATGACAGCCAGCGATTGGGAGGCAAAAGCTTCGTTCAATTCGATAAGATTGATATCGTCTAATGCCATCCCCGCCATTTTAAGCGCTTTCGGGATCGCAACGATAGGGCCGATACCCATCATGCGGGGTGGCACACCGGCCACGCCATAGCTGACCAGCCGGGCAATGGGCTGCGCGCCCAATTCCTTCAGTTTCCGCTCGGATACGACCAGCACAAATGCCGCACCGTCTGATGTCTGGGAAGAATTGCCCGCGGTAACGCTGCCCCCCATCGCAAAAACCGGCTTCAGCTTAGCCAGCGCTTCGGTACTGGTATCCGCCCGGGGACCTTCGTCGGTGTCTACGACATATTGCCGGCTGCTTATTTTGCTTCCATCGTCAAGATAGCGCTCCACAACAGTAATCGGCACTACGCCTTCCTTGAGCCTGCCATCCTTGATGGCTGCCAACGCTTTTTGATGTGATTGGAAGGCAAATATATCCTGATCCTCACGACTCACTTGATATGCTTTTGCCACGGCCTCAGCGGTAAGCCCCATATTCCAATACCAATCGGGGTGATGCTTAGCCACCTCCGGGTTGGGCACCAGCTTCCAGCCACCCATAGGCATTCCCGACATCACCTCTACGCCACCCGCAATGATAGCGTCGGCCATACCTGTCCTGATTTTAGCGACAGCCGTAGCGATCGTCTCTAAACCAGAAGCGCAGTAGCGATTGATCGTCATACCGGGTACTTTGTCGGTATCCAGGCCCATTAATGAGATTAACCTGCCGATATTAAGGCCTTGTTCTGCTTCCGGCGTTGCGTTGCCTACGATGACGTCGTCTATCTGTTCTTTATCCAGGTTGGGTACCGAAGCCACCAGATGCTTAATCACATCGGCAGCGAGGTCATCCGCCCGCGTAAAGCGGAACACACCACGTGGCGCTTTACCCACCGCCGTACGAAACCCTGCTATGATGTATGCCTCCATATCTAATTTCTTAATGGTTTACCTTTGGTTAACATATGTTGGATCCGCTCCAACGTTTTCTTCTCGCCGCACAATGACAGAAATGCTTCGCGCTCCAAATCCAACAAATATTGCTCGGATACTTCGGTAGGTGACGACAAGTCACCGCCACACAGCACCCATCCTAATTTTTCAGAAATCTTTTGGTCGTGTTCAGAAATGTAATTTCCCGATCGCATCGAATTGGCCCCTACATAAACGATGCCCAACCCCTGTTTGCCCAGCACTTTAATGTCCGTACGTGGTACAGGCTGTGTATAACCTGCCTCAGCCAGTTCAATGGCTTTGGCCTTGGCATCAGCGAGCAGCCTGCTTCTGTTCATACTGATGGCATATTGGCCGGCCCGTAAGTATCCAAGTTCGGCTGCCTCTGCCGCCGAGGTCGATACCTTGGCCTGCCCAATCGTGAGGAAGCGCTCACGCAGTACGTTCTGCTCAATCTGCCCATCTTTAAACTCGTCAGACGCTCGAAGTGCGAACTCCTTGGATCCGCCCCCACCAGGAATGACGCCCACACCGAACTCTACGAGGCCCATGTACGTTTCGGCATGGAGCTGTACAAAATCGGCATGCATGGAAAATTCGCACCCCCCGCCCAGCGTGAGCGCAAATGGTGCGGCGACTACCGGAATGGCCGAATAGCGCAAGCGCATGGACGTATCCTGAAAAGTTTTCACGGCAAGATTGAGTTCGTCATAATCCTGCTCCACCGCCATCATGAAAATCATACCGATATTGGCGCCCGCAGAAAAGTTGGAACCATCGTTGCCGATGACCAGGCCCCGGAAATCCTTTTCGGCCAACGCTATGGCCTTATGCAATCCTTGGATAACATCCCCGCCTATCGTATTCATCTTGGTATGAAACTCTGCATTGAGGATACCATCGCCCAGATCGACAATGGTCAGCCCACTGTTCTTCCATACCGTCTTTTGCCCGCGGAGATCGTCCAAGATCAGGAAAACCTCTGTACCGGGGATAGGCTTGTACGACTTGCTTTGGATGTCATAGTAATGCCTTATCCCCTGTTCAGTCTTATAAAACGATTCATGCCCAGCCGCCAGCATCTCATGAACCCACGTAGCCACTTCGCCGCTTTGGCCCGGTATCCGTTTTTCTTCGGCCTTGATTTTTTCAAGCGTTTCTTTCACGCCAAGCGCGTCCCATACCTCAAACGGACCGAGCTCCCACCCGAAACCAGCACGCATCGCATCGTCTATGCGGAAAAATTGGTCTGTAATTTCCGGCACACGCCGTGATACGTATTCAAACAGCGGGTAATGCATAGCACGGAAAAGCATACCTGCATTATCCGTCCCCTGCTCATATACTTTCATGCGTTTGCGGATGTCGTCTACCGGCTTGGTCGTTTCCAATGTGGCAGACTTTACCTTCTCCTGCCGGCGATACTCCAACGTCTTCAGGTCCAGCGCCAATATCTCGCTGTTTCCTTTGTCGTCCTTAATTTTTTTATAAAAACCCTGGCCGCTTTTTTCACCCAGCCATCGGTTTTCCACCATTTGCCGGATATAAGCTGGCAACTGGAATACTCCGCGGGCCTCATCGTCTTTTGCATTCTCAGCCAGTCCATTGGCTACGTTCACCAGCGTATCCAACCCGACAACGTCAGCCGTACGAAACGTCGCAGATTTGGGATGCCCCATCGCCGGGCCGGTGAATTTATCTATTTCCTCAACAGTGAGACCGAGCTGATCAACCAAGTGCGTAAGGGCCAGCATGGAATACACACCGATACGGTTACCGATGAATGCGGGCGTATCTTTACAAAGCACGGTCGTTTTACCAAGGAATTTGTCGCCGTAATGCATGAGGAACTCCACAATCTCCGGTTTGGTATCCATTGTGGGAATGATTTCAAGCAGACGCAGGTAACGCGGCGGATTGAAGAAATGCGTGCCACAGAAGTGGGCTTTGAAATCGTCATTTCGCCCTTCAGCCATCAGGTGGATAGGGATACCTGAAGTGTTAGAAGTAACAAGTGTGCCGGGCCTGCGGTACTGCTCGACCCTATCAAAGACCTGCTTTTTAATATCCAGCCGCTCCACAACCACCTCAATAATCCAGTCTGCCGTATCAATTGCAGCCATATCATCATCAAAATTTCCGGTGGTAATCCGTTTGATAAGGTGTTTGCTAAACACGGGCGACGGGTTGCCTTTTATAGCCGCTTCGAGCGATTGATTGACAATGCGGTTGCGTACCGTTTTACTTTCCAACGTCCGCCCCTTTGCCTCTTCAACGGGAAGCAGTTCACGGGGCACGATGTCAAGAAGTAATACTTCTACACCGATGTTGGCAAAGTGGCAGGCGATGCGCGAGCCCATTACGCCCGAACCCAGTACCGCTACTTTTTTGATGCGTCTCATGATTATCTATTCTTCTGGTTTGTATTGTGCTGCCAATTGATTGATGCGTTTCAACAAATGGACGGCAGCCGTTCGTTCTTCCTGAGACAGGTGCTCATCCAGGTATGCATTGAATTTCCGCACCACGTCCTTAGCTTGTTCTCTTTTTGCTTTCCCCAGTTCCGTTAAAAAAACCTTTACCGAGCGCTTGTCGGCACGGTTGGTCTCTCGGTATATCAACCCCATGGCCTCCAAATTGTTGAGGATACGTGATAAACTTGTCGTCTTCACGCCCAAGAGGTAAGCAATTTGCGACACCGGCGTCCCCTCTTTATGTATATTGATTAGCACGTAACCCGTCGCCTGGGTAATCCCGAAACGGGCCGCAATCTGGTTGTATTTATTGGCTGCGGATTGCCATGCTGCCTTTAAATAGTAATCAATGGTATTATCATCATTCATGTTGGCCAGCAATCAAATTATTATGCATGCATAGCAAATTTATAGGATAATAAGTTCAGATGCAAATTTTTTGTGGGAAAACTGCATTCTTCGATAAGCAGTGTTTTTAGGTAACTTTCGGGTGTGAAGGCAATCGAAGATGGTGATACCTGGCGCGAGCCTGTTATATTACCGTGGGCTGAGCCAATTCAATTTGACCTGTCGGGCAACGCAGATAATTGCGGTTATGCAACCACCGTGACTTAGCGGCCACTTATGGTAAGCACGCTGTATGTATTTATCCGGCTGATAAGCCTTGCTTAGCAATGATTATTCTTAATAATAGGGAGCTATCATAAAATAAACCACCACCCCCGTGAGACTCACGTAAAGCCAAATAGGCATCGTCCATCTGGCGATTCTGCGATGGGTCGTTACCTCCATATTCAATCCGCGACCGATAGAAATCAAAGCTAATGGAACAATAAGGGCCGCAAGTACAATATGCGTAATTAAAACAAAGAAATAAATGTAACGGATGATTCCCTCGCCCCCATATTGCGCCGACGGGGTCGAGAAATGATATACCAGATAAGTAACCAAAAATATGGAGGTAAATCCAAAGGCCAAAAACACAAGGTTCCTGTGAAGTGTAATCTTCTTGTTTTTTATAGCCAACAGGGAAAGTAGTAATGCAATGAACGTCAAACTGTTCAAAACTGCATTTACTTTCGGCAAATAACTGAAATCATAATGTCGAAGCTTCTCCATGTTTGGCAGGAAAAAAGCTAATGCAATGAGGCTGTTTATACCTATTGTTAGCCCCCATACCCAAGGCCTGTAATTCAACTTGTCGTCAATTTTGTAGTCTATGTTTTTCATATTTTGCTTGATGTCTGACGTTCTACCCCCATTTCAGTTGTAAAGGGTTGTGAATGCGCCAGGGTTATGGCTGCGCAATTGAATATGTGCACAAAAATAAGAATATTCATTAACAACCCGATCGACAAGATTGTGTTAAAATGCATCCTGATTGTTCATTACCCTTAATTATTCCGGTTCTTGACAAATCGGAAGCCGACGCCTCGGACACTTTCTATCTGGATGCGTTTATCGTGCGAAAGGTATTTCCGCAAGCGCGTCATGAAAACGTCCATGCTCCTTCCCGAAAAAAAATCATTTTCTTTCCATATCCGCTGCAGGATTTCGTCCCTTCGGATGACCCGCCCCTCGTTCTGGCATAAATATGCCAGCAGCTTAGCCTCTTTCTCGGTGAGCAGGCTTTGCTTTCCTTTGTAGGTAAGGCTAAGGTTTTCCAGATCAAAGAGATAGTCACCAATCCTGACCTGGCGGTCTTCCTTATTTATGCCGGTCGGGTTCAGTGTACGGGCAAGAAGATTCCTGACGCGAAGCACAAGCTCATCCGGGTCAAACGGTTTCCGGATATAGTCGTCTGCCCCAAGCATCAATCCTTTAATGACATCTTCTTTCTGGTTTTTCGCCGTTACAAACACAAAAGGTATTTTCGTCTCTGTCTGTCTTAACTTTTCCACAAATGTAAAACCGTCTTCATACGGCATCATGATGTCAACAACCAGCACATCATAACGGTCCCGCCGCAGGCGTTCCCTTGCTTCAATGCCGTTAGAAGCGACATCGGCCAGAAAGCCTTCATCATGGAGATACCCCTGTAACTGCATACTGATATCGTCATCGTCTTCTATAATCAATATTCTGTTCATACGCTAAAAATCATAGTTCCAAAACACCGTACCGTGCCTGCCTGATCCGCAGTTTAAGCGTAAAACAACTACCTTCACCCACTTTACTCGACACGCTCAAATCCGCCCCGAGCTCCGTTGCGGCCTGTTTACAAAAATACAGTCCCAATCCAAGACCTTTTACCTCGTGCCTGTTTTCCTTCGGAACACGGTAAAATTTATCAAAGGCATGACTCACATGTTCACGTTCCATACCCTCGCCCTGATCGACGACCTGGATGTAATAAAAATTGCCCTCCGGGTATCCCCTTACCGTAATAACCTTTCCCTTTTCGCTGTATTTGGCAGCGTTCTCTGTCAGGTTATTAAGGATGGTTTCCAGTCGCTGCATGTCCGTATTCAGCATAACGCCATGCCCCATGATATCACGTACCACCCTGTGGCTCTCTATAAATAGATTATCCAGATAGTTATGGAGTTCCATGACGATGTCGACATCCTTCATCACCGGGTCGGTCCGGTCTGTCATGGAACTTTCCAACACTTGGTCAATGATACCGTTTATACGGTTATGTTGCCGTTCAAGCGTTTGCAGTAACCTACCGAAATCTTCGCTCCCATGCTTTTTTTCCAGTCGCTTGGTAATGATCTTCAATGAAGACAGCGGCGTCTTTAACTCATGGGTAATATTGTTTGTAAAATCCGTCTTTATATCGGCAATCTTCTTTTGCCGGATGGCTGTGCTCATCATCTGATAGAAAAGCACAATCATAGCGCCCATAATGAGTAATGCCAATCCAAAGACCAAGCCCATTCTGCCAAGGACAACGCCTTCCCAACCGGATATATCAAGATACTGCCCCGTGGAAACGGCCACCTCGAAATCCAGCAGTCGGCCCTCCCCCACAATCTGGCCTGTTTCACGCTGCCTGCCCTGGCTGATCTGAAAGGAGCCGTTGTCTTCCGCATCCGTTCCCAGCATGACGATCGGAGCATCAACACGTCGCAGTAGTGTGTCCACTGTACCATCCGCATAGAGAATGATTTCGTCAAAACGGACCTGAAAGGCAACATCTCTGAGCAATGAACGGTATTGCATGATACTGTCCAGCACGCTATTATAGATAGACAGATAGCTAAGACGTTGCCCTCTGAAACGCTCCAGCGAGGCTTCCCGATCCAAGCTGTCGCGCAACACGAGGGCCAGGTGTTCCTTAAGCGCGGGCAGGCAGCTGTCAATGTGCTTTTTTACTTCCGGCGTGGAAAGCACACTGTTCATTTCATTCCTTACATCACGGAAATACTCATTGCGGGTAAGGCGATAAGTGTTGCCGATGAGGTAATACTGGATGCCTCCCACCGCGAGGATCATCAGCACACAGCCGATCAGTAACACCCTGGTCTTTTTCTTGAAATCCTTCACTATATGCCAAATATAATAAAAGGAGAAAGCAAGGCCTAAACCATTAACCGTTCATTAACGACTCATTAACCGGGCTTTAACCCGTCTTTAACCGCACATTAACTGGCGTTACGGTGCCTATTCCTTTATTTTGAGTGTGGCTCAATGGACTCTTCATCTGTTTGCAGCCGCCAAGCAAAAGCTTAACCTTTAATTATTCAACATGATTGCGAGACTACTTTTACTTAACTATCTACTCTTACCATTTACCTCCATAGCCCAGCAGGCAACGCTGAAGGGTAAAGTCCTTGACCAAAACGGCGATGCTGTGGAGTTCGCTGAAATCAAGCTTTTGAACGATACCACCATCATGGCCCATACCCTTACCGAAAAAGACGGTAGCTTCGCGCTTACGGCAGCCGGCGGCGAACTCGTCCTGCGTATCGCCTTCCTCGGCAGGGAATTGTATGCCGTAACCGTTGACCTCGACGAAATCAGGGATATCGGCACGATAACCGTGGACAACACCAATGTGCTCGAAACCGTCACGGTGGAAAGAAGCCGCCCCGTCATTGAGCACGACTTTGATAAGTTACTGTTTCATGTGGACCGCAGTCCGCTGGCCGATGCCATGAACGGCCTGGAAGTGCTTGCGCGGACGCCCCGGCTACAGGTGAACAGTGCCGGCGAACTGCGACTGCTGAATCAGGCACCGTTGGTCATGGTCAACGGTCGTAGGCTCAATCTCTCCGGCCAGGATCTGACCAACTACTTCCGGAGCCTGGACCCTAAACGCATCGCACGCATCGAGGTGCAGAGTGTGGGATCCGCCGATACGGACGCAGCAAATAGCGGTGGCGTCGTGAACATCGTACTAAAAGGCGTCCCGCAGGGATTTACTTCGACGGTGTCGGGTTCCTATACCTACCGAAGGGAAGACGTCATGTCCGGATGGGGCGGGATTTCGGCAAATTACGGATCAGGCAAATGGAATGTATATGGTAAGGCTGACTACCGCGACGACAACGACTACGGGGATTTCAGGACAGAACAGGTGTTTCCGGATCTCTCGACCACAAACCGCAGCACAGGATTTTTCGACGGCTACCGCAAAAACCTCACACTGCAAGGCGGGTTGGTATACTACCCTTCGGACAAGCACGAGCTTGCTCTTGAGGCCTATTACAACGACATGGATGGACTGTACGCCACCAGCAACGAGCTTTCCACGCACACTCCCGGGCTGTCCTCCATAAGTAACAACACACCTTTGGAAGATTTCGGGACAGACCTGTGGTATACGGCATTCAATTACCTTTACCGAAAAGATAGCCTGGGCAGTGTTATCCGGTTTATTGCCGAGACTGGCGCCAATAACGGAAATAACCTGAATACGTCCAATACCGTGTACACATTCGGAGAAGAAATGCAGGATAACAGTTTCCGGTTCCACGCCCTTCCCGCTACCAACTATTATACCCTCCAGGGCGATTGGTCGCAACGCTATCAGGGAAACTGGCAGTTTACCACAGGCTTTAAATTCGGTTCGGTAGGCCGGGACAACCTGTTGACCACGGCCCGGCTGGACAACGGTGCATGGATGCCTACGCCCGAAGGGCAGGAGGATTTCGGTAACAGGGAGAATATCCTCGCTGGCTATTTCACCTACTCCGCGAAATACGGCAGGGCCCACTCAGTACGTGCGGGGATGCGTGTGGAGAACACATACCTACGCGGCGAAAACCGCATGACAGGAGAGGAAATCCGCCAGCACTATACCGATTTTTTCCCAAGTCTGTTTTATGGGTACACACTGAAAGACAAATCGGTGCTCTCAGCCACCTATTCCAGACGCATACAACGGCCGTCGTTCCGCGACCTTAACCCATTCGTACGGAAAGACAATGATTTCTCGTACATCATGGGCAACCCCTACCTGCGGCCACAATACACGCAGCGGTTTGAACTTGCTTACAAGAAAGGTAATCATTCGCTTTCCGTATATGCAAACCGTACCACCGATGTCATGGCCGGAATTTACCAGTCCGAAGGAAATGTCACCTATTACCGGACAGTTAACTTCGGGAAGGAGCTGATGACCGGTGCAGAACACAGCCTCTACGGTGATCTCCGCAAATGGCTGTACATGAATATGTCCAACGGCATATACCGGAATGCGTTCGATTATCCGGATATGGACCATGTAGCCTCCCGCTTTACCTTTTACAACAACACGTACCTGCGGTTTACCTTGCCGAAGAAATGGTACATTGACGTTAACAGTAGCTATAACTCGGGCTTTCAGAACTACGTTACTGAAGCTGCCTATATCTATTACCTGGACCTGTCCGTCCAAAAAAATCTATTTGCGGACAAAGGGATGCTGAAGCTGGCGATGAACGACGTATTCGACACACTCAGGGACAAAAGCTTCTCCACCTACCGCCTTTTCACCCACGATTTCTACCAGAAACGCATTACCCGGTCGTTTACGCTCATGTTTACCTATACGTTCAGCAATAACATAAAAACAAGAAACAAAGCGGTCACTACCGATGCCGAAAGGCGCGGAAGGCTATGACCGGTCAGGATTACAGGAGATCGCCAAAAATCCTTCAAAGGTATAGGGGTGTATTTGTTCGGCAGGACATTTGGACGGCCATTTGCCCAAAAACAGTTTTTCGGCTAACTTTGGTTTAGGAACAATCGTCGGCCGCGGCAATGAAACCGCATCAAAGATACATAGCGGATACCCCGATAATTTGCGGTCGAATGATAAATCTGTCATGTATGTTGTTTAGGTTGTGTTTAATCCTGCTGGGTGTTTTTTGTTGCATTGCATGATCCCCTAAAAAGAAACGGTAAATTGGTTGAACAATCCGTCCACAAGATGGATTTCGAATCTCGCGAAATAAAAAGACTGGACAAAGAAGTTCGCCGTAACAGACTAAGAACCTTTATGAAAAATTCCGCTGATTAACAAGACTTTGACTTCCGCGGTATCCTTGTTCTTTAATCGTTACATCCAGCCTATGGGCTCCATTGCAGTCCTTTGAATAATCGTACTCAATCCATTTCATCAGCCTTCCTTTGTGCCAACCGTCTAATGGAAAGGTTTGTCAATAGGTTTTTAATACGATCTCGAAAGCAAACCCCAAGGCCCAACAGGACCAAATACAAACCGGCTACCGCAAGGAAGCCAAAAGAAACGCGTCCGAATAGTTCACCTATGTAGTATCCCAAGGCCAAGCTGAGAAAGAACAGCACGAACACGCTTAAAACCACTTTTGTCACATCGATGGTCACACGGGCGATTAACCCTGCCGCGCGCTCAACAGCCTTGAGCCGAAATATCCTTAAACGGGTATCCCGGTAATCCGCAAGTTTTCGAAATATGCCTTTCAGTGGAAATTTGCTTTCTGTAGCTTGTTCTTTCTGCATGTGCTTGGCTAATGGATTTGGCCTATGGCCAAAAAATAACAAATAAACTTTCATCGCCAGGCTATGCAGCCTGTACGACAATCGATATATGTTTCTGGGAAGCCCTCTTTGCCGGACTGGGAACGTCCGTGGGCCGTCAGCTCATTATACGGAAGCAGGTTCGTCCGCGTCTTGTTCTACGCGTTTTGCGGCCTTGCTGAGCTTGGTTTTCAACGCTGCCAGCGCTTTTTCCTTGAACTCACGCAGGTGTTCGGTTTGCTCGGCGGAGCTTTCTTTGAGTGCCTTGGTGAGCTTCTTTACCGAAGTATTTAATTCATCACGGGTTTCCGATCCCTTTTTTGGTGCCAATAAAAGCCCTGCGGCTGCCCCGGCAACCAGTCCGGCCAGCAGGGCTGTTACGATTTTTGTGTTGTCGTTCATACTCATCATGTATGTATTTAATAGTTTAACAATTAAGCCGAACAGCATTGATAATTTATCGCTGGTTTTACCCCAACATTCGACGCTGTTGCTGCTATTTTGGCTCAAAATACAAAAAAAAACGGGGAAGAGG